>PKYZ01000245.1:0-15439 GCA_003132865.1 Bryobacterales bacterium
CCTGAGAGGCCGCCGCAGGCCAAGGGCCTGCCCCACCAGTCAATTCACCGTGTATCGGGCTTTCAGCGCGAAAGGCGCGATCTCAATGTCGAAGCGGCTCCCGTCCGTGCGGACCATCTGATACGTGCCGTGCATCATGCCCATGGGAGTCTTGAGCGGGCACCACGACGAGTATTTGAAGGATTCGCCCGGCGCCAGCACCGGCTNNGTAATGCGCACCGTGTATTGGAACACCCATTCGTCCTGCAGCGGCCGTGAGTTCTCGGCTGAGTACTGCGACAGAACCTCCACGCGGATATTGTGGGTGACGGCTTCGGACATCGGAGCGGACACCGAACTGAGATCGGGCATGATGGAACTCATGATAGCAGGCCCGGCGGGGGCGGGTCCTGGAGGACCCGCGCAGACCTGGAGGTCTGCCCCACCAAAGCGCTACAGTGGGGGCATGTTCCGTTACCTGTGCGCCAGCATACTTGCGTTGCCTGTGCTATTGGCGGCAGCGCCGGCCGATGTGTCATTCTCCCAGTCCGCCCCGCGCGTCGCTGCGTATGACTTCGTCGAAGTCACCGCCGCCATCGCCGCACCCGGCGCAGGCAATCCCTTCACCGGCGCCACCCTCGCCGGATCGTTCTCCAAACGCGGCGCCGCCGAGAGCGTCCAGGTGGATGGCTTCTGCGACGCGCCCGGCGGGAGCGTCTTCCGTATTCGCTTCATGCCGTCTGCGCCGGGCGATTACAAATACTCGGTGGTCTACCGGCAGGGCGATTTCGAAAAAACCTATGACGGCGGTTTCGAAGCTACGGGCGGCCACCGGCGCGGCCCCATCCGCGTGGATCCGCAGTACCCGTGGCATTTCATTTGGGAAGGCACGGGCGAACACTACTTCTTCAACGGCACCACCGCCTTCTGGCTGATGGGCTGGCGCGACGAGCGATTCATACGGAATTCCATCCAGCGCCTAAGCGGCCTGAAGATCAACCGCATGCGGGTGCTGCTCTCCGGCGGGACGTTCACGATGTACGGCGAACCGGCGATGACGGGCGACAACTTCACGCTGTTTCTGCGGCCGTGGGTCGCCCAGCGGCCGGAGAGCTACGACAATCCGGGCATCGACTTTACGCGCTTCGACACGGCCTACTGGCGCCGGTACGAGCGCATGCTGCGCTTTGCCCGGGAGCGCGACATGATCGTCTCCGTGGTCCAGGACATCGGCGACGGCCACATCCACCCGGGCGCGGGCAGCGAGGACGAGCACCGCTATCTGCGTTATGCCGCCGCGCGCCTGGGCGCATTCTCGAACATCACCTGGGACCTGGGCGACGACCTCGACAGCTTTCGCGACGAGAAGTGGGCGCACGAAACCGGCACGCTGCTCGAAGGCTGGGACCCTTACCGGCATCTGGCCACCAGCCATCCCGTGCATCGCGAGCATCAGGACCGGGCCGCCGCGTGGTTTGGGTTCACTTCGATTCAAGACTGGTCGCGCACACAGCACGCCCTGATGTTGGAGGAGCGGCAGATCCAACTGAAGACCGGGCGCATCATTCCGCAGACGAATGAAGAGTACGGCTACGAGGATCACTACCCGCACTGGGCGCCGGGCATGGGGTCGGATTCAGCGGAGACGCTGCGGCGCGTGGCTTGGGATATCGCCATGGCCGGCGCCTACGGCACCGCGGGGGAGAGCGCACGGCGCGGCACGAACATCTGGCCCGATACCGGAGGCGGCTGGATCAACGGGCGCGGCGACGATACCATGGTGATGCTCAAGGGCTACGAGCACATGGTGGACTTCTTTACAAGCTTTGAGTGGTGGAAGACCGATCCGCACGACGGACTGGTCAACAGCGGCGCATATTGCCTGGCGAAGCCGGGCGAGATTTACGCGGTCTACCTGCCGAACGGCGGCGATGTGACCGTGACGCTCGAATCGGGGCGCTACGAGGCGGCCTGGTTCAGCGCCTTCACCGGAGAATGGGTGCCCTTGCCGCCAGTCGAAGGACCGCGCTGGAAATCTCCGCAGGCCCCCGGATGGCTGGACTGGGCGTTGCTACTGAAGAAGTCAGGAGTCACAGATCAGGAGTCAGAATAGCAGCCGCGATTCTGACTTCTGTCTTCTGTCTTCAGCCGCCTCGTTACCGGGACTCCACCAATTTGAGAATCAGCGCACGGCCGATTGGGGAGCCAAGACCAGTCACAAAATCATACCCGGGGCCGGCTTGGCACTGTGACCCGCAGGCGCCATTGCTGCCCGAAGTAATGTCGTGATAGGCGGTTTCGGCTGCGGGATACAGTACGACTTGCGGCTGGGTCAGCGTGGTCTTCCCTGCCCGTACGCGCAGGGAATTAGCGATGGCAAACAAGGCCGCCCACTGCGGAGTGCCGATCGAGGTGCCGCCCCATTGCCCCCAGCCGGTCAAGCACGCGCCGCAGGCGTAACTATTGTAGGACGGAACCCCGGTATTTGGGTTTCCATCATAAGCCACGTCGGGAACGCCGCGCTTGCCGGTGGTCTGGACGCCTGTCTGGTAAGACGGTTCGGCTTCGAACCTGCTAGTGCCGCCGCCCGACCCCGACCAAGCCGTTTCACTCGCCCAGGAGCCGTTGGTATTGACGTAAAGAGAAGTGCCCCCGACGGCCACCACAAACGGCGAGGCCGAGGGATACCCGACACCGTGTCCGCTGTCGCCGGATGCCGCGACGAAAGTCACACCCGTAACGTTGAAGTGAGTATCCGCCTGACTCTCGTTGGATCCTTCGGATGCGATCCAACTCATGGAAACCACGGTGGCGCCATTCTGAACCGCCGCATCCACCGCGCCTATCAGATCCCTAACGCTGCTGCTCTGGGCTTCGACGAGCATGATGGTGGCCGCGGGCGCCATGGCGTGTGCCCACTGCGTATCGATGGCAATTTCGTTGGACCAGCCGCTGGTGTCGGCCGGCGGCTTCGTGCCACCCGCGTAGACCAACTTGAGACAACCATTGGCGGTGGTACAGGCCGGCAACCCGAAATTTGTACTGAAGGTTGCCAGATCGGCTTCGGCGGTTGGATCGTCGTAGGCGTCTACGAGGGCGATAGTCTGACCTCTGCCTTGGTCCTTGACATCGACTTCGCGGAAGCTGTACGCCACCATCAAACTCTCCGGGCCATAGCCGGGGGTTGCGGCGGCGAAGGTGACAACATGCTGAAGAGGGGGATGCGCAATTTGCTTCAGCAGATCCGGGGATTGAGCCGTCAAGGGAAGTGCGGCAGCCAGCAGAGCAGCCAGCTTAGCGGAGAACGCGAGACGCGCATTCTTCGTTGAGAGTCCGTTTCTAAAGAGATTGATCACAGGCGGATTCACCGAGCGTAGCATCCGTCGTCGCCTCGCACAATATGGTTTCCCCGGCAGGAGGGCCAGAGCGGTACTAGGCGGCGGATGGGGGAACCACGATCGGTCCGGTTTTCACATCCGTGACGCCGCGCGGGGTGAGGCGCCAGCCGGGCAGGAAATCGCAAGTCAGGAAGAGCAGCGCGTAGAGGATGTCGCCGAAGGGGAAGCCGGCCGCGCGCATGCGCTGTTCCAGATCCGGGGAATGGCCAGCCACCTGCGGTGGCGAGGCCTCCGCACAGTTCGATCGCGGTTTCGGCGGCCCGGCGCATAGCTGGCAGGTGGCGGCCGATTAGAGGCGGTGCGCGGTAGTGTTGTGGGTGGTGGCCACGCGCGGGCGCCTACTGGACGACAAACGATGTAGGCGAGGTCGCCGTTCCGTTCGGGGTCGTGATTGTGACAGGGCCGCTCGCCGCGCCCGCCGGCACGGCGGCGAACACATAGTTCTTGGTCATGTTGCGGAAAGTGGCCGCGGGCGTGCCGTTGAAGGTGACCGCCGTAGCCCCCAGCAGATTCTCGCCCCAGACGACCACTTCCGTTCCCGGCGAACCGCTGGCGGGGATCAGCTTGTGGACGTTCGGCAGCGGCTTGGGCAACCCCAGGTCCCAGATCCATGCGCTGCCAAACCCCGGGCCCCCGTTCATGGCCGTTCCGTAGAACCTGCCGTCGCTGCCCTGCGTTAGCCAGCAAGGGCAGTTCCCAATCGTCGCCCCGTTGAGCACCTGCAGCCGTTCATAGTTCCCGGACGGGCTGATCCGATAGAGAGTATTGTAACCGCCGAGTTGGATCTGACCCTCCGTCACGCCATACAGGTTCCCGTCGGTGGCCTCGGTGAGGAAGGTGGGGATGCCATTTACAAAATCCGTGAACTCGTGCAGCACCTTGTAAGTGCCATCCAGGGAGAGCTCGAAGATGGCGCCCGCGCGCTGCTTGCCGCCCAGCCCGACGGTGCCGTACAGCTTGCCGTTGCTGGCTTGGAGTAGCGTCTCATGGAAGTTCCCGGGAGCGTACTCCTTTCGGCCGTCCGGATAGGTCGCTAAGATTGTCAAATCGCGCTGGGGGGTCAGCCGGTAGACCATCGCCGAGGTGCTATTGGGGGGAGTGCTGGTGCCTATTCCCGAGATACCGTAGAAATTTCCGTCGGAGGCCATGAGGGGCAGGACATATGGGATGCCTTCCTGGGCGGAGAAGTTGTGCAGGACTGTCAGCGTTCCGTTCAGGGTCATTCGCGCGAACGCGTTGTGACCGTTCAAGGATGTTCGGTGCCGTACAAACTGCCGTCCGGCATTTGAATCGAGAAAATCGGGGCGTAGGGGAGAACCGGCGGGTAGGTCCGGAAGCTGCCGCCGAAGGCCAAACTGAAATTCACGAACGGAGCCTGCTGCGTGCCATAAAGCCGTCTATTCACGGCCTGAACCAGGGTCTGGATAGGTCCCGCATTGAGCGCGAAGGCGTATATTGATTTGAGCACGCCCTGGCTGGTTAGGAGGAATGCTTCCCGCCTGGGCTGGACGCTATAGCTATGCCGGCGAAAGTGCCTGGTGAAACTTCCACGAGCCACCCGGGCTGGCCGTATCCCTGGCTGAAGTCATTTAACAGCGTAAGTGTCCCATTATTTGCTGCGGAGCCGGAGGGCGGCGCTTGGCCCCGGACCGCGCCCGCCGCGATCAGAAGCAAGACCAGTGGCAACAGTCGTCTTTGAGCGCTCGGTGGCGTGAACATAGATCGTCTCCGTGCGCTCGTCTACTGGTTGGTGGGGTAGAAGACTTCCACGCCGCTGCCGTACGTCGGCACGTACACGCTGCCGTTTACAACCGTCGGCTGCGCGAATATGGAACCCAGAAAAATGGGGCTGGCCCATATTTCGTCGACGGTGAAGTTCGGTGTGGTTCCGCTCTGGGGCGGGGGGTTAGCAGGCTGTATGCCTTCAGCTTGGCGCTGAAATTGTCCGGAGCAGCGTCCGGTTCCATGTACGGGACGGCCGCTTTCGAAGTGGCGATGCCCCATAAGATGGCATTGGAGCCGGAAAGCGCGCAGTTAGTGCAGTTAGCGGAGAGTACCAGGCTTCCGCCCGGGAAACCGGATGGCTCAAGGTCGTCGTTCGAGTAGATTTTCGTGTTTGGCTGGCAGGAAAAAAGGCCGCTGTTCCAGTAGCACCAGTCCAGATCCTCCGCCCGAGGCCACAAAAACAGGTACGAGTTCCAATAGACCGGACTGATGCTGATGTCGCAATAGTTGCTGCCGCCCGCTCCGTTGCAGGTGCCGCCGTTGGTGACCGCACCCTGGAACTTGCAGTTGGTTGCAGTCGGACGAGCTGTAGCCGGGCAGGCTGCCGGGGTTCAGCACATAGCCCTCGCCCGTCTTGTCGAACGCGACAAGCTGGCTGGAGCCTCCGGTCAGCGTGTCGGTCACCACCACGCCAGAGTTGCCCATATCCTGGTCGTTGGCATTTAGGGTCTTGTAATTGCTTGGCGTGTAGAACTCCGCGGGACTGCATTGGGTGGGAGAACTTGTGGTCGTGCAGGTTGTGTTCAGATCGAAGGACACTATCGAGCTGCCCCAACTGGGAAGAGAACCACCCGCCAGGACTCCTCCATTGCCTGTGCCGACCACGATGTAGGTGGTCTCGCCAGCGTTGTAGATGGCCGGACCCTTTCCCGACATCCAGATGCCCCCGCCCAGGCCGCATTGGTTGCTGACGTCGGTATTGCTATAGTTGGGGACGTTGCTGCATGGCGTCGTGCCGTTGCTTGAGTCATAGTTGGGCGTCGAGGCGAACGCGAAATTGGCCGTAGAATTGAGCGTCGGAGTCACGCGGTAGCCGATCAGCCAACCGTGGTATGGATACCTAACGAACGCTGTCTCGCTTCCGTTGGCCACCCCGAAAGCGACATAGATATCGCCGTTGGCGGCAAGCAATAGGGCGGCGCGCTGAAGCTGGTACTGGGCCTGGAAAGGCAGCGTGCCGGAGGTCGCGCCCGCGGCGCCCCCAGCCGACGGAACATAGACGCCTTTGCCCACGTCTATGGGCGTAAACTTATCGCTGCCGTCCGCCAGGTTCAGCCCGTGCAGGTACCAGTGGATGCTACTGTCGGTCGTGTTTTCGCAACCCCCAACGAGGTAGACGACCTGGTCATGTACGTAGACGACAGGTGTCGACAGCACGCCGGTCAGCGCTTCCGCCGCAATCGCCGAGGTCATTGATGAGGTTCTTCGCCCAATACCAGGTGCCCCAGGGCACGCCCGAGGAGCTGCACGGGTTCGCGCTGGTTTGGGTTTGTGCCGCGTCATAAGCGAAGACCTGGTCGTTCAGGGTGGTTACGATGACCAAATTGGCCTTGCCTCCCCCGGCCACGGTGGCCTGGTAAGTGTAGAGCGGCTGCGTGTAAACCGGGTTGTAAACGCCGCTATCAAGCTGTTTCAGGTTTCCAGGGGTCCCAGGCTGCGGTGCGCCGCCGCAGGTCGTCAGGTTCAGTATGTCCTAAGCCGCGCATCCTGTCAAGGCCCAATATCACCAATATCAAAGACAGTTTGGTTACGGGGTGCCACATACGGGGATATCGGTGGGCGACGCTTGCTGCACTATGAGGCGGAAGAAGGCATTCAGCGAGGGCCGCGGGTTAAGACCGATTGAAAACAGAGAACTTGGCTTTGCATTACCGGTGTTTGGTTAGTTCATCGGCGCTTAACTTAAATTGTCTTTTCTGCAACTGGCCAGGGCGTCGGAAGGAACGACAACTGCTTAGAACGTACGCGCCATCCGGCTTCCTGCTTCTATACCCACTTTCCCTGCCGCGCAGGGATACCGTGGCGGGCGCGATCTTATTGCCGGCAGGGATGTCCGGGAGGCAAGCCGATAGGTCGGGTTAGGCGATGAGTGGCGGCGCGACGATTTCTCCGGTTTTCACGTCCAGGACGCCGCGCGGGGTGAGGCGCCAGCCGGGCAGGAAATCGCAAGTCAGGAAGAGCAGCGCGTAGAGGATGTCGCCGAAGGGGAAGCCGGCGGCGCGCGTGCGCTGTTCCAGATCGGTTTGCGCGCGCACGGTGGCGGCAAAGGGCTCGGGCGACATCATGCCGGCGATGGGCAATGCGAATTGCCAGCCATCGGCTGTGGCGATGCCTCCGCCCAATCCGGTCACGGTTTCGGCGGCGCGGCGCATGGCTGGCAGGTGGCGGCCGATCACCAGCAGGTGCGTGGTGGTGTTGTAGGTGGTGGCCAGCGCCTGCAGCGCCGGGGCGAAGCCGCGCAGCCAGCATGGCACGGCCCAGCGGCCGCCGCGGTCGAGCAGAACCGCCAGCGCCAGTCCTTCCGGCACGGCGCCGTCCTGCCACGGATGGAGGCCACCGGCGCGCGTGACGACGTTGCTCACGAATTCGATCACCGGCAGATTGGCCGGCGGCTGCCAGTCCGGCTGCAGGCAGGCGTGCGTGGCGGGAGCAAAGCGCGGACGCATGCCCAACGCATCCCAATCGAGCGTTGGCAGATCGATGGACAGACGGCCCTCATGGAACACGTCGACGCCGTTGGCGATGACCCGCACGGGGCGGAAGCGCTCCAGATCGGGCAGGAGCACCAGGTCCGCCAGGCGGCCGGGCGCGATGCCGCCCACTTCTTCGTCCATGTGGTAGTAAGTTGCGGGATTGATGGTGGCCATCCGGATGGCGGTCACGGGGGGCACGCCGGCGGCCACGATGCGGCGCAAGGCTTCATCGATGAAGCCGCCGTGGGCGATGAAGCCGGGCGCGGGGCCATCCACGGTGAGCATGAGACGCCGCGTATCGGCGCCCATTTCGGTGATGGCACGGGCCAACTCCGGCATGTCGGGGCGAAGGGAGCTATGGCGCAGCATGGTCCAGAGGCCGATGCGCAGGCGGTCCATGACGTCGCGGGCGGTGATGGCTTCGTGGCACGCGCCGATGCCGGATGCCGCGATGGCGTTCAGCTTCTCATAAGATGCGCCGGCGGTGTGGCCGTCGGCGCGCTTGCCCAGCGCTCGCGCGTGGGCGATGCCCTCGAGCACGCAAGGATTGCCGCGCATGACTTCCGGCCAGCGGGTGAGTTCGGCGGTACCGGCCACTTCCGGAAGCGCCAGCAGCGGACGCAGCTTGTCGAGGGCGAATTCCGCGGCTTCGCCGTTCCATTGCGATTGGGAGAGCAATCGGACCAGCCAGCGGTAGCGAACGGGCAAGCCGCGCAAGGCGTCGAGCATGCGCGCGAACCCATCCGGCCCGGCCTGCAGGTAGAAGAACAGATCGTCGTTGAAGACCAGAGTGGTGCCACCGGGGAGAATGCCCTCGACCATGCTCACGGGGTTGTAGAGCAGCCAGGGGTGTCCGTGCGGCTCGATCCATCCGGGCGTGAGATAGAGGCCCGCGGCGTCGAGGATGTCATGCGCGGCGGGTTGGCGGGGACCGACGTAGGCGATGCGGCCGGCGGCCAGCGCCACGTTGGCCTCCAGGATTTCGCCGGAATAGACGTTCACGACGCGAGCGCCGCGGATGAGGCGGTCGGCCGGGGCGTCGCCGCGGGCTACGGCTACCAGATGCTGGCGGTTGGGCATTGGTCCGATTGTCGCATTGGGAAGAGGGGCGGGCTGCGCTCGCCAAAGAGCGGGTCCAGGGGACCCGCGCAGACCGGGCGTCTGCCCCACAATTCTGAGGCAAGGCCAGGAGACATGGCCACTGGAGGCTAACTAACTGCTGGCTTCCTGTTTTGACTTAGACTGGGGGATATGAACGATCCTCTAGCCTATTTGGGAGAGCAGTTGGAAGCCTGGAAGCGGGCCGGAACGTATCAGCGGCTGCGTGTTTTGGAGTCGGAGAGCGCCGCCGAAGCACGCTTCGACGGCAAGGACGTGATCAACCTCGCGTCCAACAATTATCTGGGGCTGACCACGCATCCCAGGCTGCGGGAAGCGGCGCTGGAGGCCACCCGGCGCTACGGCGTTGGGTCGGGCGCGGTGCGCACGATTTCGGGAACGATGTCGCTGCACATGCAGCTCGAAGAGCGCATCGCGCGCTTCAAGAATGTGGAAGCGTGCGTGGTGTTTCAATCCGGATTCGCGGCCAACGCGGGCACCGTGGCGGCGGTTCTGACTCCCGAGGACCACATCGTGTCCGACGAGTTGAACCACGCCAGCATCATCGACGGCTGCCGGCTTTCGCGCGCCAAGATACACGTCTTTCCGCACAAGGACACGGCGGCGGCCGAACGGAAGCTGGCGGAGCTTGACGGACAGCCGGGGCGCAAGCTGCTTATCACGGACGGCGTGTTTTCGATGGACGGCGATATCGGGCCGCTGCCCGGGCTGGTGGAGGCGGCCGAGAAGCACGGCGCCATCATGATGGTGGACGACGCGCACTCGTCCGGAGTGCTGGGGCGCAACGGACGCGGCACGATCGACCATTTCGGCTTGCACGGGCGCGTGCATATTCAAGTGGGCACGCTCTCGAAGGCGATCGGGGTGCTGGGCGGGTATGTATGCGGCAGCCGGGCGTTGATCGAGTTTCTGTACCACCGGGCGCGGCCGTTCCTGTTTTCGACTTCGCATCCGCCGGCGGTGGCGGCTTCCTGCATAGCCGCGTTCGATGTGCTGGAAGAAGAGCCGGAGCGTATTCAGGCGCTGTGGGACAACACGCGATATTTCAAGCAGGGTCTGAGCGCGGCGGGATTCAACACGGGAGTTAGCGAAACTCCCATCACGCCGGTGATTGTGGGCGAGGCGCGCACGGCGTATGCGCTGTCCGCGGCGCTGTTCGAGGAAGGCGTGCTGGCGACCGGCATCGGGTTTCCGACGGTGCCGGAAGGCAAGGCGCGCGTGCGCACCATCGTTACCGCAACGCATACGCGCGAGGACTTGGACCGGGCGCTGGAGGTGTTTGAGCGGGTGGGGAAGAAGCTGGGGATTCTGGGTTGCTCATGAAATAGGCGCGAGCTCGTAGCTCGTGCTGCGTCCACCTTCGGGACCGCGGATCAGGACGCCGCGTTCGACGAGTGGCAGAATGTCGCGCAGGGCGGTGTCCTGGGAGCACTTGGCGAGCTTCGCATATTTTCGATGTGGTGAGCTTGCCATGGAAGCCATCCAGCAGGCGGTTGACGACCATGCGCTGGCGCTCGTTGATCGCCACGCCGGCGATCGATTCCCAAAAGCGCGCTTTGGCGAGGACCGCGGCGAGCGTAGTTTGGGCGCCATCGATGGCGCGCCCCCGACAGCCGAGAAACCACTCCATCCAGGGTGTGATATCCATGGTGCCCTTCTGTGTCCGTTTCAGGATGTCGTAATAGGAGGCGCGTTCCTGCTGGATTTGGGCCGACATGCTGTAGAATCGTTGCGGACTGTTTTCGGAGCGCGCCAGAGACATGTCGGCAATGGCCCGCGCCAGGCGGCCGTTGCCATCGTCGAAGGGATGGATGGTTACGAACCATAGGTGCGCCTGAGCGGATTTCAGCACCGGATCCATGGTGGTGGGTTTGTTGAACCAGTTCAGGAATGTCCGCATTTCCCGGCCGAGGCGGGCAGCGGGGGGGGCCTCGAAATGAACGCTCCCTGCCTATCGGACCGGAGACAACCTGCATCGAACCGCGAGGCGCTCCCGGTTCCAATCGAATCGGGGCCAATCCTAAGGTTGGTGGATATACAATCTCCGCACTCTATGCGGAGATTATATCGAGTATTCACCGCATCAGACGCGGAGAATAAGCCGGACAATCGCCGCAAGAGGTTCAGCGACCTTTAGGCGCGGGCTGCGACTGCCCAACTCGCCGGGTCGTTCCGGCTAACGAAGTCGGCGGTGGGAGTTGCCGGGTTCCGCCGCCGCTCGGCGCGGCACAGGCGGCAGATGCGGCAATAGCTGATCTTCACGCCGGCCGGAGAGCGGCGCGTGCGTACGTGAAAGAACTCGCGCGCGGCGTACCATGGCTCGCCGCAGGCCTGGCACACGCGCGCCGGCGGGCGATCGGGGCGTTGGGACAGTTGCTGCCGGAGTTTCTCCCAAGCCAGCTTCTTGCGCTCGCGCCACTGCTTCCAACGCGCGCGGGTGTGCGCGACGAAGGCCGCGGCGCGTTTGCGCTGCTGCCGCCGGAAATCGTCGGAGAACCGCGCTTCCCGCCACGAGAGTTGGATTCCGAGCCTGCGCCGGTATGCGGTAACGGTTTTCTGCGCGAGTCCCCACTGCCGCGCGATCACGATGCTGGGGAGCAGACGTCCTTCGCCGAGCAGGAAGCGCTGGAATTCTTCGCGGCGCGGCGGATCGAACCGCTGGGCCTGGCGGGCGCGTTCCTTAATCGCCGGGTTGCCGAGGCCATGCCGCCCCATCATTTTGCTGATGGAATCCTTGGTGCGTCCGGGCAGCAGGGCCATTTGGGCGATGAACGACGCGCTGAAGCCGTAATCGTGCGTGAAGCCGGTGAGTTTCTTGAGTTCGGGGAAGGTCCAAGGCCTGACTGCACGGCCCGCGAAAGATCCGTTGAGAACGCCGCCACGCTGCAGTCTCTTGCGCTGGTTGTTGATGGCCGCGCGCGTTTTGCCGGGGATGTCGATCTGCGGCAGCGGCTTACCCAGATGGACGATTTGATCGACGAGCGATTCTATTTGCGGTTTGGTCCAGCGGTTTCCAGGCATTCCACTGATTTAAGGATAAGGCGGAAGTGCGCGGATGGATATACAGGCCAGCGGGTATTTTCAGAGTTGCGACGATACCAGGACCGGCGAGGCATGTTCGTGCGCCGGCGCGGCGCCCAGGGGCACGAGGTTGCCGTCGGAATCGAATTCGATTTCGCGCGCGGCGGAGACGATTTCGAGCATCGGGTTGCGTTTGATCGATGGGCGCAGGTTTTCGCTCATGGCAAGCTGCGAAAGTTCCAGAGTGTTGCGGATCCATCCGATGGTCACTTCGCGCACATCGAACTTGCCGACCGTGGGGGCGATGGCTTCCAGGCACTCGCGGTCGGTGGGGAAATGGACCGGTGTGCGAATGGCGGAGGGCGTGGAAGCGGTCAGCGAATTGACGCGCGTGGGTACCCAGTCGATGCGATTGACCAGCCGGTCGGTGGTGATGTCGGCCATGCCGATGCCGACCGCGTTGTTATAGGTGAGATCGCTGAGGTCGCGCACGAAGATGCGCTCGATGCGCGGCGTATCGGGCCAGGGATTGTAGTCGCCCAGCACGCTGCGGTTCACGACCTTGGTGTCCATGCCGGCGCCGCTGACGTTCTTGCCGATCTCGTCGAGCATCAGGAGATCGAGGTCCATGGGAATGCGGCCCATCCACGACTTGGCGAGCGCCAGCAGTTCCTCTTCGCGCTGCTCCATGCCTTGCACCGGCACCGCTTCCAGTCTGGCCGTATTGTGGTTGGCGTCTTCCAGGATGGCGAGGCCGCCCAGGATCTTGCCGGACTCGAGCACCGTGCGGCCGATGGCGCGGATGGTATTTTCGAGACCCAGCTTGTAGGCATAAGTGTGATAGTGCTGCGCGCCGGCGAACTTGCCGAGCCCGATGGCGATCATCTTGAAGAGGCCGCTTTCGATTTTGCCCATGAAATCGGTGTGCCACTTCACGCGGCCGGCCAACAGGACGCCATCGCTTTCGTAGGCGTTGCGGTCCATGTAGGTCTGGATGCCCTGCGGCGTTTTGCCGAGGGGCACGACGTCGAGCGAGCTGCGCACCGGGCAGCCGATGGTTTCTTCGATGATGCCGTAATGCGCGAGCACGTCCGCCTGGCCTTCAGCGGTGGCGGCGCCGTGACTGCCCATGGCCGGGAAGACGAAGGGGTGCATGCCCTGCGATTTCCAATACTGGGCGGCGGCGCGCGTGATGGTGGCGATATTGGCGATGCCGCGGCTGCCCACCCCGATGGCCACGCGCGATTCAGGCTTGAGGCGCGCGGCGAATCCGGAGTCGTGAAGCTGCCGCTGGACTTCGGCGGCCACATCGGGAATACGGCGGTCGGGAAAGTGCTGACGCACTAGGAAAAGGCGGGGAAACTGCATAAATTTATCGTAGCAGAGGTTTTCAGCCGCGTGGCGCGCGCACTCTTGCGAGCAGCACGCAATCGTGCAAGTGTCCGCAGGAGCGCGGACACGGCACGTTTGAGAACGTGCGCCACATCGGCGAGGGCTAACTTGAACATGTTCAGATTTTGCTTGACAGCCAACGGGCGAGGGGGCGAGCCGGGGTACTGGCAGTGGATTTTGGGAAGCGCCCGGACGCCTGAATGCGGGGGCTGGCTGCTGCCTATCCGCGCGGCACTTCGCTCATCGGCGCTTGCAGGTTGCCGTCCACGTCGCGGAAGAAGGCCATCCACAGGTCGTGATCGGGCAGCGCGGCGATCAGGTAGGGCGGACCATCGAATTGCACGCGGCGCGATTGCAGCGTGGCGGCCGCCGCCTGGATGTCGCCCACCTTGAAATAGAAGATCGAGCCTGGGTGGTCGAACTCAGGCTTTTCGGGTACGGCCAGCATCAGCCGCACGCCACCGCAATCGAAGAAAGCCATTTTCGGCCCGGCTTGGAAGAGAACCGCAGGCCCAGCGTGTCGCGATAGAAGGCCACCGCTTGATCGACATCGTGCACGTTGATGGAAGCCTGGCCGATGGTGGCGGAAGAGAGATCCGTATTTGCCATGTTTGCTCCTTCAGAGTTGCATGCCTGTCCAGACGGCTTCGAACAGTTGCTTTTTGGGGTCTTTGGGCTTATCCGGCTGGAAGGCCACGAACGAAAAACTGCCGCCGCCGGCCGTAGCCGGTGGTGATGTCCAGACCGCGCGCGCCGGCGTCTCCGGCTTCGAAGTGCTGGATATTATCGCGCGTGGCCGAGAGGGTGCCGATGCGGCCACGATCTGGCTGCGCGTCTCGCGAATCAGGAAAGGCGCCTTCGTCGCGGCATCGAAGGCCGGCGCCGGGCCGTGGACTTCGAAGTGGCGGACGTGCGCCTCGCCCTCGGGCGAACCCAGACCAGACCTCGCGATGTTGCGATCGCGGTGGTGGCCGATGATCGCGCACCCGGCAAGGGAGGCCCCTGGATCAGATAGACCGAACCGCCACCACCGTCGCCTGTAACGGCGCACGAGACAGCGGATTTCGCAGCGGGCGCCCAAAGCCTGTGAAGCGCACTTGCATCACGTCGCCATCTTCCAGCCGCACGCCGTCTCCGAAGCTGAACGCGTCAGCACCGAAGAAGTGAATATGCAGATCGCCCGGGCGGCGGTGGAATTCGAACTTGAAGTGATGATGCTCGATGTTGGACAGGCTGTGGCACATGGCGCTTTCTCCGGTGCGTATCTCGCGCGACCAGAGAACCCGCTCGCCGCGATCGACCGACACCTCTCCGGGCACAAGATCGAAATCGCCGTCCACCACGAGTTCCGGACCGATGGCGCAGGTACGAAGTTTGGAGGCCGCCAGATACAGGTAGTTCTTGCGTTCCAGCACGTGGTCGGAAAACTCATTGCCCGCCGTGAACCCGATCCGTCGCGGCGTACCCTGGGCATCGATCACGTACACGCCGGCCACCTCCGGCTCCTCTCCGCCGTCCTCCGCGAATTCCGGAACAATCAACGGCTCATTGTGGGCTCGCAGCACCGTGCCGCATCCCTTGTAAAACCACTCGGGCGCGACCCCCGCCTCCCCCAGCGCCGGTTTGCCACCCTCGACGCCGGATTGATACATGCGCGTGCTGTCGGTAACGGCCTGCGCCGCCCGATGCATGGCATCGCGATTCCGCGCGCTGGCTTTGTGCGTCAGCCCGGTGCCGCTCACCAGGCATCGCGCAGGCTCGGACGGGACGTCGGCCGATGGACAGATCCGCCAGGCCGGCGTGCCAGCGTACACGGCGTCGTAGTCAACGAATTCATGGGACTTCCGCCGCGCGATCCCCTCGGTGAGCGCAGCGCCTTCATGCAGACACTCCGACGCCAGGTCATAAACGGACCGGCAGTCTTCCAGCAATCGCAGCCGGGGCTCCTCGACGAGAGCCACGCGGCGGCCGTCCGGGCCGGCTAACTGAACGAGTCGCATTTTGTAACGGCGTCTCAATGATATCGCACCCTGTCGGCTGAAGCCGACAGCG
>PKYZ01000245.1:15451-22127 GCA_003132865.1 Bryobacterales bacterium
GCGCGGGAGCGAAAACTCCAGCATCGCCCGGCCGCCCCGCACATCCACCCACCGCGGTGAGTCCGCCATCTGCAACTGCCCGGCCGCTTCGAGCGCAGCGTACTGCCTGGGCGCCGGATGCTGTGGAGATCCCATGGCCTTCCACGCCGTCCAGGCATTGCTGTGGGTCTCATCGATTCGATAGTGGCGCAGCAGCACGCGCGCGGCCGTGTTCGGGACGCCCACTATCTCCAGCCGCACGTTGGCGTCCGGCGAAGGAACATCGTCGTCATGATAATTCCACACGAGGATGTAGACCCCCAGGCCGGAATGAACGGCGAGCGCATCGACGTCCGGATTGCCGCGGACGCCTTCGGCGAGTATCGTGTCGAGCGGCGTGCGGCCACTGCTTTCGGCCTTCACGCGATCGCCCCGCATCAATGCGGCCATGCGGAATACGTTCAGCACCGGCTTGTCGATGCCGTTCGTCGCCAGCGTGCGGAAGCCATCGAAGTACGGCTGATCCTCGAACTCGAAGGCCCAGGTCAGCATGCCCGCGATGTTCGTCCGGCGCCGGTCCGCCAACTCTAAAATGTTCTTCATCATGGCCGCGGTATACGACGCATACAGGGCGCCATTGCGATAGGCATTTTGCGGATACACGCGCGCCGAGCAGGCCGCGCAGCCTTCCGGGTCCGACTCGCTCAGCACGACCGGAAGAGTCTCGAACTTCGGAAACGCACGTATGATCGCATATCCCGTGTCGACGTCTTCGGCATGCTTAGCGATACCCATGCGAACATGACCATCCACCACGGTAGGCCGGCCTTTGGCGTGATAAGTGATGAAGTCGAGCGGAGCGCCCGTGCCGCCGCTGGCGGAGTTGCCGCCGCGATCGCAGTGCTCCAGGAACTGGCGCAGGAACGCCGCGGCCTGCGCGCCCGATGGACCCGTGCTGGCCGGCCCTCCGACTTTCGCCGATGGAAGCGCGCGCTTCACCGCCGCAGCCGCGTAGTCGTACAGCTTGTCGTACTCTTCCGGAGTTCCATGCCAATACGAGATATCGGGTTCGTTCCAGACTTCCCAATACCAGGACTCCACCTGCTCCTTCCCGTACTTCTCCACGCTGTGCTTCACCCACTGGTAAACCAGCTCGCCCCATTTGCCGTAATCCTTGGGCGGGAAAGACCATCCGATGGAGTAATCCCGATTCGCGGCGCCGGGAATCCATAGCGGACGATACGGATCTGGCTTCGACGAGAGGGCCTGCGGCATGAAACCGATCTCGACGAACGGCTTCGCGCCCGCCTGTAAGTACGTGTCGAAGATGCGGTCCGTGATGGTCCAGTCGTACACCGGCCTTCCCGACGCGTCTTCCGTGTAAGCATTCGTGGACCCCCACTTCAACCCGGGCGTTCCGTCTCCGGTGGCCAGCATGAAGTGGGTGCGAATGTACACGGGCGCGGCGCTCATCGCCGCTAACTCGCGCACGAGTTTGCGGCCGTCCTTCGTGTAGGTGTAGTTCGGCTCGTCGTAACCGAAATAGGCGTAGATCGGCTTGAGTGGGCCAAGCGTCGCGGCCGCGTCGACGCGGATAGTGACTGGGGCTTGCGCCAGCCCGGAGGCCGCGGCCAGCAGTAGAAATGAAATCAGTCGCATGGTGTCAGCCTCCGCCCGAATTCCGCTGGAGCCGCTCCTTCGGCAAGGACAACCCGAAGGGAAGAGCGGGACTGAAAGTCCCGCGCAGGCCAGGGGCCTGCCCCACCTTTGTAACACAGCAGGGCTAACCGCGCGGCACTTCGCTCATCAGCGCTTGCAGGTTGCCTTCCACGTCGCGGAAGAAGGCCATCCACAGGTCGTGATCGGGCATGGCGGCGAGCAGGTGGGGCGGACCTTCGAACTGCACGCCGCGGGACTGCAGCGTTGCGGCCACCGCCTGGATGTCGCCCACCTTGAAATAGAAGATCGAGCCTGGGTGGTCGAACTCCGGCTTTTCGGGCACGGCCAGCATCAGCCGCACGCCGCCACAGTCGAAGAAAGCCATTTTCGGCCCGGCTTGGAAGAGAAACCGCAGGCCCAGCGTGTCGCGATAGAAGGCCACCGCTTTATCGACATCGTGCACGTTGATGGAAGCCTGGCCGATAGTGGAGGAAGAGAGATCCGTATTTGCCATATTCGCTCCTTCAGAGTTGCATGCCCGTCCAGACGGCTTCGAACAGTTGCTTCTTGGGGTCTTTTGGTTTATCCGGCTGGAAGGCCACGAACGAAAAGCTGCCGTCGCCGCCGTAAGCGGTGGTGATGTCCAGACCGCGCGCGCCGGCATCTCCGGCTTCGAAGTAATGGATATTATCGCGCGTGGACGAGAGGGTGCTGATGCGGCGCGGCGTCACGATCTGGCTGCGCGTCTCGCGCATCAGGAAAGGCGTCTTCGTCCCGGAATCGAAGGCCGGCGCCGGGCCGTGGACTTCGAAGTGGCGGATGCGCGCCTCGCCTTCGATTCCCACCGTACATACGCTGGCCTGCGGATGGCAGTGCGCGGGCAGGATGGCGCGCGGGGCCATGCGCCATTGAATGACGGCGAAAGGCACGCCGCGAAAGCTGGGGCCGAATTCGACCTTGGGGTCGAGACCGGGGAATGCGCCGAGCTTGGTATCGGGCGCGGCATTGAGGCGCACGGCCCAGGCGGCGATGCGGTGCAGATAGGCATCCTGGCCGGTTTCCGAGGCGTCGCGGGCGAATTCGGCGGCGTCGGCGGGGCACAGGTGGATGAAATCGCCCCAATCGAGCGGCGGGGCGGCGCTGGGAGTGTTGGCGGCGCGCGCGGGTTGTGCGGCGCGAAGCACGGCGGCGGCCACGGCCAGCGGCGCCCAGAATATCGCGCGCCGTTCGATGGTGACGCCGGGCGCAAGCTCGTTGGTGTCGGGGATCCAGGTCATGCAGACGAGATTACGCGATCGCACTGGCGCTTACTTCTTCAATCCTGCGATTTTGGCTCCGATTTTGGCCGGCGGCGCGAAAGGCCCGCGGGGAAACGCCGAAGCGCTTGCGGAACAGCCAACTGAACGATCCCAGGCTTTCGAAGCCCACGGCGAAGCAGATGGCGGTGACGTCGTCACCGGTGTGGGCCGGCAGGCGGCGGGCGGCTTCCAGGCGCGTCTCCTGCAGAAGCTGCATGGGAGTCTGCCCGAAGGCCAGTTTGAACATGCGTTGAAAATGGAAGGGCGAGAGGGCGGCGACGCGCGCGGCCGCGGACACCGTAAGCGGCTGGTCGTAACAGGAGAGCAGAAAGTCGCGGCCGCGATAGAGGCGGCGATAGAGTTCCATGCGGGTGGCGGGCCGTTGGCCGGGAAACGACTGGGCTTCGCCGCGCACCTGGAGGCGCAGGCCGGCCAGCGACTGGGCCAGCGCGTACATGCGGTCTTCGAGCCACGGCGCGGACGCTTGCGGGCCGCGCAGTCCGGTGTGCAGATCGGCGAGCGCGTGGGCCACGGCGCCGGTCTTGGGGTAGAGCCGCTCGCAAAAATCGAGCGCCGGCGTGGCTGGCTCGATGTCGTCCAAGTGCCGCTCGGGGCGCGCGCCGCCGCACGCGGCCAGTTCCAGGAAGCCGGACTGGAAAAACGGGCAGAGGGTTTCGGTTTGGATGCCGCCGTGGCCTTCGAACTCGAGCGAATAGCGCTGGCCATCGTTGAGGATCAGGAACGAATCCGGGGTGAGCAGGTAGTGTCCCTGCGGGGTGTGATAGCGCGCCGCTCCGCGCACCACGGATTTGAGCGACAGGGTAGTGCGGTAATCGTTGACTTCGTAGCGCGTGCCGCGGCCGTTCAGCACGGCTGAACAATGGGGCAGTTCCCCGGCGCGGATTCAGGCGGAACCGGAACTCGGCCATGGAGGGTATTGTCGCATGTTGGGGCGGCCGCTCAGCCGGAAGTTCGGACTGGTGGGCTCCGTTAGTGAGTGGAAGGAGGCGTGGCGTTCCCTCGCCAAATTTTCCGCAATCCCGGCTCTCCTTGACAATCTACATATCAAAGCCGTAATATGTAGATTGTCAAGGAGAGAGGGCTTAATGGGTGTTGAGAAATCGGACTTGCTGCAAGGAACGCTCGACATGCTGATCCTGAAAACCGTAGCTCTGCGTCCAATCCACGGATACGGGATTTCGCTGCGGATTCAACAGATCTCGAAGGAAGTCCTGCAGGTCCAGCAAGGATCGCTCTATCCGGCGCTGCATCGGCTGGAAAAGCGCGGATGGCTGGAAGCGACCTGGGGCGAGTCGGACAAAGGTCGACAGGCGAAGTTTTACAAGCTGTCCGCAAGAGGAAAGAAGCAGCTTCGCGTCGAAGAATCGAACTGGCAGCGGCTTTCCCAGGCGGTGGGGCTAGTAATGCGGACGGCTGAGTGAAGGGCTTCGATGAGCCGGTTAAGATCCTTATTCCGTAAGAAGGTCCTGGAGCAGCAGTTGGACAGAGAGCTGCGGTTTCACCGGGAAGCGGCCTTTGAGGCGAAGGTAGCGTCCGGGATGACTCCGGAAGAGGCGCAGCGAGCGGTGGCGATCGAGTTCGGCGGTATGGAGCAGATCAAGGAGGAGTGCCGGGACGTGCAGCGTGCTCCGTGGATCGAGCACCTCATTCTGGACGCGCGATTCGGCATTCGCTCACTGGTCAAGAACCCGGCTTCACGGTTCTCGCGTTGCTGATTCTGGGGCTTGGCATCGGCGCGAATACGGCGATCTTCAGCGTGGTGAATGGCGNNCGGCGATCTTCAGCGTGGTGAACTCGATTCTCCTGCGCCCTCTGCCTTATTCGGACCCTGCACGATTGCTCGCGATGACCAGCCCCACCATCCGGCAGCAGGCCCCGTTCGAGAAGCTGCGCAACGAGAGCAAGACCGTCGAATACGCGGCCTACATCGGAAACTCGGAAGTGAACATGATCGGCGATGGCGAACCGGTGCGTCTATCGGCCGCAACGGTATCCGCGAACGTTTTCCGGGTGCTGGGAGTGAAGCCGCTGATCGGAAAGACTTTTCGGGATGGTGACGATGCCCCCAACCGCGGCCAGGTTTTGATACTCAGTTACGACCTTTGGAAAACCCGTTTTCACGGCGATCCAACGGTGATCGGTCGATCTCTCCTGGTTGACGATCGGCAGAGGCAGGTTGCCGGCGTGATGCCACCGGCGTTCGGTTTTCCGTCTTCGACCACGCAGATCTGGGTACCGATCAATCTTGATCCCTCAAACTCCACTGCGTATTGGTGGAGCGGCAACCTGTCGATGATCGGACGGGTCCGGCCGGGATTCACGCTAAACCAGGCGCAGGCCGAGATGATGATCATCGCGGGGCGGATTAAGAAGGAGTTCTACGGCGCCGGGGGTTGGGCGTACTGGGGTCGAGATTCGACTGTGGCGCCTATGCAACAAGTAATGGTTGCCGGAATTCAAACGCGCCTTTGGGTTCTGCTGGGCGCCGTGGGGCTTGTGCTCCTGATCGCCTGCGCGAACTTCGCTAACCTGCTGCTTGTGAGAACCACGTTGCGCAAGCGGGAACTCTCGGTTCGGGCAGCGCTCGGAGCTAGCCGGTGGCGAATTATCCAACAAGTCCTGACGGAGAGCGTCATTGTTGCCATGGCCGGCGGCGCACTCGCGCTGGCGCTCGCGCAGGCGGGAACCGCCCTGCTGATCTCGTCTTTCCCAACCGGAACGCCGCGGCTGGCGGAGATCGGCATGGACTGGCATGCTCTCGCATTCACGGCAGCCGTCNNCGATGCTTACGGGGATCGCATTCGGCTTAATTCCAGCGATTCACGCGTCAACACCGGACCCGCAGCAGTCCTTGCGAACAGGGGGAAGAACCATGGTGGGCGGGCGTAAGTATCTACTCACGGGCTTCGTCATCGTCGAAATCGCGGTGTCCGTGATCGTTGTCACGGGAGCGGGACTGCTGGTCAAGACACTGTTGCTGCTTTCGGCGGCCAATCCCGGTTTTCAGGCGGATCGCCTGCTGACTTTTCAGGTAACGCCGAACGATTCGCTCTGTAAGGATCGGAACCGGTGTGCTGCGTTCTATCGGGATCTGATGACGCGCGCGCGAGCGGTACCGGGGGTGACCGATGTCTCGGCGGTCAGCGCGCTGCCGCTCTCCGGGGAGTTCGACAACTTCGCCGCGGAGTCGGATAGCCGCCCGTATAAGAAAGGGGACGTCGCGCCTTCGGTTTGGACCGCACGAATCGCTCCCGGCTATCTGGACACGATGAAGATTCCGTTGCTGCAAGGGCGTCCATTGATGGCGTCCGATTATGGCGAGAGGACGGAGCCTGTGGCGGTGGTCAGCGCCACGGCGGCCAAGAAGTTTTGGCCCGGCGAGAATGCGGTTGGGAAGCATATACGGGGCGTGTGGCAAACGGGATGGCATCGGGTGGTCGGGGTAGTCGGAGAGGTGAAGACAAGCAATCTGGCGGCGGACCCTGCGTGGCTCGATGGCTCGGTGTACCTGCCGTACACGTCGGGGATAGACGGAGACCCAACCGGAATCCTGACGATGGTGGTCCGCACCACGGGTGAGCCGCTTGCGCTGTTCCCCACGATGCGACGCCTGGTAGCCGGATTGCACAGCGATGTCCCGGTGAACCACGTACAAACGATGCAAGAGGTGGTCCGAAGCTCGGTCGGCGAGCAGCGCTCGACGATGTGGCTTCTGAACT
>PKYZ01000161.1 GCA_003132865.1 Bryobacterales bacterium
GCGAGCAGAATGCGCCCCTGGGGCGCGCGGTGATCGGCGGGCTGGTGCTGGCCACCGTCACCACGCTGTTCGTGGTCCCGATTGTATACAGTTTGCTGAAGAAGAGGGCGCCGGTCGACTTCGACCGGAAGATCGCCGAGGAGGAGCAGGAGAACATCGAAGNNGACCTGGAGGTCTGCCCCACACGGATTAAAATGGAATACGATTCTCGCGAACGACAAGGATCGCAAGTGGCCGACGATACCGAAGCGCGCCTGCGCGCCGAAATCGAAGATTTGAAACGGAAGCTGGCCCAGCACGCCGCGCCCGCCTCCGCGACGCCCGCCGCTCCCTCGCGCCGCGCGCTGTGGCTGCTGGCACTGGTGCTGGCCGTCCTGATCGTCATCGGTTTCCTGAAGGGCTACATTCCACATCGCCGCAACGAGGCCACCCTCGCGGCCGAAGCCGGAACGGCATCCAAGGAATTGCCCACGGTTACCGTCGTCGGCGTCGAACGGTCCGCCACCACCGGCACGCTGGTTCTCCCCGGCAACATCGAACCGGTAACGGAAGCGCCCGTCCTGGCGCGCGCCAGCGGATACATCCAACGGCGCTACGCGGATATCGGCGACCGCGTGAAGTCCGGCCAATTGCTGGCCGAAATCGAAGCGCCGGAACTGGATCAGCAGGTCAATCAAGCGCGGGCCGCCCTGGACCAGACCCGCGCCGGACTCGAACAGGCCAACGCCAACCTGCAGCAGGGAAAGGCGCAAGAGCAACTCGCCAAAGTCACCGCCGACCGGTGGAAGAACCTGCAGTCCAAAGGCGTCGTGTCGCGCCAGGAGAACGACACGTACCAGTCCCAGTCGGTGGCGGCACAGGCGAATGTGTTGGCGCTCGAAAAGGCGGTGGCGTCCGCGCGCAGCAACATCGTCGCGGCGCAGGCCAACCTCTCGCGTCTTACCGAACTGCAAGGTTATAAGAGCGTGCGCGCGCCGTTCGCGGGCGTGATTACGGTGCGCAACGTAGATGTCGGCGCGCTGGTCAACGAAGCCAACACGCTGCTTTTCCGGATCGCCCAAACGGACCGCCTGCGCATCTACGTGAACGTTCCGCAATCCGACGCGGATTCGGTGCGCGTGGGCCAGATCGCGCGGCTGGTGATTTCCGATCTTGGCGGCCACCAGTTCGTAGGCGCCGTCACGCGCACCGCCAACGCGCTGGACCCCGCCACGCGCACCCTGCTCACCGAGGTGCAGGTGCCTAACTCCGGCAGCCTCCTACTCCCCGGCATGTACGCGCAGGTGGACCTGACCACGCCGCGCAAGAATCCTCCCCTGCTGATACCGGGCGATACGCTGGTAGTCCGCAGCAACGGACCCCAGGTGGGCGTGGTCGGCGCCGACCACATCGTGCACTTTCAGCGGCTCCAATTGGGCCGGGACTTTGGCGATAAAATCGAAGTTCTCTCCGGACTCGAACCCGGGCAACAGGTGGTGGTGAATCCCGGCGATACCGTCCAAGAGGGAGCCAAAGTGAATCCCGTACTGCTGCGGGAGAAAAAGCGTCCCGCCTGAAACCAATGCGAAAGTTTAAGTTAACGTCACTCTCAATCCCTGTACTGAGGCTGCTGCCATTCTGTCTCCTGACTCCTGTCTCCTGTCTCCTGTTGCTCGCCCAGTCCCCCGACTTCCACAATTCCCCCCGCGTGCACGACCTGATCCGAGCCGGCAATCTCTATCTCTCCCAAGCCGACGCGCTGGCCCTTGCCATCGAAAACAATCTCGACGTGGAACTCGATCGCTTCAGCTTCCAGATCGCCGATACGGACTTTCTGCGCGCCAAGGGCGGCGGACTCCTGCGTGGCATCCCCTTCCTGATTACAGAGGCTCCCACCGGCGCAGGCGGCCCGCTCAGTCCTGTGACAACCAACCCGGCTTCGGCCACCAGCGTCACCACGGGCACTACGGTAACGACTAATGCCCTGGAACTGGGCGCCCTCGGCGAGCCTATAACCAATTTGTCGATTCAAGGCTCCATCCCTCAATCCACTGGAACCCCGGTTCCGATCTTCGATCCGTCCATCGTCGGGCAATTGAACTGGATGCACCAGGCCACGCCCGAATTGGACATCCTGTCGTACGGCGTACCCTCCCTGGTCGCCAATGGGTTCAACGCCAACGCCGGCCTGGTGCAATCCTTCGTCACCGGCACGCAGGTAAACCTGGCATTCAATAACACTCACCAGTCGCAGAATGGCCTGACCACCAACTACAATCCTTACACCAACTCCAGTCTCGGCCTGACGATCACGCAGCCTCTGGCACGCGGTTTCGGAACCGCGCTCAACACGCGCTTCATCCGTATTGCAGCCAACGACCGTAAGATCAACACGCTGCTCTTTCACCAGCAACTGATCGCTACCGTCTACGGCGTGATTCGCCTCTACACCGATTTCGTGGCGCTCTACGAAGACGTGAAGGTGAAGCAGGAAAGCGTCGCCGCCGCCGAGAAGCTATACTCGGACAGCAAGGCGCAGGTGGACGAAGGCACGCTGGCGCCGGTCGAGTTGACCCGCGCCAACGCCCAGCTTTTCGCCACCCGCCAGGACCTGATCAACGCGCGCGGCGTGCTGGAAGAGCAACAAGCCATTCTGAAGAACCTGCTTACGCGCACCGGCAATGCGGACCCGGAAGTGCAGGCCGCCACTATCGTCCCCACCGATCCGCTGGATATCCCCGAGAAGGAAGAGATCCGACCCATACAAGATCTGTTCACCGAAGCCCTGGCCAATCGCCCCGATCTGGGCCAGGCCAGCCTGCAGATCGAGAACTCCCAGATCGGTCTCAAGGGCGCGCGGAACGCCACGTTGCCCGAGGTGGACCTGGTCGGCATCGTGCAGAGCAACGGCCTGGCCGGCCCTTTGAACCCGTCTGCGCCGGCTACGGACACGCCCTTCTTGGGCGGCTATGGCACTGTGCTCGACCAGTTATTCACTCAAAAGTACCCCACTTACCAAATCGGCGTGCAGGTGACACTGCCCATACACAACCGTATCGCCGAATCCGATCTGGCGCGCGATGAGTTACAACTTCGGCAATCGGAGGTGCGTCTGCGCCAGTTACAGAACCAGGCTCGCCTGGAAGTCGAAGACGCAGTGATTGCCATGCGCCGCGCGCGCGGGTCGTATGAAGCCGCCGTGCAGGCGCGGCGGTTCCAGCAGGAATCGCTGGAGGCCGAGCAGATGAAGTACGAAGTGGGCGCTTCCACCGCCTTCTTTGTCATCCAGTACGAGAGCCTGTTGGCCCAGGCGAAGTCCACCGAGGTGGCGGCGAAGAGCGCCTATGTGAAGGCCCGCGCCGCACTGGAGCGCGCCACCGGCAATATTCTGGAGGCGCACCGGATTTCTTTGGAGGCGGGGATCAAGGGGCGGATGTAGCCGCTCTCAGTCTTTTCCCCATATGTGTCTTTGCGCGCCCCGACCTTGTTAAATCCTCGCGTCTAACCGCTTTGTAATCCCTCACAAGTGTAAACTGGTTCGTTCCTGTCCCAAAAGTGTAATTCCACCTAATGCCCTTTTGATACAGTGGGTTCCGGCCTCGGGTCGCAGAGTGCTGCGGTTCGTCATTTTCCGTCGGCGGGAGAGTCGCCGTTCCTAAAGACGATGTTGCTCTCAATAGATGGAGCAGGAGTACCGTACCTACCGTACCGATGGATACTTCGCCAGGAAGAAAGCCATGATACACTGTGGTGAGCTTCGAGCTCACTCAAGGAGAACCTGATGAAGAATCTCTGCTTTCTACTACCGTTTACGGTCTGCTGCGGTGCGCTGCTGGCCCAATCGAGCGAGGTCACTCCCGTCGTAACCCACCAAGTGCGGTTCCTGGCGGCTGAACCCGGCGATGTCGCGCCAGACGCCACGAAGCCGCTGATTATCAATACATTCACGATCATGGGCGACAATGTGACGGGCACGCCCTGCTATTCCTGTGTCACCGGCGCGACGACGCCGAATCTCGGTGTCCTGCAACCTTCCGGCATCGTCAAGGCGGGGACCCAGTATCAGGTCAACGTCTTCTTAGTGGACCAAAGCTACACCGGCTCCTGCACGTATACATTCGAGGTGACCCGCAAGTCGACGGTAATCTACTCGGCAAACACCACGTTTACCGAAACCGCCCCGACAACTATCCTGCTTGGAACCGCGCTTACGGTTCCAACCGGCACGACGGCTGGCGGCGCTGCACTTTCGACCACCGCGGTCTGCGGCTCGAGCACCACCAAGTCGTCTAGCACAATTCACATCACGGGCTAATCCGCCACACTGGCGCGCAGCGGCATCGACTGCGCTGGGCCGAGGGGCGCCGTTTCGCGGGCCAGCAACCTGAACCCGAGTGGCGGTGCTCTTCGTTCTGCTGAAGAACGGCCGGCCGCTCGCGGCTGGCTGGCCGGACCGGATTCTCAGAATTTCCGGCTGATGACATCATCTGCCTTCTTGAGGGGCGGTCGGCGCTGCTGACGCATCCGTTGCGACCTGAGGTGCAGGAGCTCCTTGACGCGTCGGCATGCCGTCTGCTCGCCGTGTTCATCATCGATGGTATCGAAATGATGCTGCACCAGTGGCGTGCGCGGGACCACCAGCAGATCCTGGACGTTTACTTCAAAGGACGCCATCCCAACGGCGAGCGAGTTCGCGCTCTCTGCGACGCATTCCAACACGCTGGCATCACCGTTGACCCGCAGGTGTTCCTCGACTACTTGGCCATCAATCAATTATCTGCGCAACACCATCGTCCACAGCAAATGGAACGAGCACGAGAGGCAATGGCTTGTCGAGCGCGGGTTCCCCACCAATACCAGTTGACAAGAAGATGTCCTTTGGCGTCGGTTTGCGCCGAATCAGCAAGGGCTCGTTCCCAGCGCGCGATTGACCGTGTTCGTAGGGGGGAGTCGCCATGGGTTGCCTGCCCAAAGGGAGGGCGGGTCAATAAATCCCGTCGTGCCAAGGAGTCGTGATCGGATCGACAGGTCGGTCCGGCACCAATAGCGGAGGGGTGCGTCTGGGTGTGGTGCCAACCATCCACTTCCGGGAGGGGTTGCTGGCCCGGAGCAAGCGGCTCGGCCTCGCACTCGGATTGAGCCCGACCACCAAGCAAAAACCACCCTTCCTAGAAAAGGAGCGGTCGGCCATGGCTCCGTGATTCGTGGGCAGGGAATGTCGTTTTCCACGGCCGACGCGAACCTGCGAAAACGGCGCCAGGCCGCAACTCCATGGATTCAGAGGCCCTGAATGCCCTTTACACTTTTCGGATAGGAGCCTGTAAACTAGAGGCCCAGGAGGAAGATTACGTCAACATGAACATGCTCAACTCGAACGGGATTCCGGCCGCAGCCCGGAAAGGATTCATGACGCTCTCGCTGGCGGCGGCCATCGGAATGTGCCCATCGGCGGTAGCGGCGACCTGTGCGTGAATCCCGGCGGCACAGCCGGGTGTTTTTCCAGTATCAACGCCGCCATCGCGGCCGCTTCGCCCAATGACACCGTCAAAGTGGCAAAAGGCACGGGGGCAGGCAGCGGCACCACCGCCACCGACGCTGCC
The DNA here is from genome assembly GCA_003132865.1 of Bryobacterales bacterium. The sequence goes on from PKYZ01000161.1 coordinate 5,580, forward strand.
GGCTTGGCCAACGGTGTCTACATCGACGGTATCGATAATCCTGGCCTTGCCATCGTTGTGGTGGGAGGGTTTCAAGTGCAAAATGCCAAATTCGAAGGAATCCTGGTCGCCGACGCCTCCAGAATCACCATCGTGGGTAACCGGGTATTCAATAATAACAAGAGTCTGATAGTTTCTCCTCTCTCTTGTCCGGGCCTGCCGTCTTTCGAAACCAGTGAAAACGACGACTGCGGCCAAGGAATCCATCTGACCGGAGTCGATCATTCGATCGTGGCCCACAACATCGTCTTTGGCAACTCCGGAGGGATACTCATCAGCGACGATACCGGCCAGACCCACGACAACCTGATCTCGGACAACTTGGTACACGATAACGCGGACGACTGCGGGATCGTCATGGCTTCGCATCCCCCGGCCTCCATCACAGGTTCATCGGTGCCTCTTGGGATCGTTCACAACACGATTGCGAACAACGAGTCGGTGCACAACGGCTACAATCCCCCAAGTTCCGGTAGCGGCATCGGCATATTCACTCCGGTGCCTGGAGGAACGGTCACCGGCAACGTGATCGTCAACAACAAAATCGAAAACAATGGCCAGCCTGGCGTAGCGATGCACAGCCATGGGCCGGGCCAGTTTCTGAACGACAACGCGATTGTCGGCAATCATATCTCGGGCAACGGTGCGGATGCCGGCGACGCGGCGACTCCCGGCACAGCCGGGATTAACGTCTTCGGCGTTTCGCCAATAACGGGCACGATCATCTCGCAGAACACGATCCAGGACGAAGCTTTCGACATCGTGGTCAACACCCCCACGCAGGTGGATGCGCATCTCAACAACTTCCTCGACAACACCGTGGGAGTAGACAACATCGGCGCCGGCACCAGCAATGCCGTCGTGAACTGGTGGGGATGCACAGGCGGACCCGGGACGTCGGGATGTGCCAGCGTCGGTGGACCCGGAGTGCTCTTCACCCCCTGGCTAAGCCAGTCCTTTTAGCAGCGCCAATGTTCAGGCCGGCGTTGGGGCCATCACAGCTCCGGCGCCGGCCGAAACACAGCCGCAACCCCCGATCTCCGGCCCCCGGCGCGCAAAGCACGCCTCTCCACCGGTCGCCTCACCGCCAGCCAGCCGCTTTAGATTCAATTAATTGGGCTTTGATCGTCCCAGTTGCGGCGGGACAGGCCAAGCCGGCCAGCGTTACCTGTTTAACTGCTCGGTGATGGACACCGGCGCACTCAGGCGAAAGGCGATCTTGGATTCCGTCGGCAGCGTGACAGCTTTGTCGCGGGTGGCCACCACTCCGCCTGTGCCCGCCGCGCCGCCGGCGCCCGCTCCGATGGCCGCGCCCTTGCCGCCTCCCGCCGCAGCTCCTATCGCAGCACCGAGCACCGCGCCCACACCGACTTTCGCTGCGCCATTTCCGGCTGAGCTTGCGGCGTCTTTCTTGTAGGGTTCGGTCCGGATCTGGATGTGCTGGCCATCCGCGGTGGACAACTTCACCAGTTCGATTCTCAAGTGCGATGTGCTGTTCGCGCGGCCGGCCGGCTCGGCTTCCACCACGC
>PKYZ01000939.1 GCA_003132865.1 Bryobacterales bacterium
TTTTAAGCGACCCAATTCGCCGGATCGCCAATCGAGGCGGCTAGGTGTATACTTAACGGCAGACTAGGGACGCGGCGGAATGGATCGGACGATGAGTCCCACGTTCACACTTCGGTGGCGCTGCTTGGCTGTGTCTGCGTTGCTGATGGTTCCTCTGTCGGCGTATCCGCAGACCACGCTAACGGGCGCGATTCAGTTCGCGACAGATTCCACCGGAGCGTTTTCGCTCAATCAATCGTGGAATACACTCGGTGGTGACCTTTGCTGGGACTTGTGGTTAGCACAGAATCCCGATGTAAGCTCACCGGTCAATGGCCCATCCAATGCGCAGGCCGCCATCAACATACCGCTGGCAGCGGGCAACAGCTATCGGTTCTACATCTTCGGCGCACCTGACCTCAGCATCAGCTTCAACGGCTTGAATCTGTTCTTCGACGGAGACAACTCGACTCCGGGCATCTCGGTATTCGGCGCCACCAACAGCAGCCTGTTTTCACCGAATACTAGTAGCGGCACACGGACACTCGCTGGTGGGGTGGTGGCGGGTTCGGGTACCGCGAACTACGCCGCCAGCGGCGTGGTTGCAGTCCTGACCGGATATACTTGGAACGCGCCCGCGACTCCACCCGGAGACGTGGCCCAGGCCTTTACCTTCGCGCCCGGCGGCGGCGTGTCTTTCTTCGGATCGTTCACCCTGCAGGTTTGGCCGGCCGCGGCCCTCAGCATCAGTCAGGCCAGCGGCGCGCCAGGAACCAAACTCACCATGGTAGGGAGCGGCTTCGCTCCTACCGAGACGGTCGAAATCTACGCCGGCCACATTGGCGCTCGCCCGCTATTTACCACTACCACCACCGATGCCAGCGGTTCCTTCGCGGTCACACCGCGCGAACCGCAGCACACTTATGGTCCCATGGACATTTACGCTGTGGGAGTGAGCAGCCGCCATCTCGGAGCTGCGAGGTTGTTCGTCACGCCCGCCTTGGGCATGAACCCAGAGACCGGAGTGCCTTGCGGTACCACAACTGCCTACGGCGTTGGCTTCGGCGCCAGCGAGACCGTCGATATCTATTGGAACAACCCCCGGCAGTTACTTGGTACGGCAACCGCGAACGGCCGAGGGAGCAGCGCCTTGACGATCACGATCCCGGCGAATGCATCGCCTGGAATAAACGAAGTGATCGGCGTTGGGCAGACCACGAAGGCCATTGGCGTGGGTGTGGTTGCGCTGCGATAACCCAGCGGCGCGGGCTCATGTGTGCGCTTTTGGCCTTCTTCCGCCAGCCGCATCGTGGACCGCAAGCCACCCCCGCTCGCGATTGCGTCCGTGATTTGGCGGTAGCCATGCGCAAACGCAATCTCTCGGTCTATGACATGCAGCGGGAACTCGCTGCCGCCGGCCACACCATCAGCATCAACTCCCTCACCGTCTTGCTCCGTGAGGAGGGCTTCTCTCGTCTTCCCCGCCGCGCCGACGACGAGCGTCCTCCCACGGTGAAACCGGAGATCGCCGACGTCGCCGATGTGCGTCGCTTAGATTTGTCCCCCGGTTCCTTCCGTACCCCTTTAGCCGGACTGTTCCTGTTTGTGCCCTTGTTGGATCGCATCGATCTGCCGGCGGTCGTCACCGCGGCGCGCTTGCCGAGTTCGCAGATGATTCCCGCCGCCCAGGCCGTGCGCAGTCTCCTGGCCCTGAAACTGATCGGCGCCGAGCGCAAAAGCCACGTCATGGACCTGGTGACGGATCAGGCCATCGCGCTGTTTGCAGAAATCAACGTCTTCCCCAAACGATCCTACCTGGCTGCCTACTCCTCGCGCATCGACCACAAGGTCTGCCTGCGCTTCATGGAGGCTTGGTTGGAACAGGTCGAGCAGGCCGGCTTGCCCCAGGGCGCCTCTTCCGACCTGGACTTTCATAGCGTGCCCGCCAACTCCGCCCAGGAATCCTTAGAAAAGCACTATGTTTCCAGCCGCAGCCGCTCCCAGAAAGGGATTCTGGTCTTCCTGGCCCGCGATGCCGAACAGCGGATTTTGCGCTATGCCAACGCCGGTGTGACCAAAAGCGAACAGGCCGACGAGATTCTCCAGTTCGTACGGTTCTGGAAGAAACACACCGGCAAACCGCCCGCCGAACTGGTTTTTGACTCGCAACTCACCACCTACGAGAAGCTTGCGGAGCTGAATCGGGAAGGCATCTGCTTCATCACCCTGCGCCGGCGTTCGCGCCAGATGTTGCAACACATCTACAGTCAACCGGATTCCGCCTGGCGGCGGATCAGCTTGCCGGCGCTGACCAGGATTTATCGCAATCCCAAAGTGCTGGAAGAACGCGTGACCCTCTCCGGCTACCAGGGCGATCTCCGCCAGTTGACCGTGATGGAACTGGGACACGAGAAGCCGACCATCCTGTTGACCAACCATCGCAAACTCGGTCCGGTCGAATGGGTGACGCGCTACGCGCAGCGCATGCTCATCGAAAACGGAATCTCCGAGGCCGTCCAGTTCTTCCATATAGACGCGCTCTCCTCCATGGTCGGCATGAAAGTGGATTTCGACATGCAACTGACGCTCATGGCCAGTTCGCTGTACCGCATGATGGCCCAGCGCATCGGTAGAGAGTACAGCCACTCCCAGGCCAAAACCGTCTTTCGCAATCTGTTGGATCTTTCAGGCAAAGTGGAGGTCACGGCCACCTCGGTAGTGGTGACCATGGACAAGCGCGCTCACAATCCTTATCTGGTCGCCTCCGGCCTGACCGATCAGCCCACATCAATGCCCTGGTTCGGCGACAAGAAGCTGATCATCCAATTTGCCTAAGTCGTTGCCTCATCGCCAAACACGCCATTCGCGTTAACTGAACTATTACGCGTGGAAATCGAGGCTAGCACAGAATCCGGACGCAACCTCGCCGATCAATGGTCCATCCGACGCGCAAGCTGGCATCACCATAACACTGGAAACGGGCAACAGCTACAAGTTCTATATCTTCGGTCAACCCGGCCCCGGTATCATCACCGGTTTCAACGCCTTGAACCTGTTTTTCGACGGCAGCAATTCTATTCCGGGCATCTCGGTATTCGGCGCTACCAACAGCTCCAACTTTCTGTCAAACGGTGCCAGCACATTGACGCTCCAAGGGACCTCCGTGGCGGGTTCGGGTAGAAGCTTTTACGGTTCCGGTGGCGTCATCGTGGTCCTAAGCGGCTACGATTGGAACTCTCCCGCGACCCCGCCCGGCGACGTGTGCCAAGCCTTCGTCTTCTCCCCCGGAGGCGGCCCCGATTACTTCGGATCGTTCACCCTGGCAGGTTTGGCCGGCGGCGACTCTGAGCATCAACCAAACCAGCGGCTCGCCGTTCACCAAGCTCACCATAACGGGGAGTGGATTTGCTCCCACGGAGACGGTCGATATCTCTGCAAACCATCCCGGCGCTTCCCCGCTATTGGCCACCACCACCACTGATGCCAGCGGTTCCTTCGCGGTCACAGCGCGCGAACCGCAGCACCCTTACGGTCCCATGGACGTTTACGCCGTGGGGGTGAGCAGCCGCAAGCTCGGAGCCGCGACGCTGTTCGTCACACCCGCCTTGGACATGAAGCCCGCGACCGGAGTGCCAGGCGGTACCACAACGGCGTATGGCCACAACGAACGCGCCAAGCCGTTCCGTTGGCGCAAGCGCGAGGTCAAAGGCAGCCAGCTCCGAAATACAGTTATCAATTTATGCAATTAAGCACTAGTCGACGCCCCCTCGATCCCGGTAACCCGCGCCATGGAATGGCTTTTCAGGATGCCGGGCGATACAATGCACGTGAGGAGCGATACGTTTCGACCGGTATCGCCGCCACTGGAGGTTGCTTGTATGGTTCAGAGCGATTCCGACCTGATCTGCAAAGTCCTGAGTGCCATGGACTATCTGAAAGTGTGCGCTGACCACGAGTCACCTACAGGTGAAGGGGTTCCTTTAGATATTGCTAAATATTGCTATTATCCTAAAAACGGCAGTAGGCC
>PKYZ01000599.1 GCA_003132865.1 Bryobacterales bacterium
GCGGATAGAATCGTTAACGTTAAGATAGGCGGTCGCATCACTTCCGCGGGATCGGCGTGCGTTCCTCGCGGCACAGACGGGCATTCCGGACCGGCAGCACTTCTCCGAATCGCCGACTGCGCGGCCGTGTGGATTGTTTCCGAATGCCCGTCATCCTTCGGCGCTCGGCAGAAATGACCCAGTAGCGTGAAACGGCTCCAGCTTGCTGGTTCGTTGGGGCCGGGGACGCGGCGGCGCCGGCTGGATGAGATATTTGGCCACCGTGCGCCGGTTCAGGTTCAAGTGGCGGGCGATCTGTCGCAGCGACCACTTCTGGTGCCAGTGAAGGCGGTGAATTTCGTTGATCTGTTGGTTGCTCAGCATGGCTGGGGGCTGATTCTGTTGTCGGGCAAAACCGGCGCCGATGCCAGAGCGTTGTTGTTTGCAAGATTCCGGAGCCGTTGGCTAAGCCCTTCCACGATAAAGACTTGCGTGGTAGCCAAGGTGTTGTTTGCAAGATGGCTGGCGGCAGGACCGAACGGCCAAACCCCGGCTACTGTCATTGCAGACCTGGCGGCAAACCGAATCCGCAGTCACATGGTGGCGATGGTAGCTGAAGAATGTCGTGGGTAACTGGAATCTCTCCGGCACTTACACCTACCCGTCGCCGGAGTTCGGGTAGTGGGCTACTTTGGTTTTCCACAGGCTTGACGCCAGCCGCCGAACCGTGCCACGCTGGAGGTGTATGCAAAAGCGTTCACGCCTATATATCTCCGGACGCTTAGACCTTTCCAGCCAACGCAATAGAGCAGGGCAGGCTAGCTAGTTCTACTATAGCCCGCAACAATGCCGATAGCGCCGCGATTATTATGATGAATGGATGCCTATAGCCGCCTATCCCGGTAACAGACGCCATAAGAACATCATTGGAACTATCTATTGACCAGTTACAGAACTTGCTAACTGTCTGGACTTTCATGGTTGCGTTAGGGTTAATCCTTGAATACGGTGCCATAATAGCTAGAACAGGGCACAGCAAACGGAATGGTCCGGCCTTCGCATGGATACAAGTGTTTACTATACTGGGCGGCCTATTCATTACAATCGGAGTAGCTGGCGAGTTAGTAGCCGAGTCCGGAATTGCGGTTGCGGAGGGGAAGTTACGCCAACATAACAATGACGTATTAATCATGGCCGATTTGACGCTGAAAATCGGTCTATCAAGTACAGATACCTCTGCCACCCTAGGGCAACTAGGATTATCGTTGGATATGAGAACGGCGCTGGAGCAAGAGCGGAAAAATCGCGTCGAGTTGGAAAGAGAGGTTGACGAACTCTTCGTGCGGATGGGACTAAAGCCGCCCGTCCATCCAAAATAGCGGGATTGGAGAATCAGGCCGCTGGTCAGCGCCACAGCCAAGATGATAATCCAAAGTAGCCCACTACCGGAGTTCGCCACCATTCAGAGCGGGGTCGACTCCAATCTGAACTCGGATACCGCGGGCGACCGCGCCGTCAATCAATGCCAGTGGCGCCGCCAACGTTGGGAGCGGAGTCACGGGTTACAACGCACAGGGCCGGGCCGTCGCGGCCGGCGATTTGTCGATCGTGGCCTATGTCGCCAACAATCCCAATGCCCGTTACATTGTTGCCGGCCTGGGCGCTTATGCCACCGGCGGGAGAAACACGTTCTCGCTTGACCACACCAATAATTTCGATGTGGCGTTCCATGAAGCGTGTCAATCTCACCGAACGGATGCGCTTCGATATCGGTGCCCAGGCGTTCAACCTCTTCAATCACGCGCAGTTCGTTGGGGGCTATCTCTCGGACGTTCGGGACAAACGGCATTCCGCGCAACTTCCTCATTCCGAGCAGTTCGACTTTCGACCGATACGACCAGTACTTTCCCAGCAATGCGCGGAACGTGCGGCTCGTAGCGCGCTTCGTTTTCTGAGCGAGTAGGGAATTGCTCGCTGGCGCTTCCTGGAACAGGCTGCGCAAGCATATGGTTAAATCGCTATAAGTCATTGACGTTATTGGGCTATTGGCCTATCAAAGAGCAGTCCCACAACGATTGGATGTCAGTATCAGGCCCGGCAGGAAACAGGCCACTATCAGGGTCGGAGCAGGCTGGCCCGCCAACCCCAAGACAGGACCCTACGGGGGTCTGCTAGGACACACGATCTCGGAAGCGAGGGAGCCGGGTGAGGGTCCCGCGTCCACGCGAATGTTCCCTCAAGGGCTGCCAGGCGGGGCGGGCTCGTCCACCTGCAAAATCTGGCCGGCATGCACATCCTTCAGCACCTGGCGGATACCGCTGGGCCAAAGAATTTCGAGCGTTTGAGCCGTCACCGCCGGGCCCAGGCCGAAATGCACCCGCTTGTCACTGGAGGAAAGATAGCTGCTCGCGGTTGTGACCGTTGCGTACTGCTGTCCTTGCGACGTAACAAGCTTCACCATGGCGCCGATGGCATCCCGGTTGCTTTTATGGCCTACCAGCTTCAGGGTAAGCCAGTGATTCTCCGTCTTCGTTTCGTTGTGAATCACATAAGCTGGTCCGTCGTTGGTGGATACCACCGCGTCGATGCGGCCGTCGTTATCGAGATCGCCGGTGGCGAGTCCGCGACCCACCCACGCCTGGTGGAAGACACTACCGGACGCTGCGGAAACATCCACAAAACCATGACCCGTGTTCCGGACCAGCAACATCGGCTCGCGATAACGTAATTGCGGATTGGTCTGCTCGATGGTATCCAGGTCGTGCCCTTGCGCGAACAACAGATCCTTCCAGCCGTCGTTGTCATAGTCTATCAGCCGCAGCCCCCACCCGGAGTGCAGCATCGTGATGCGGCCCATGCCCGAAGTCTTGGTAGTGTAATTGAACGTGCCATCGCCGGCGTTCTGATACACCGCATACATTTGATCGGCGAGATTATCCACCACCAGGTCCGGCAGACCGTCGTTGTTAAAATCGTCGAAGTCCACGCCCATGCCGGCGTAGGTGCGGCCATCTTCGTCGACCGCCACCTGCGAGAGCAGGCCCTTCTCCTCGAACGTCCCGTCGCCCTTGTTGTGGAACAGGAATTCGGGCATGGAATCGTTGGCGATGAAAAGGTCGATGTGCCCATCGCGGTCGTAATCCGCGAGGGCGATGCCGAGGCCCTTACCAGGAAGGGCCAAGCCGATCTTCTGTGCGACTTCCGTGAAGCGGCCGTTCCCATCGTTGTGATAGACCAGCGGCGTAATCGCCTTAAACGTATTGGGATGGCAATAGGCGCGAAAACCCTCCTTATGCTCTCCGCACCAGATATCGTCGAAGTCCCATTGAAGATATCGCAGGACCACGAGATCCAGCAGGCCGTCATTGTCGAGGTCCACCCACGCCGCGCTGGTAGACCANNAGTCGCCCACCGCCACGCCCATTCCGTAGCCAACCCCCTGGAGGCCAGCCGTCTCCGTCATGTCTTCGAACGTTCCGTCGCTTTTCTGGTGAAAGAGGCGATTCCAGTACTTCGGCCCGGTCTTCCGCGGAATCGTGCCCTTCGGAGTAGGATCGTCGAGAGGCGCTCCATTCACCAGGAAGATGTCNNGCCATCGTTGTCATAGTCGAACAGCGCCACGCCCGATCCCATCGTCTCCGGCAGGTACTTCCTGGATGTATGCGAGGCTTCGTGCTTGAAACGGACTCCACTGGACGCGGTGATATCGATGAAGTTGCCGGGTGTCTCGGGAGCTGCCTGCCAGGCTCCGGCCAACCCGATGAACACTAAGGAAACGAGGTAGACCACTGCGTTGCTCACCGCGGCTCCTCGACCGTAGTGTAGCGATCCACCGGAAGTTCGTTCAGCACCTGCAGCGTGCCTCTGGGCCATGTGATGGTTGCGCGATCCACCTTCGTGCACGCCCCCAGCCCGAAGTGCAGGCGTGGATCGTTGTGCGATAGATAGCTCCCGCCGTTGCGGACCGTATCGAACTGCGTCTTGCCGCAGTATGCAATCCGGACGCTGGCGCCGATGGCATCGCGATTACTGCGGGTGCCGCGCAGGTGCAGGCCGAGCCAGGAATTCGAGTTCGATGTCTTGTTTTGGAACAGCAGAGGCCGGCCCGCGATGGGCAGCACCGCCACATCGATCCGGCCATCATTGTCGAAATCACCCGCGCAGCCTCCGCGGTAGGAGTTGTCCGGCANNAAAAACGGTAGAGAATTCCCCGCCCCGATTCTGCAGCACCGCGAACGGTTCGAAGTAATGCGGCGAGCGCGGGTAGACATGCCCGTTGGCGAGCCAGACGTCCCGCTGGCCATCGTTGTCAAAGTCGGCAAAGCCGCAGGCCCACCCGAGGTACTGCCTGGTAGCCGGCAGAACGCCGGCCGCCAGCGAGACCTCATCGAAGAAGCCGGATTTGTCCTGCCGGAACAGGGGGAAATAATCGTCGAAAAATGTGGTCGTCAGAAGGCCAAGCCTACCCTGGTTATCGAAGTCGCCGACAGCCACTCCCATGTTCGATTGCGACTTCCCCCCGGCGTTGACGGCAACTCCGCGCTCCAGCGCGCACTCCTTGAACGTGCCGTCTCCTTGATTGAGGAACAGGAAATTCGGGTCGGAGTCGTTCGCCACGAACAGGTCGATCTTGCCATCTTGATTGAAGTCGTCAAACACGGCAGTGAAACCATGCGAAAGTCTTCGCTCGCCGAGGCCGGCCCGATTCGTGACATCCGTGAAGGTGCCGTNNGTGCCGTCGCCGTTGTTGTGATACAGCACACCATGGCCCCCTTTCATGCCGATTGGGCCGCAAAATGCGGGCATTCCCTGGTAAGGACAATCCGGCGCGGGTTCATTGAGCGAAATCGAGTGAATATCTACGTAGCCGGCCACGTACAGATCCAGATAGCCGTCACCGTCGAAATCGCCAAACGCGCTACCCGTATGCCATTCCACGTTGCGGCTCAAGCCCGCCGCACCTCCGACTTCGGAGAACGTTCCGTTGCCGTTGTTCTTATAGAGCAGGTCGACGCCGATGGTGGTGATCAGGATGTCCGTGTAGCCATCATTGTTGTAGTCCGCGGCGTTCGCGCCGGTTCCCCAATAGGCATTGGAGAGACCCGCGCGCTCGGTAACATCTTCAAATCTCCCATTTCCGAGATTGTGGAACAGGTACACCCCACCCTTGGATGGCACTGGCGGCTGGCCCGCCACGATGCGGCGCAACTGCTCCATGCTGGAGCCATTCACGACCAGCAGATCCATGAGGCCGTCGTTGTCGTAGTCGAGCCAAGCGGCGCCGCTGCCATTGGCCTCCGGAATCCAGCGCTTCTCGGGGCCTCCGCAACGCATCTCGGCATGAATTCCGGCGGCGCCGGCAGCCTCTGTGAATTGGATACCCGACGTGCCGCCAGCCAAGGAGAGAATCGCGAGGACCGGAAAAACCACGAGGACCACGACAGCACCCGCGTGGCTCAGTCTCATGTTAATCGTAGTAGTATAGCAAGATAATATCAGTGATGCTCCATCGGCTCTTGGCAACTTTCTTCCTGCTGCTGCTTTCGGCATGCCCTGAACTGCCGGCTCAGAGCAATTCCGGTGACGACCCACGCGTGCAAGAACTATACGGCCAAGCGAAGACGGCCCAATCGCAGGGCGATCTCGCTACCGCCATCGCCAGATACGAAGAGATCCTGCGAATCGCGCCGCGATTGGGTCCCGCCTACAACAACCTTGGCGCGCTGTATTTCCGGCAACGGGAGTATCAGAAAGCGGCAAGGGTTCTGGAGGCAGGGCTCAAAATAAGTCCGGCGATGCCCTCGGCCTCGGCGCTGCTCGGCATTTCGCTCTTCGAGATGGGCGAGTATGGCAAAGCGCGGCCCCGGCTGGAGGCGGCCCTCCGCGCCAATGCCACCGACAGCAACGCGGAGATGTACCTGGTGCACGATTTGACGAAGTTGGGCGATTACGGGACGGCGGAGACCCACTTGCGGCAACTCGCCGGCCGCGAGCCAAAGAACCAGGAAGTCTGGTATCTGCTCGCCAAGATTCACATGAAGCTCTCCGAGCAGGCCCTGGCGAAGATGAACGCCATCGATCCCCATTCGGTACTGGCGCACGAGTTGTCCGGAGAGATGATGGAGGCCATGAACAATTACGACGGCGCCGTGGTGGAGTTGAAGAAGGCGATAGAGATGGCTCCCCAGCGGCCCGGCACGCACTATAAGCTGGGAGACGCCTATTGGAGTCTTTCGCAATGGGATTCGGCCACGGAGCAATTCCAGGCGGAGCTCTCCGTCGATCCGGCAAATTGCATGGCGCGGTGGAAGATCGGAGCTATTGTCCTGCAGAGGAATGGGAATCCGGACGAGGCGCTGGCGGACATCAACCGGGCGCTCTCGATGTGCCCCAGTCTGACGGATGCCAGGGTGGATCGGGCGCGCGCCTTGATCAAGCTCAACCGCAATGCGGAGGCTGCCACGGATCTGGAGGCAGCCGCGAAAGCCGATCCGGCTGAACCCAGCACACACTTTCTGCTCGCCAAGGTGTATCGCGCCCTCGGACGCATCCAGGACGCGCAAGCCGAGATGCAGACGTTCAGCAAGTTGGAGGAGAGCGTGCGGGCGGCCACGGCCGAGCGAGCCCAAGAGGTGATTAAGAACAAGGAGACGGCGCATTAGTCTTTGGCGCCGGCACGAGCGCCTGCGCCACGCCTACTCCGGCACGGCCAGCATGAGCTGCAGTCCTTGCTTGAGCTGCAGCTCTTTTCCGCTTGATTCAAATTTCGATGCGTGCTGCGGCGAATCGTCAACCTGGAGAGTGACTCCGGGCATCCCGATGACCGAGCCTGTCTGCGCAGCCACAGCCCGTCCGGGTTGTGAGACCTCGCCGGATCCGGTGGCGGCATTCTGGGCGGCGTTCTGCGTCTTGTCGGACAACTGGGCCGTTCCGCCCTTGATCGGATGTGCGTTGGGGGTGGCGGCGTCCAACGGAGAGTTCCCCGCGTCGCCAGAGCTTTTTTGAGGGCCGCCCGGCATCATGGCCGCGCGGATCGACAGGCTGAGCGGCGTTTTCTTGCCGCTTAGTTCCACCTGCTCGAACGAAATGCTTAGGGAGTTCGGGTCTGCCGCACGCACTTCGCCTAGCAGTATCGTGCCCTCGGGAATTGCGACTCCGCCGGGTAGAAGCACGGCAGTGACTGCGCGAGCTTTGACAGGATCGCCCGCCTTGGCGCTTTTCGCCTTTATTGTCTTGAGCAATTCGGCCTGTACAAACTGTTTGGAATGTTGCGCCAAAGACGACAACGGTAAGCAACCCGCTGCCACTATTGCGATAAGCCAGATTTTCATAATTGTCTCCTAGTTCTCTTTCGACGACTTAGTGCCTGCCAGCGCGGTATACCGCTCACTCTCGATCTTCGCTTTGTCCATCAATCCCTGTCTCCGGTAGACCTGTGCCAGCATGAAATGTACGGGCGCGTTTTGAGGGGCAAGCTTCACGGCTTTCTCCAACTCATTTCTAGCCTTCTCCAACTGATTCAGGTGAGTGTACGCCTTTCCCAGTTGCCGATGAACCCGATAATCTTCCGGAGAGATCCGCGCCGCGCCGAGCAGGTGCGGCAACGCTTCGTCCGGGCGATTGTCGTCCACCAGAAGACTGCCTAGGTCAAGCAAGGGTCCGGCGTTGCTGTCCGGCGCATCCTTCTGCCAATCGATGGCGGTACGGTAGGCGGCCATGGCTTTCTCGAGTTGATTCAGGCCTTCAAAAGATAGTCCAAGGTTATCTTGCGCCTTGACATTCCGGGGATCCAGCTTCAGGCATTGCTCGAAGGCGCCGACGGCCTCCTCAAACCTGTTTTCGTTGTACTTGGTGCGGCCAAGATAATACCAGCCGAGTGAGTCTTTCGGATTCCATTCGACCGCCTTCGTGAACCACTTATCGGCGTCCGGATAATCCTTCAACAACACATAATCGCCGGCTACCGCTTCGAGATCCGCCGCGCCCGGCGTACGGTATCGGGCGGCTTCGGTGTATTCGGCCAGGGAAGATTTTGGGTCCTGTTTCTTGAACAGTATGTAGCCGAGGAGATAGTGCCCATCGGCGGAGCTCTTGTGGATCTCCAGATACCGGCGGGTCACCTGCTCGGCTTCATCCAATTTGCCTAAGTCCAGCAACGATCGGGCCTCTGCCAGCGGGGTGTCCGGCGAAGAGTGCGCACCGGTCAGCGCGTTATAGCGTTCGGTTTCGACGCGCGCATGGTCTTCCAAGCCGCTCTTTCGCAATGCCTGAGCCAACAGGAAGTGAAGGGGACCATTCTCAGGGGCGAGTGCCACGGCCTTGCGCAGCTCCTCGCGGGCCTCCGGCAACCGATTCAGTTGCAGATAAGCCTTCCCGAGCTCGCGGTGAGCCCGCCAGTCGCCGGGGGCGATCCCGGCCGCCTGCACAAGGTACGGGATGGCATCGCCGGGCCGGTTATTTTCCACCAGCAGGGTGCCCAGATCGAGGTACGGTTCGGGATTTCCGGGAGCGGCGCCGGTGTCCAAAGCGATCGCGGTACGGTATGCCGGGAGGGCGTCTTCGGTTCTGCCCAGCGCTTCGTAAGAGCGGCCCAGGTAGTCCGCCGCTTGAGCGTTCAGCGGATCCAGCTCCAAGCATTCGATAAAGATCCGGACGGCGTCCGCGAAGCGCTTCCGATTGTATTTGGCGCGCGCCAGGTAATACCTGGCGTGCGCATCGTTAGGAGCCAACTCCAACGACTTAGTGAGCCATCGATCAGCGGCGGCGTAGTCCTCCATGAGGAAGTAATTGCTGCCGATCGTTTCCAGGTCAAGGGCGCTGGGCGCCCGATAACGCGCGCCCTCCGTATATTCAGCTAATGAGGGCTTTGGATTTCCTTCCCGGAACAGAATGTACCCGAGCAGATAGTGCGCATCCGCCGAACTCTGGTGGATCTCCAGATACCGCCGGGCAGAGCTCTCGGCATCATTCAATTTGCCCGCATCGACGAGCGATTGAACTTCCAGAAGAGCGGGCTCAGGTGTCTGCCCGAAGAGTAGTGCGAAAGGCAGCAAACCGGCAAAAAGGACCGCGCGGGGCATTTCTTTAGTTTAAACCGGGCTTTTCAGTTTAGACCGGGCAGGTCCGGTGGTGGAAGAGGGGACGCCGTCTCCGACGGCCGCGAGAGGATTCCAGGATCGATCGCCGTGGCCAGCGCGCGCGCGCGTTTCGATCCCTGCGCGTCGCCATGTTGCTCCAGCATAATGCTGAGGTTGAAGTAGAGCCTTGCTGCCAGCGGATCTATCCGAAGACCGGCGTGGCACACTTCGACCGCGCTCTGCCACTGGCCCGCCGAGTATAGCGCGGCGCCCAGGCTCTCATAAGCCGCAAGGTTGTCCGGGTCGAGTTCGATGGCGTGGCGGAATGCTTCGATCTGCCCGGCATGATCCCCCTGAGCGCCGAGCGTGAGGCCCAGATCGAATTGGGCGGTTGCGTCCTTCGGATAGAGCCGCGCCGCAACGGCCAGGACTTCGGAGCCTCTTTGCACCTCTCCGTTTTCGCCAAGCGTTGCCCCCATGAAGATCAGCGCCCGCAGAAAATACGGATAAATCCTGAGCGCCTGCTGGTCCTTTTCGAGCGCGCCTTTGATGTCGCCGCCCGCTTTCAGCGCGGATGCCCGCTCGAAGAGATCGTCGGCGTCCGCCTTGAAATCGCGCGGCATGCGCTGCAGAATCATCCAGCGATTTCCCATGTCGACGATGCCGCTGGTTTCGCCGTGTCCGAGCTTCGCCGCGGCGGCCGCCAGCTTCGGCTCCATCTCGGATAGCCACATCTCACCGATGTAGCCGCCCCCCGGTGCGGTTTCGTCTATCGAAAGATCGTGCGCTACGTCAAAGAACGCCTCTCCCTTAGCAAGCCGTGCGGCCGCGCTCTCCGCCTTCTGTCTCTCGTCCACGACGATGATGCGGAGAAACTCGCGTAAAGGCGGAACTTGCGATCCGAGACTCTCATCGCGCTTTGGGGATTGGATTCCCCGCTCCGGATGCACTCGAATCCAGTGATCCGACATGTGGAAGACGCCTTGATCCACGCGCGGCATGTGACAGCCGGTACACTGGCCGCGCGCGTTCACCGCGCACATAGCGGCACGCGGCTTTGCGGCGGCGGAGTGGCAGCCCAGGCAGGCCCTGACGGACACCTGCTCCAATTCCGCGGGCGGCCGATCGCGATGGGGATCGTGACAGTTCGTGCACGTCAGCGCCTTTCCGCTCTGAATGAAGCACTCCGAATTGCGAAGCGCCACCACCTGGCTCGAAACAAGCAATTCTTTAGGAAAGAGATCGGACCGGTCCGAAAATCCGATGTGACACCGGGCGCAGGGATCCAGGCGCCGATCGGCGGCGAGCTTCTTCGGATTGACCATGCTGGCGCCGGGTTTGCCCTGACGGATCGCTTCCACGTGATCGAGACCCGGTCCATGGCAGCTCTCACATTGAACTCCGCCCTGCTTGCCCGCCCCTGGTGTGCCGGGTTCGCCGTGACAGGTGAGACACTTCACCTGGAATCCCGGACTCAGCACCCTGCCAAAGGCGTCTTCATACGAGCTCGGCTTTCCAGAAGCGAAGCCCGGTGAGATCGCCAGCGCCTGGTTCGGCGTATTATAGACATACCGCGCTTCGATGAGCGCCGGGCGCTCCAGGGGGATGGAGTCCAGTTTTTCGATTGACAGAAGAAAGCTCAGGCCGTGGCGTTCACCACCCATGACTACGTTCACAGGCAGTGTCGTTTTCACCCCATCCGGCATGAGTGCGGAGAAGATAAAGCCGTCGCTTTGGCGCTCGATTTCGTATTGCAGCACCTTGGCCGCCCCTTCTTGGGCGCGGCCATGATAGCCCGGAGGCAGCAAGGGCGTCACTGCGCCGTGCCACGTCTTGGCCATGGCGGTCTTGGCCTGAGTGGCGGCGATCTGCTGGTGGCAAGAACCGCAGACCACCGCTCCGGCATAGCGCATGTCGCCGGCGTCTGCGCCGCGGCCCAGCGGCGCCAAGGCCAGTAGCAGGCCAACGGTCGTGGCTCGGCAAGTGGGCATGATTCTGAGCCGCCGTGGCGCACGCTTCAGCGTGCTGCGGCGAGCTTCAGCTCGCCATCTTCGGATGACAGCCAGACCGTGGGCTGAAGCCCGCGGCGGCACGCTGAGAGCGTGCGCCACGACGCTAGAAACTGATCTTAAACTGCCCCTGGCCCTGACGTTGCGTATTCGCTTGGCTATTGATCACCTTACCGAAATTCGGATCGGTGAGCACCAGGGATGACGGCCCGCCTAAGACGACGCGGTTGAACAGGTTGAAGTACGAAATGCGTAGTTCGGCTTTGACATGTTCCCCGAAGGCGAAATTCTTGCTCAGCGAGACGTTTTCATTAAGGTTCCACGGACCGCGGATATCGAGAACGCGCGGCGCCGTGCCCAGCACCCAGAGTCCTGGATTAGTGAAGGCGGCTGCGTTCAGCACCGGCAGTCCCTTGTAGACGTTGGCGTAAGAGAACTCCTGTTGCACGCCCGGAACGATATTGGCGCGATTGCATGGCGCGCACCCGTTCCCTAGCGGATCGCCAGGAACTGTTACCGACCCGCCCGTGCCATTCCACAGCGGCGTGCCTTCCTGGTACGTGAGGATGGGACTAAGCGCCCAGCCGCCCAGTATGTTGCTGGCGACTCCCTGGTTGTTCAGCAAAGGTTTGCCTTTGCCGATCGGCAACTCGTAAGTGCCTGCGATGCTGATCATCTGAGGCTGATCGTTGTTGTCAATCGACCATTCCGCTTTTTGGTTGTTCCGGTTCAGCGCAGTGTTGGCGAACGACGAGAAGCCGGAGTTTGTGTTCGACATCATCCGCGACAGGTTGTAGGAAACCAGGAAACCCAGGCCGGCCGACAAGCGTTTCTCCAACACCATTTGCAGCGCGTTATACAATGAAGATCCGCTATTGTCGAAGTTGTTAAAGATGCTTGCAAACTGCGGGTAAGGACGCAATGCCTGCAGCACGGTGGCGCTGCTTCCGTAGTTATTGAGGAAATTCGCATACGGAATCGCAACACCGGCGGCTATCGCCGCTGCAGAGTTGACCGGCAGACCGAGGGTGCTGCCCAGGCCCAGCTTACTGGAATCGAGCTGATTCGGAGGGTTCAACTGGGCTGGCAGAAAATTGCCCCGGTTGCCTGCGTAATGCGCCGAAAGTAACATGTTAGAGGGCAGTTCGCGCTGGATACCGACGCTCCAGGAAATCACGTACGGCGCAATGCCGTCGGTGGGCGAAAAAGCATTAATCGGTTGCGCGATGCCCAAACTGTTGCTGAAGGGAACCGGAGCCGGTATGGGGAGGATGTTGCTCTCCCAGGAGCCGAAGCCGGGAGTGGTGGTCCCAGTCGAATTCCGGTTGAACGACCCGGTCAAGAGGTTGGCGTAGTTAACGGCCACTTTGCTGGTGCCGTATTCGTACGCGCCGCCATCCAGGTAATTCCACGAGAGGCCACCCTGCAGGACCGTCTTGTTGTTTAGACCATAGGAAAAACCAAACCGCGGGCTGAAGTGGTTCCATCGGATGTTGGCATGCGTGAATCCCGCGCAGCCCGTGCAGGTGCCGAACTTGGTAGCGGCTCCCGGCAGTCCGTCCGCCGCGGGGTTGGGAATCTTAGGATCGAAGTAAACGATTTGGTTGTTCACCTCGGTGAACGGCACCATCACATCCCACCGCAAGCCGATATTGATCGTAAAGTTCGGCCGCAGCTTAATGTCATCCTGGATGTAGGGCGAAAAGTCGCGGTTGCGAAGCCTCAGTTCCGGCGAACCTATCCGGTTTGCGCTATCCACGGTGCCCAGCAGGAAGCTCGCGAACGCATTGCCAGTAGTCCCCAAATTGTTCGGGTCGGCCGTCTCGTTGTTGCTGAAGCTGAAGCTGCCGGCGCAGTGCTGGCATTCGTTGTCATCCTGGTAAGTTCTGCGGGTCTCCCACCCGATATTAAGGGTGTGTTTGCCCCGGATCCAGAGATAGTTGTTTTCGATGACCCACCCCAACTTCCGGTTGATCGATTGAATCCACGGCGATCCCATGGTGGTCGGCGAAAGTGGGCCGCTGAAGTTAAGGGCGGGAAGTTGCGGCGCGCCCGGGGCGGCGGCGAAGTTGCTATTTTTTACAAGGCTGATCTGATCGTTCAGTTCGCCCAGCCAGCTTGCGCCGACGGTCATCACCAGGTGCGGCGTCAGGGAATTGGAGTAGTTCAGCAGGAATACAGTGCCCAGATCCGGGTTATAGGTTTCGGCTCCTAGTTCGCCTGTGAGGCAGCAATTGCCGTTCTCCGTGGCGTACGAAGTCCACTTATCCCGCCAACTGCTCCAGTGGACGGACTGTTTGTCGTTGATGTTGTAATCGATGTTGAACCCCCAGGGGTCCTGCCGGGTGGGTATCACGCCCAGTTGGGAAAACTCATTGTTCGCATAGCCCGGTCCAGTGGGGTCTGGCATCAAAGGAGTGAGAGTCGACGACAACGCGCTGATGCGGGTCGGCGGGATGATGTTTCCAGGGAACTGTGTGCCGGTAGTCGGATCGAAGATCGGGATCGGCGCACTGTTGGGCAGATTTAGGAGGCCGCTGAAATTCCCCTGCTTCTCCGCTGCGGTGGGTAGACTGAAGAAGCCCGTGCTGCTGGCGTTGGTTCGATACCATTCCATGCTGAGGTGGAAAAACAACCGGTTCTTGCCGTTGTACACTTTGGGAAGCCAGACCGGGCCGCCGACCGTGAAGCCAAAGTTGTTCTCCTTGTCGATCGGGGTGGTTGGGTTGTAAGCGCCCCGCGCGTCGAAGAAGTTGTTCCGGATGATCTCGAAGGCGTCTCCGTGAAGCTGGTTCGTGCCCGACGCGGTTTGGTACGTGACTACTCCCTGTGCCAAGCCGTATTGGGCTGAGAAGGACGAACGCAGGACGTTGAACTCGTTAACCTGTTCGAAAGGCGGGTTCCAGATGGTTTGGAAGCCTTGCGTTTCGGACTGGGCCATCGGCACGCCGTTAAACACCACCTCGCTCTCAAAATCGACTCCGCCGTTAATTCGTTTGCTAAAGGTGCCGCCCGTTACGCCCGGAGCCAGGAAAACGAACTGGTCGATTTGCCGGCCTCGGCCGCCGGCGAGTTCGACCGGAAGCGCTTCCACTACCGCGTTTTCAATGGTGGTGCCTAGTTCCGGCTGAGTGGTATTCAGAGTGATCGCGGTTTCCTGGACTTCGACGCTCTGCGAGACGTTGCCAGTCTGCATCGATACGTCCACGGTGGAGGGACGCCCCACCTCGACCAAGACCCCGTTGTGCACGGACATCTGAAAGCCAGGGTCCTCGGCTTGCACGGTGTACGCGCCGGGAATCAGGTCCGTGACGGTGTACGTGCCGGAAGAGCTGGTGACCGAGTGGCTTGCCACTAGGGTCGCCGTATTCGTCACCGTTATCTTTACATTGGGCATCACGCCGCCGGTTGCGTCGGTTACCGTCCCGGTAATCGAACTAAGGGCTTGGCCGTGCAGGGTTGCCGGAGAAGTCAGCAACACAACGCAGACGGCCAAACAGGCGGCCAAAAAGCGCCAGCCAGTCGCGCCGGCGCGCTGTAACAGCGGAAACGTCGAGAAAACCCTCATGTGCAACTCCTTGTCAAAAATGTCTTGAAAGCGAATCCCAGAGCAAAACCCCTCGCATTTTTACCCTAGTGTTTTACCATTAAACCTTTTTTCGGTCTATAGTGGTGAGGAATTCCTGAAATTC
The DNA here is from genome assembly GCA_003132865.1 of Bryobacterales bacterium. The sequence goes on from PKYZ01000599.1 coordinate 14,758, forward strand.
TGATGAAATCTTTTGGACACAGCGAGTTGGACGGTTTCGTACGGGGTTCGAGGTTGGCTCGCGGATCTGTATGACCGCAAAGCGGAACGCAGGCGGCATCAGCGGCCGGTGATGGCGCGGCGACGGGAAACGCGGATATCCCACCGGCTTGTAACAACGTTTAACGGTTCTGTGGCGCGGAACTGTCGGGCTGAAGACCGACACCGGCACGCTGAAGCGTGCGCTACCGATTTGCGCTATAATCGGTCCCATGCTTCACGGCGGGGATGGGGATCTGGCCGGTCCGCCTGCGCGAGGGAGAATTACAGCCGCCATGCCCGCGGCACACGGAAAGGCAGTTGGCGATGAGTTCGCAGCGAGGGTGTGCGGGCAAATCTACCGTTGCGAAGATGTGGAGATCGACCCTTCCCTAGCCTGCCTCAAGCGCGGCGGACTGGAGCAGCATCTTCGCCAACAATCCTTTCACTTGCTGCTGTACATGATCGAGCGGCGCCAGCGGCTGATTAGCAAGGAAGAGCTGATTGAGAACTTCTGGCGAGACGCGGCGGTCACCGACAACGCCGTCGTCCAGTGCATCAAGGAGATCCGAAAGGTTCTGGGCGACGATCCGCACGAACCGCGATTTATCCGGACAATTCACAAGATTGGCTACCGCTTTATTGCGATTGTTGTGGAAGAGCCGTTGGCTGCCGAAGCGGGCCGTCCAAGTCTGGAGAGCGAGGGGGCTGGTCCGTCCTTCGCGGGGAAGGCCGCTGGGGCCGAAGCCATGGCGGCTGGAGCCGAAACGAAGGCTGCTGGGGCCGCGGCGATAAGAGGCCCCCACCCGCGATTGAACCCGTGGCTCCGATGGTTTGTGCTGGGTCTTGCAGCCACGGGAGGAATTGTCCTCACTGGGACCGTGCTCCACCATTCCACAGCCTCAAGAGTGGAAGTGACCCTGCCTCGGGTTCCCGGACGGAAGGCGCTCGCCGTGATGTATTTCGAGAATCAGAGCGCCAAGCCGGCTCTAAACTGGCTGAGCGAGGGCTTGGCCGACATGTTCATCACCGACCTTGCCCGTTTCGACAAGCTGACAGTCCTGAGCCGCCAACAGCTTCATCTGCTCCTGGAGAGAAGCCGCCACAAACCCCAAAGCGGGATTCACCTGGACGATGCGTTGGATATCGCACGCAAGAGCCATGCCGAGGCCGTCCTGCTGGGCAGTTTCCTGACGCTGGGAGAAAAGATTTTGATCAACACACGGCTGTTTGAGACCGCCAGCGGCCAATTGCTCGCCGCGGACCAGTTCGAGGTGGACCAGCCGGCGGATATTCTGGCGCGGATCGATCTGCTGTCGCCCAAGCTGGCGGCTCACCTGGGCACCACGCCTGTCGACATGCGCCATCAGACCGGCCTCGCCGAAGCCATGACCAACAACCTGGAGGCTTACCGATACTATTCCCTGGGTGTGAGCAAGGCACAGGCGTTTCAGAACGCGCAGGCCATCGCGCTGTTGCGCAAGGCCGTGCAACTGGATCCGAAATTCGCCATGGCCTACGCGCGGATCGGATACGCCTACTCGGTAACGGATTTCGTGCCGGAGAAAGGCAGGCCGTTCCTGGCAAAGGCCATCCAATTATCGGACCACCTGGCGCCCAAGGACCGCCTGTATGTCACAGCGTGGTATGCGATCGCCCGGCAGGATTACCCCGGGGCGATCCGGACCATGCAACAAATTGTCGACCAATTCCCGTTGGAAACGGAAGCCTACACGCGCCTGGCCCGGCTTCTGTACGGAGAGGAGCGGCCGCAAGAAACCATCGCGGTGGTGCGGCGGGGGCTTGCGGTAGATCCTGAATTCGGAGATCTATACAACGTGCTGGGCGTCTGCTACCTGGGCCTGGGGCGGTACGATGAGGCCATCGCGGCGCATCAGCGCTACGTGCAGCTTGCGCCGGCCGAGCCCAATGCGCACGACAGCCTGGGCATGTCCATTCAGCAGTCCGGAAGGTACGAGAGTGCCGCTGGCGAGTATAGCGCCGCCTTGTCGCTCGATCCGGAATTTGAGCCGGCCATTATTCACCTCGGTAACGTCTACTTCCAGCAGGGCCGCTACCGCGACGCTCTCCGCCAGTACCAGCGCTACATTCAAGTGACCGGGTCGGATACGGCGCGCGCGGTCGGCTACAGCAGCCTGGCGCAGGTGTACTGGCGGCAGCGGGATCTCAGCCGCGCGGAACAAGCTGCCCAGAACGAGACCCGGTATGCGAAGGGCGCCGTCTGGAGCGAACTGCTCCTGGCGTTGGAACGAGGCGAGACTGCCAAGGCGGCAAGGCTGAAAGGCAGGTTTCTGAAGTATTTTCAGGATGTGCCCTATCCAGGGCGCGGGTCGAGGGACGAACGGAGGAGCTACGAATATTATATGGGCGCCCTGGCGTTGCACGAAAAGCAGCCCAGCCAGGCGATCGCCCACTTCCAGGCGGCACTGCGCCATCTGCCGCCCAGTTCCGGGCTGGACCTCTATGAAGACTGTCTGGCCAATGCATACCTCGAACTAGCGCGCCTGGATGATGCCGTCTCCGAGTATCAACGCATTCTGCGCCTCAATCCGAATTACCCCTTGGCGCAATACCATCTAGCGCAGGCTTATCGGGGAAAGCGTCAGGCCGAGCAGGCCCGTGCGGCATACGAGCGGTTCCTGCAGATCTGGAAAGGCGCGGATGCGGATATCCCCGAGGTCGTGGACGCCAAGAAAGGACTGCTAGCCCGAAGTTCCTAGGCCCA
>PKYZ01000753.1 GCA_003132865.1 Bryobacterales bacterium
AGGCAATCAGGCCCACGCCCAAAAATGTGAACGGCAGAGGAGCTACCCAAAACCCATGGGACGGAGCCTCAAGAATCAGAGCGAGCACGATCATGGTTCCAACCGAAAGACTCAAAAGAACCGTTCCCAAAATCGGCACCACCGTCGGATCGGGCGGACGGCGCTCGCGCACCGGCTCCAGCGGAAACTCCGGCAACGGTATTCCCTTTTCCATCGCTGCCATCCGCTCCTGATGAATGATCTCGATCCTTTTCTGCCGACTCTGGTGCTTCATGTAAAGATAACCAACAATGCTTCCCGCCAACGCGAACGTAACCATACCATCGCCGATTGTGTAGCTCATTTCTCCTTCACCTCACCCTTAGGACAAGGTGTGCCGGGCGCGCGGTTGCAGCGGGTCGAACAAAAATTTGGGTTCGCATCACCAGCCGTGGGGCCGGAACCAAGTTCGACTGCACTGGGCCTGGTTACAGTGCGCGGATCGGTCCAGGGGGCTTAGGGTCTTGACACTCCACCCTAACGGCGCAGTGTGGAAGTTATCGCCCAGCGCAACTGCGCCACGGGCGTGCAGGCACATGGCTGAGCAGGCGTCTCGTTGAAGTGCCCGTGACCGAGCCAAGAATCCGCCCCAATGGCGCTGCGACACTTATCTTAACGCCTATAAGCGCGACCCGGACGGTACCCCGGTTTATCGGCGCATTTTGCGGGCGTACCGGCGCTGGGCCGATTCACAATCGGCCCACAGGTTGGACAACCTGCCCCACAAGCTGTGGCCATGAGGGCGGATAATATTGGTATTCATGAAACCCACCACGCTGGCCGCCATCCTCCTCCTCTTCCTGATGCGCGGTCCGGCCGCCGCCGAGCACACTTTACGGCGCCACGTCTGCGGGCGTCACCGCTGGAAAAGGCACCCTACTCGCCGCCGCGCCGTCACCGGCGGTCACGCGTCTCGCGCCCCCTCCTCCAAACTGAAAACAAACACCCAACGCCAATCGGTTCGCCGAGTTCCGCCGCCGCCATGCTATCCTCAGTCCGAGTGGGATACCGGCCCGCCGGATCTCTGAAAACTTACCCCTTTGGCCTGTTCCGAACGGGCCTGATGTCACGGAATGTTACACGAAATCGAAAAAAACCGCTTTGGTTGCATCTCCCGAAACTGGAGGGCGAGCCTTGGACGAACACAAAGTCAAAAACGAAACGAACCCAATTCGACCCTTTGTTTTCAATAAAAGACCAAAACGAAAGCCAAATTCCACCACGACTGAAAACAAACGCCCAACGCCAATCGGTCTGGCAGGTTTCCGCCGCCATGCTTCATCAGTCCGAATGGGCCGCCGGCCCGCCGGATCTCTGAAAGCGTACCCGTTTGACCTCTTCCAGCGGACCCGATGTTACGTAATGTTACACGAAATCGAAAGAACGGCTTCGGTTGCATCGCCCGAAACCGGGAGGGGAGCCTTGCACGAACCCAAAACAAAAAAACGAAACGAACCCAATTCGACCCTTTGTTTTCAACAAAACTCCAAAACGAAAGCCAATTCCACCGGGTCAGGCGCTTGTTGGGGCAGGTTGTTCAACCTGCGGCCGATTGTTAATCGGCCCACTGCCAGGGTGGATAATGGTCGTTTCATGAAACCCACCACCACTCTGGCCGCCGCCATCCTCTTGTTCTTCCCGATGCACAGCCCGGCCGCCGCCGCCGGCCCTTACCAATATCCTTTCCAGAATCCCGACCTGCCCATCGAGCAGCGGGTGGACAACATCGTCTCGCTGATGACCTTGGACGAAAAGGTCGCCTGCCTGGGGACGCGCCCGAACGTGCCGCGGCTGGGCATCCAGGGAACCGGCCACGTGGAGGGGCTGCATGGCCTGGCGCTGGGCGGTCCCGGGCACTGGGAACGGCCGGGGAATACGCCGGTTCCCACCACGCAATTCGCGCAGGCCATCGGCATGGGCGAGACTTGGGATCCCGACCTGATCCGCAAGGCGGGCGGGGTGGAAGGGAATGAAACGCGCTACATCTATCAGAGCAAGAAACGCGGCGGCCTGGTGGTGCGCGCGCCCAATGCCGACCTGGGCCGCGATCCGCGCTGGGGCAGGACGGAGGAATGCTTCGGGGAAGATCCGTTCTTCAACGGCACCATGGTGACGGCGATGGTGCGGGGCCTTCAGGGCGACGATCCCAAGTATTGGCTGACGGCCTCCCTGATGAAACACTTCCTCGCCAATAGCAACGAGAACGGCCGGGGCGGGTCGTCGTCGGACTTCGACGAGCGGCTGCTGCGCGAGTATTACTCAGTCCCGTTTCGCATGGGCGTGATGGATGGCGGGTCGCGCGCATTCATGGCGGCTTACAACGCTTGGAACCACATCCCGATGACCGTGAACCCCATCCTGAAGGGAATCACGATGAAGGAGTGGGGCGTGGACGGGATCGTCTGCACCGATGCCGGCTCGCTGCGCAACCTGATCAACCTGCACAAATACTACGCCAAATTGAGCGAGGGCGCGGCAGGCGCGGTGAAGGCGGGAATCAATCAGTTCCTCGACCGCTTCCAGGCTCCGGTGAACGATGCGCTGAAGGAAAAGCTGCTGACGGAAGCGGACATCGACGATGTGATCAAAGGCGAATTCCGGGTCATGATCCGGCTGGGGCTGCTGGATCCGCCGGAGCGCGTGGCGTACTCGAAGTTGGTGGGCGAAGAGGATGCCTGGAAGACGCCCGGCCATAAGGACGTGGCCCGGCAGGTGGCGCTGGAATCGGTTGTGCTTCTGAAGAATGCCGGCGGGTTCCTGCCGCTCGACAGGTCGAAGCTGAAGTCGATCGCGGTGATCGGCCCGCGCGCCGGTGAGGTGCTGCTGGATTGGTACAGCGGCACTCCTCCTTACACGATCACTCCGCTCGAAGGCATTAAGGCCAAGCTCGGCTCCGGTGTCACTGTGAACTACGCCGCGAACAACGACAACGACGCGGCGGTGAAGGCGGCGAAAGAGTCCGACGTGGCCGTGGTATTCGTCGGGAACCACACGACGTGCGACGCCGGTTGGGAGAAGTGCCCGACTCCCAGCGACGGCAAGGAGGCAGTCGACCGGCGCGCCATCAATCTGGAAATGGAAGAACTGGTGAAGCAGGTCTACGCCGCCAACCCGAAGACCGTCATGGTTTTGGTGGCGAGCTTCCCGTTCGCCATCAACTGGAGCCAGGAGAATCTGCCGGCCATTCTGCACATGACCCACAACGCGCAAGAGATGGGCACGGCCATCGCGGATGTGCTGTTCGGCGATTACAACCCCGGTGGGCGCCTGGTGCAGACCTGGCCGAAGTCGCTCGATCAGGTTCCAGCCATGATGGATTACGACATACGGCACGGCCGCACTTACATGTACTTCAAGGGCGATCCGCTGTATCCGTTCGGCTACGGTCTTAGTTACACGACCTTCAGCTATTCGAAGTTACGAGTCAGTGCCGGGCGTTTGGCCGCGAACGGCACGGTGAGGGTCGGCGTGGATGTCAAGAACACCGGGACGCGCCAGGGCGACGAAGTCGTCGAGCTTTACGTGAAGCATGTGAAATCTGCCGTGGAGCGGCCCGCGAAGGAGTTGCGCGGCTTCCGCAGAGTCACGCTTGCGCCGAACGAGACTAAAACGGTCGAGATTCCTTTGGCGGCCGATTCGTTGACTTACTGGGATGTAGGCCGGAAGCGCTGGGTCCTGGAACAGGATGAGGTCGAACTGATGATTGGCGGGTCCTCCGCGAATGCCAAACTGAGTAAGACGCTGCGCGTGGCGAGTACGAATTGATTCGACAACTGTGCTTCTTCATATTACTGGCAACCGCCACGGGTGCGGAGTCCGATGGCACGCTGACTAAAGGCAACGGCTGGGACTACATCCGTCTCGGCAATCCGAACGACGTCACTACTACTACGCGGGGCGGAATCCTGTTTGCGGGCGGCAGCACGGATGTGGACGCCGCCTATCAATGGATGTGCGCGAAGGCGAATGGCGGAGACTTCCTGGTGATCCGTGCCAATGGGACGGCCGCCTACAACCCGTACATTCGCGGACTCTGTCCCGCCCTCAACTCGGTTGCGACTCTCATCGTGTACAGCCGGACTGGCGCCGGGCAGCCCTTCGTTAAAGACACGATTCTCAAGGCCGAGGCGCTCTTCATCGCCGGCGGGGATCAATCGAATTACGTCAATTACTACGCGCGCACGCCGGTGGCCGCGGGGATCAATGCGTTGGCCGCGCGCGGAGTACCGATTGGCGGGACCAGCGCAGGCAATGCAGTTCTGGCGCAGTTCGGTTATTCGGCCATTACCGGTTCGGTGACTTCGAAGCAGGCGCTCGCCGATCCTTTCACTCGGCTGATCACCATCGAAAACGGATTTCTCAATGTGTCGCCGCTGCTGCGAGACAAATTCACCGACGATCACTTTGCGGCGCGCGACCGGATGGGCCGGCTGATCGCATTCCTCGCGCGGGTCATCCAAGACGGGGACGGGTCCCAGGTCTCGGCGATTGCGACCGACGAGAAAACGGCGTTCTTGATGGAACCGGACGGGACCGGTGCCATCGCCGGCACGGGCGCCGTCTACTTTCTGCGCACGGCGGGTCCGCCGGAAGTCTGCAAGCGGGGGATGCCTCTCACTTTCAAGGATATCTCAGTGTATCGGGTGCGCGCCGGTGGTACATTCAATATCGGCACCTGGACCGGCACGGGGGGATCGGCTTACTCGCTCTCCGCGATAAATGGCGTCCTGCAATCTCTGCAACCGGGCGGAAGCGTTTACTAGGTGGGGCAGGACTCCAGTCCTGCAGCCGACGTCCGCGTCGGCCAATTCCGTCGCACAAAGAGCGTCCGTGGCGGACGCGCAGACCTGGAGGTCTGCCCACAATCACAGTGCGGCCAGGACCTCCGCGGCGTGGCCGGCCGGCTTGACCTTCGAGAAGATCTTCTGGATCTTACCCCGCTCGTCGATCACGAAGGTGGTGCGCTCGATCCCCATCACTTTCTTGCCGTACATGTTCTTCTCCTTCCACACGCCGTAAGCCTCCACGACTTTCTTATCGACGTCGCACAGCAGCGTATATGGAAGGCGCTGGTTCTCCTTGAAGGTAGTCTGTGCCTTGGGAGTGTCCTTGGAAATGCCGAGCACCACCACGCCCTTCTTTTCAAACTTCTTGAAGGTGTCGCGAAACTCGCACGCTTCTACGGTGCAGCCCGGAGTACTGGCTTTCGGATAGAAGAAGAGCACCGCCTTCTTGCCGCGTACTCCGTCCAAATCGAACAGTTCGCCCGAATCGGTTTGTAACTGAATCTTGGGAGCTGTATCGCCTTCTTTCAACATAGTTTCTTCCTTAGCAAGTCGTTCACTACCCCGGGATTCGCCTGCCCGCGAGACGCCTTCATCACCTGGCCGACCAGAAATCCGAGTACCGTCGACTTGCCGCTCTTGTACTGCTCCACCTGTTTCGCATTCTGTTGCAGCACTTGATCGACTATCTGCTCCAGCGCCCCGGTATCGCTGATCTGCTTCAACCCTTCTCTTTCGACGATCCCCGCCGCCGCCTCGCCACTGGCAAACATTTGCACGAAGACCTCTTTGGCGATCTTGCCGGAGATCTCGCCCTTCCGGATCAGGGCCACCAGTTCGCCGAGCCGCTCGGGCGTGACTGGCGAATCCGCGATCTGCCTGCCCTCCTGGTTGAGCGCGCCCATGAGGTCGCCCATCACCCAATTGGCGGCGGCCTTAGGCTCACCGGCTGCGGCGGCCACCCGTTCGTAGTACTCGGCAATCGCGCGGCTGGCTGTGAGCACATCCGCGTCGTAAGAGCTCAGGCCGTAGCTCTCCATAAAGCGGGCGCGCTTCCGCGCGGGCAATTCCGGCATGCGCGATCGGATCTCATCGAGCCAGGCGTCCGCGACCCGCAAGGGCGCCAGGTCCGGCTCCGGAAAGTAGCGGTAATCGTGCGCGTGTTCCTTGCTGCGCATGGTGGCGGTTTCGCCGGTATCGGGATTGAATAGACGGGTCTCTTGCGGGATGACGCCGCCGCTCTCCAGAATGGCCACTTGGCGTGCGATTTCGTGGTCCAGCGCCAGCTTCAGAAAGCGGAACGAATTCAGATTCTTCACCTCGGCCTTGGTGCCGAACTGCGCCGCGCCTTTCAGCCGGACCGACACGTTGGCGTCGCACCGCAGGTGCCCCTTCTCCATGTCGCAGGTGGACACATTCAGGAATTCGAGCGTCTGCTTCAGCCCGGTCAGGAAATCGTACGCCTCCTGCGAGCCGCGCATATCCGGCTCGGTAACGATTTCGATCAGCGGCGTGCCGGAGCGATTCAGATCCACGTAGGTGTAGCGGGCGGAATCCCGGAAGCCGTCGTGGATGCTCTTGCCCGCATCGTCTTCCATGTGGACGCGGGTGACCCCAATGCGTTTCGGCGCACCGTCCACCGGGATTTCGACCCAGCCATGCTCGGCGAGCGGCTCCTCGTATTGCGAGATCTGGTAGCCTTTGGGCAGGTCCGGGTAAAAGTAGTTCTTGCGCGCGAAGCGGGAAACGGGACGCACGCGACAGTTCAGCGCCAGGGCCGCCTGGATCGCCAGTTTGACGGCCGCGCGATTGAGCACGGGCAGCGCGCCCGGCAGGCCCAGGCAGACCGGACAAACGTTGCTGTTCGGTTGCGCGCCAAAGCTGGTGGGGCAACCGCAGAAGATCTTGGTCGCGGTGGCCAGTTGGACGTGCACTTCGAGGCCGATCACTGGCTCGTATTTCGCGATCAGCTCGGGTCCCGCGAGATCTACGAACGCGGATGACATGCTTCTTTATTATAGGGGAGGGCGGCGCGGAGGATGTCAGTGCTGAATCGGCAGGTGGCGCAGACGGCAGCCGCCGTCTTCGACGATCACGATTGCCCCCGCATCGAGCGCGATGTGGTACGTTCGCAGGACCTGAAACACACGCGGAGTAACCGCCTTGGGAGTTTGATTGCGCGTCCGGATCAAAATCACACTCGGGACAGAACCACCACTGGCGGCCAGGAGGTCGCCGAAATCCAGTCGCATGTCAGAATGATCCTGCTCCCGGTGTGGAGGCCCTATTCGCGAAGGTGCACGACCTCTTCGCCTGCTTCACGCAACGCGCGGACGGTTGCCATCGAAATTCTCATGTCGGCCAGAAGATTCACGCCGCGGGGCTCGCGAAGGGGCGAACTTCCTCGTTGGCCCGCGCCGAAGCGTAGGACAGCGCCTCGCGAATGTCCTCGGGTTCTAGATCCGGATATTCCCGAACGATCTCGTCAGGCGACATTCCATTGGCGACGAGGTTGACCATCAAAGAAACGGTAATCCGCATGCTTCGGATGCAAGCGCGCCCTCCCATTATGCTGGGGTTGAAGGTGATTCTGGCGAACATCGGGACGGTCTCGGCCTCGCTTTGAGTCTATCAAGTTTTGGAAAGGCCAAGGCGTGTTAGCCTGACGGTGTGAACGTCGGCATCACTTGCTATCCGACCTATGGCGGCAGCGGCATCGTGGCCACCGAGCTGGGACTGGAACTGGCCAATCGCGGGCACGAGGTGCATTTCATCACCTACGCGAATCCCATTCGCCTGGACCCCGGCATTCCCGGCATTCATTACCACGAAGTGGAGGTTTCCACCTATCCGCTGTTTCAGTACCCGCCGTACTGCCTGGCGCTGGCGTCGCGCATGTTGGAAGTGGCGGAGTCGTACGACCTCGACCTGTTGCACGTGCACTACGCCATCCCGCACTCGATTTCGGCGATGCTCGCGAAAGACATGCTGGCGGGCGTGCGGCGCTTGCCCTTCATCACCACGCTGCATGGTACCGACATCACGCTGGTGGGCGCGGACCGGTCGTATTTTCCGATCACCAAGTACTCCATCGAGAAGTCGGACGGCATCACGTCGATCAGCGAGTATTTGCGGCGGCAGACGGTGGACGTATTTGGCGTGCGCAACGACATCCGGGTGATCACCAACTTCGTCAATTGCGACTTGTACAAGCCGGACCGTGAGAAGGCCATGGCGAAATGCTATGCGCCGGCGGAAGGGAAGCTGCTGATCCACGTGTCGAATTTCCGGCCGGTGAAACGCGTGCAGGATTGCGTGCGGATTCTGGCCGAGGTGGTGCGGCGCGCGCCGGCGCACCTGCTGATGGTGGGCGATGGGCCGGAGCGGGGTCCGGCCGAGTACCTGGCGCGCGAGTTGGGCGTGGAGCGGCATGTTTCGTTCCTGGGGAAGCAGAACCACGTGGAGCGTATCATTCCGCTGGCGCACGTGCTGTTGATGCCCAGCGAACTGGAATCGTTCGGACTCGCCGCGCTGGAGGGCATGGCGTGCGGAGTGCCGCCCGTGGGCACGCGCGTGGGCGGCGTGCCCGAATTGATCACCGACGGCGTGGACGGCTACCTGGAGGCGGTGGGGGACATCGCCGCACAGGCCGCGCGCGTGACCGCGCTGGTGACGGATGACGAACTGCACGACCGGTTCTCGCAGGCAGCGCGCCGGACGGCCTCGGATCGGTTCTGCGCGGATAAGATCATCCCAATCTACGAGCGGTACTACGAAGAAGTCTGCGGGCGGGGGGGTATATAAAGGTAACGAACGCGGCTCAGAAGATCCGATCGTGGACGTGCCGCGAACGCAGCCATCCAGCCTACGAAGCCGGATCGGGGACCAAATACCGCGAGTACAGTTCCGTCCCGTTCCGCAGCGGGTTCGAGACCTCCGTCGACCTTCCAGCCCCTTGCGCCTCCAGGGAGCAGGGCGGCCGAGGGCGCGCGTAGAGCCTTCGTACCCTTGTTACGCAACCGACGAGCCTCCTTCTGGCATGCTTCGTAGGTCGCGGTTCCTCCGGTCAGCACCGACGGAGCCAGGCGTGGCGTGTCCGTAGGCAATTCATCCGGTACCTCGATGGCCCACAAGGCGCGGCGCACGTTCACGAGCTCGGACTCTTCGGTGATGCCTTCGTGACGCAAGAACTCCGCCCACGCTCCGTCCGGTGTATCCGCGAAGTATTGAACCGGCCCTTCGCCTGGGCCATGCCAGCGGGCGGGTGGTTGGCCGGCGCTTTCCCAAAGGAAAGGGAAGCGGGAGTCGGCGTGCCGGAAAACGATCATGTGGCGGGCGAAGCGGTCAGCGCTCGCGCGAGATCCTGCACGAGCCGCGGCTCCGGTTGGACTGGCTTCCAACGGGCTTTGAGACAGTCCAAGGGCGTGCGCCCGTCCAGTTGTGTGCGCTTCCGCGCGAACCATTGCCGGATGCCGATTTCATTGTAGGCTCCACTGAGATCGCCCACTATCAGGCTCAAAAAGTGCAATCTGTCCGCAACATCGTCCGGGGTGGTTCGTGCGGCCGCCCTGTATCTGCGAACGCTGCTCGACGAAATGCCGAGCAATCGGGACAGCAGTTCCAGGCCGAGCACTTCGGTCAAGCGATTCCATTCGAACTCCGGCACCGGCGACTCCTCGAGGGCGATGTTGAGGTGCTCGAGAATCCGCTCAAGTCCTGGGCCCGAATTCGTGAGGTCATCCCCTAGCTCCAACCGGATGTTCCTGGCGATGCCCGCCCGGTGAATGTGTCGGACGACCTTTCGGAAGGACGGTAGATCGAGCGTTTCGATGCGCTCGTCAGCCGGCAGCAGCCCCATGGCATCCGCGCGCCCCAGGGCAGTGACCGCCTGGAATGCGATTCGCGGCGACGTGAAAGGATCTCTTGCGGACTCGATTTGGATCATGCTTCTGTCCGGAATTGTATCCGATCTGTGGCCGCAAAGCAAATCAGCTCTCAGCCATCAGCTTTCAGCTATCAGCAGCGCACGGGCGGCTGAACGCTGACCGCTGACCGCTGAGCGCTGACCGCTTCTTTCCAGCGCTTCCAGGAAGAAGTAGTCTCCCCACATGACCGACTCGTTCACGCCCAGGTTCTTGTGGATGTGATAGACGCCGCCTTTGAGGATGCCTTCCCATTGCGGGTCCGATTCCGCCAGCCAGTCGCGGCAGAGAGTGGCCAGAATGTGGCGGGCGGTCTCGCGATAGAAATGGCCTTTGGCGGCATCCGCTACCAGCCCGCTTAACTGGAACAGGCCGGAGGACGCGATGGCGGCGGCGGAGGTGTCCAGCAGCGCGCGGGTATCCGGCGGCGCATCGTAGTCCCAGGGCGGCACTCCGTCCGGCGGCGTGTGGCGGATGTAGAAATCGGCGCAGGCCTCGGCGGTGGCGAGCAGGGCCGGGTCGCGCGCGAAGCTGTATGCCGTGCTGAAACCGTAGATCGCCCAGGCCAGCCCGCGGGACCAGCAGGAATCGCCGCGGTAGCCCTGATGGGTGGTCTGCTTCAAGAACTCCCCGGTTTCCGGATCGAACAGTCCTTCGTGGGCGGTCGAGCCATCGCCGCGCACCAGGACGCGCCGGGTGGTGTGGCAGTGGCGCAAGGCAATTTCCAGCAGGGCCGGGTCGCCGGTTTCGCGGGCCGCGAAGAAGACGATTCCCACATTCATCATGATGTCGATAAACAGGGAATCCGGCGATACAAAGGACCGCAGGTACTGGCCTTTCTCCTGGAAGCGCAGGGCCATAGTGCGGCCCGCCTCGACCACCACAGCCTTCAGGGTGGGATCGGGCGTGAAGCCGTACCAGCGGTAGTAACTCGACATAAACAGGAAGCCGAGGTCGTGGACGGCACGGTCCAACTTGCGCGGCTCCAGCGGCCGGGAATAGCGGATGGCCTGCTCGCGCCACCAGCCCGACTCCGGGCTGCCTGGGGCCTCGCGGGCGTAGACGATCCAGAGCATGCCAGGCAGGAAGCCGTCGCACCAATGAGTCCAGGCCTCGCCTGAGTGATGCCAGCGGCCGGCCGCGGTGTACATGGGGTAGAAATCGGGATGGCGCTCGATGAGGGCGCGCAGTTGGCGCCCGGCGAAGCGGAAAGCGGCTTCGAACAGGTCGGGGGAGGCGTCGCTGGCAAATTGGATCACAATTTTGCATTATATCGGGCCGGACCTCTTCCCAAATGGTCCGGGGTTCGGTACAATCTTCGGAAAATGGCTGCACACGCGTTCATTGCGGAGCCTCGCATCGACCCCCGGTGCGCCTGCTTCCGGTTAAAGCTGGGCCGCTCCGGCATACATGGCTGGGGGGTCTATGCGGCGGAGCGGATTCCGGCGCGCCACAAGGTGATCGAATACACTGGAGAGCGGATCAGCCGCCGCGAAACCCGGCGGCGGGGGCTGGGGCCGCGCACCTACCTCTTCACGTTGGACAACTACTGGACCCTGGATGGAGCGATAGGCGGCAGCGGAGCGGAGCTGATCAACCACTCTTGCACTCCCAACCTGTATAGCTGGGTCTTCAAGGGCCACATCCTGTACATGAGCAAACGGGATATCCGGCCGGGCGAAGAGCTAACCGTGGACTATCACTTTTCCGACAAGATTGACCACGTCCCGTGCCGGTGCGGTTCCGCACAGTGCAGGGGGACAATCAATATTAAAACCGGGCGGCCTTCAAAAAGCTGAGAGTCCTGCCCCTTCCCGACACTACAGTTCTGTTAATCTCTAATCGAAATTTTCCAAGTGTGGCGATGGAGGGGTCCCTCATTCGCCCGCGTGAGAGCCACATGAGTCATCAAATCAATGCGAAATCCGTGGCCATCTGCGATACCGAGCCGATCGCTATCGAGGGTATACGGACGCTGCTCAATCAGTGCGAGGACCTGCACCTGGCCGCGGCGGAAACGTCGCTGCTGGGCGGCATGGAAATTGTCCGGCAGCATGCGCCGGCGATCATGATTCTGGACAAGGGCTTCGGCATCTACGCCGTGATGGACTGCCTGCAACGCTTGCGCGGTTTGGGGAGCGGGGTGGCCACCATGGTGTGGGGCGTGAACCTGAACGAAACCGAGGCGTTGCGCATGATGCAAGTCGGGGCGCTGGGAGTCGTTCGCAAGACAGCTTCCTTAGAGGCGCTGCTCGAATGCATGCGCACGGTGGCCGCGGGGAACACCTTTATGGAGGAAAGCGTGCTGCAAGAGCCCGAGCGCACGGCGCGGGGTACACGCTCGAACCTGACCTCGCGCGAACTGCAGGTCGTGGAATTGGTCGAGCAAGGATTGAAGAACCGGGACATCGGCGCGCAACTCGGGATTCGCCCGGGCACGGTGAAGATCCACCTCAAGCACATCTTTGAGAAGACGGGGATTCGCGGGCGCTATGGTCTGGCCCTATCGGGGTTGAGGGAGAAGGGGATACTGACATTGCCCGCGGCGTAGCAAGCCGCGCTTTCACAGGCTCAAGCCTGTGC
The DNA here is from genome assembly GCA_003132865.1 of Bryobacterales bacterium. The sequence continues at coordinate 12,329 of PKYZ01000753.1, forward strand.
CTGGACGTTGGCCATTTACAGATCGGGTAGCAAATCCACCAGCCACCAGCCACTAACCACGGCGAGCTATGCTCGCCTTTCAAAGGCTGAAGCCTGTGCTGCCGGTCAGTCGCTGGGGGGCTGTTTCCGCCACGTGCGCATGACGTTGAGGATGTAGTTCTGGGTTTCGCGGTAGGGCGGGACGCCATGATACTTCTCGACCGCGCCTGGGCCGGCGTTGTAGGCGGCCAGCGCATGGTAGGCATGGTTGTCGTACTTCAGCAGGAGGTCGCGCAGGTAGCGGGTTCCGGCATCCACGTTCTGTTCGGGTATTTTCGGATCGGCGCCCAGCTCGCGGGCGGTGGCGGGCATAAGCTGCATCAGGCCGATGGCGCCCTTGGGTGAGACCGCATTGGCTTGATAACCCGACTCGGCAGCCACCACGGCCCGCACGAACGCGGGGGGCAAGCCGTACTTGCGGGCGGCGTTATCGACCAGTTCCGCGATCGAGGCCGGTTTCGCGGTTGGCGATGGGCCCGCAGGCGCGGAGGCGTGCTCCTGATGCGGCGGCAGGTACTCCTCCTGTTCGAAGTGGACCACCAGGGACGCATCCATCTCCGTCGAACCAGTCTTGGTGAAGAGCGTCACCTTGCCGCCGTCCGATTCATGGCGTTCGGCATAGAGACGCGCACCGCTGGCGAGCACGGCGTATTCGCCCGCCATGGCGGAGCAAGCAAGGATCAACAAGAGTGCTGTGGGCTTCATCGGGCCTACAGATATTATGACGCATGGATGGGGTGCAGCGTGCAGGCGGATTGTTGGTAGACTTGCTACTTAATGGCTAAAGCTACGCATTTGGAATGCAGCTTATGTAAGCAGACGCACGCGCCGGACCAGGTGCAACATCTCTGTTCCTGCGGTGGACCGCTGCTGGTGCGGTACGATCTGGACGCGCTTCGCCGGACATGGAAGCCTGCCCAGGTCCGCCAGGGACCCAACAGCATGTGGCGTTACGCGCCGGTGTTGCCGCCCGCGGAGACATCGGTTGTAACGCTCGGCGAGGGCATGACGCCGCTCATCCGGGCGCGGCGGCTGGGCGCGCGATTGGGCGCGCAGGACCTGTGGATCAAAGACGAGGGGCTGAATCCGACCGGATCGTTCAAGGCGCGCGGCCTGGCATGCGCGGTTTCGATGGCCGTGGAGCTGGGCGTCAAGAAGATGGCCATCCCTTCGGCAGGCAATGCCGCGAGCGCGCTGGCGGCTTATGCCGCGGCGGCGGGGATCGAGGCGCACATCTTCATGCCGCGCGACGTGCCCATGGCCAACTACCTTGAGGGCGTGGCCTACGGCGCGCACGTGACCCTGGTAGACGGGCTCATCTCCGACTGCGGCCGCATGGTCGCCGAGGGAGCGAAACGCGAAGGCTGGTTCGACGTCTCGACGCTCAAGGAGCCTTTCCGCGTCGAAGGCAAGAAGACAATGGGCTACGAACTGGTCGAACAACTCGGCTGGAAGTATCCCGACGCCGTCTTCTATCCCACCGGTGGCGGTGTGGGCCTCATCGGCATGTGGAAGGCCTTCGACGAAATGGAACAGCTCGGCTGGGTTTCTGGCAAGCGCCCGAAGATGATTGCCGTCCAGGCCTCCGGCTGCGCACCGGTCGCGCGTGCATGGAAAGAAGGCGCGGCTGCCTCCACGATGTTCGAGAATGCCGCGACCTTTGCGGCCGGTTTGCGCGTACCGAAGCCCTATGGGGACTCGCTGATCCTCGAAATTGTGCGCGAATCCGCCGGCACCGTCGTCGATCTGCCGGATGAGCAGATCCTCGCCTCGCTGCTCGACTGGGCGCGCAACGAAGGCCTGCTTCTCTGCCCGGAAGGCGCCTGCGCCACCGCCGCGTACGATCACCTGATCGCTGACGGTCTGCTGAAGCCCGAGGACCGCGTGGTCCTCTTCAACACCGGCTCCGGCCTCAAATACGTCGACGCCATCGCCGAGGCCATGCACCTCGCCCGCCCCGGCGCGAAGAAGTACCCGCAGCGGACGCCAGTTGGCGGCATCATCACGCCTCAATAAGCTGGCCACATCAGTGAACCTGGTGTTACTGAACGCTGACGCCGAACGCCGAACGCCATTCTCTGCTGACACCACGCTGTCAGCAGCCCTTCCCTATGCTCCTCTCGTAGTCAATTTCCGATTGAGAGGACATTCCCATGACCACCGCTACCGCTGAACAGACCGTCACTTCGACCATCACCTGGTTCGAAATTCCCGCGGCGGACTTTGCCCGCGCCATTCGCTTCTACGAAGCCATCTTCGGCACTCCGTTGGTCCACCTCGCCGACTTTCCGAACATGGGGATCTTCCCGTACGAGCGCCCCGGCATTTCCGGGTGCGTCACGCATGGCGAAGGCCACCGTCCCTCTCCCGACGGCGTCGTCATCTACCTCAACTGCGATGGCCGAATCGATCAGGTCCTCGGCCGCGTGGAGAAAGCCGGCGGCAGCGTCGTCGAGCCGAAGAACCACATCCCCAACGTCGGCTGGGTCGCGCAGATTCGCGACTCGGAAGGCAATCGCATCGGCCTGCACGCTGCTAACTGAAGCCGCCTGGCGCGGCCTCGCCTCTACAATGCCGGTATGCGCCGCGCCGACCGTCTCTTTCGCATCGTGCAACTGCTGCGTGGCGGCCGCCTGCAAACCGCGCGCAACCTCGCCGAAAAGCTGCAGGTCTCGCATCGCACCATCTACCGCGATGTGCGGGACCTGCAGCTCTCCGGCGTGCCCATCACGGGCGAAGCCGGCGTCGGCTACACGCTGCGCCGCGACCTCGATATTCCTCCGCTTATGTTCGACCGTGAAGAAATCGCCGCTCTGGTGCTCGGCGCACGCATGGTGGAGGCGTGGGGCGGCATCGAGCTCACCGAGGCCGCCAATCGTGCGCTGCGAAAGATCGAGGCCGTCCTGCCCGCTAACCTGCGCGAGAAGATTGACGACGTCCTGCTCTACGCTCCGGGATTCAAAGCGCCGCCCGAGCTGCGCCGCAAGCTGGACGCCCTGCACACCGCCGCACAGGAACGACGCATCGTGCTGCTGGCCTATTCGCGCGAGGATGGCCAGCCCAGCGTCCGTCGCGTGCACCCGCTGGCGCTCTATTTCTGGGGAGGAACGTGGACGCTCGCTGCCTGGTGCGAGTTGCGCATCGATTTCCGCAGCTTTCGCGTAGACCGCGTGCACCACGTGGACAGTCTGGACGAAAAATTCACACCGAAAGCAGGCCAAACGCTGGCGGATTTCCTGCAGCGGGTACGCAGCCAGGCCTCACCTGATGGTAGTGGATAAATTGCATTACTAGTATCCATTAGCCAGTAAATACTCAAGCGTAACTTCAAATGCTGAACTGGGATGCTTTTGCTCGACCGCCAGCTTGATCATCACGTCCGCTTCGACATTCACCGGATCACCCGCCTGGATCACGCGCAGGTTCGTCACGCGGCGCGTGTGCGGCAGAATCGCAACGCCGACGATGTCCCCATCCCAGGTCGCGATGGTCAGGCTGATCCCCTCAACCGCGATCGAACCTTTCTGCACCATGTAGGGCCGCGTGCTCTCCGGAACGCGCACGCGCAGCCACCAATCCGCCAGCTCCGGATCCGCCGTCGCATCCACAGGGTTGAACGAAACCAGCTCGCCGCGGCCGTCGACATGCCCCTGCACAATGTGCCCTCCGAGCGGCGCTCCCGCCGCGGTCGGCAGTTCCAGATTCACCACCGATCCGGGCTTCAGCAAGCCGAGCGACGTGCGCGCCAGCGTCTCCGCCGCCAGATCGGCGTAAAAAATCGGCGGCTCAATTTCGAGTACCGTAAGGCAGGTCCCGCTCACCGCGATGCTGTCGCCAGTGCGCAGCCGGCTCCCGAACTCCGGTGCGGAGATCGCGATGCGCGTAGTTCCCTGCCGCAGCTCTACGGCCGCTACGGTTCCTGTCGTTTCAATAATGCCGGTAAACATGGTTCAGCTTTCTCCCCACGGATTGCGCAGGTACGCATCGACCCGCACATCGTGCCCGATGCATTCAATGGTCGGCGGGATCGGGAGCAGCGTTTTCGTAATCGGCTCCTGAAGAAGCGGCACACCGTCGGGCCCCAGAAAAATGGGCGCGAAGAACAAGGTGATCTTGTCCACGTGCCCGCCGCTCAGAGCCGAGGCGTTCAGCTGCCCGCCCGACTCGAGGATTGCCGAGAGGATTTCCAATTCCCCCAGCCGCTTCATGACCGCTTTCAGCGAGACGCCGCTGCGCCGGGGAGCACTTCCTCGGCTGGCAGTCTCCGTGGCAAATTGGTCCGTCGCGGCTTCGCAGGCAGCAACCCGTTCCACGCGGACGCCGAGCGCCTCAAGGGTTCGTTGCCGTTGCGTCGGCGCCACGGTGCAGAAGATCAGCAGGTCGTCCTGCGCGGTGCGCACCAGCTTCGAGTCCAGCGGTGTACGCAACCCTGAGTCGAGAATCACGCGGAGCAGCCGCCGCCGGCGCGGCAGCCCGGAACGGTCCGTGAGGTGAGGATCGTCCTGCAGCACCGTGTTGATGCCCGTAATCACTGCATCGGCAGCATGGCGCATCTCCTGTACCTGCTCTCGCGCTTTTTCGCCGGTCAGAAAAACCGGAGCTCCGCGCGGCGCGCTTCCTGGAGCCGGCGCAATCCGCCCGTCCAGCGACAAGCCAGCTTTCAGTGTCACGAAAGGCAGGTTGGTTTGGATGTGCTTCGCAAAGGCGTCGTTCAGTTTTCGCGCCTGGAATTGCAACACGCCATTCGTGACGGCAATCCCCGCAGCGCGCAAACCCTCGATCCCTTTGCCGCCGACTGCCGGGCTCGGATCGGTCGTCGCAATCACCACGCGCGCCACCCCGGCC
>PKYZ01000643.1 GCA_003132865.1 Bryobacterales bacterium
CACGCCGTATTGATGAATGGGGTATGCCGGATTCGGCGAGACCACCGCATCGCCCGGTCCGACCACCGCAAAGAGCAAATGCGCCAGGGCGTCCTTGGCGCCGATGGTGACAATCGCTTCCGTCTCGGGATCGAGTTCCACGCCGTAGTTCGTCCGGTACCGCCGGGTGATTTCTTCGCGCAGCCGAGGGATGCCGCGCGAAGCCGAATAGCGGTGGTTGCGCGCATTGCGGACGGCTTCCACCATCTTGCCGACCACCACGCGCGGCGTGGCGCCATCGGGATTGCCCATACCCAGATCGATCACGTCCTGTTGCGCGGCGCGCGCCCGCGCCCGCATTTCGTTGATCACGGCAAACACGTAAGGAGGTAGTTTTTGAATCCTGTAAAACTCTTCGGTACTTTGAGCCATTCACTCTATTTTAAGCATGACCCGGACCGATGTTGTGCTCCGCTCACCGGACCGGATCGGCGCCGTCGAGCGGGGCGAGAGCAACGTAAGCTTTACGAATCTTGTCCCGATTGCGAAGGCGCCTGCGGTCACGGTGTCGCAACTGCTGTCCGGGCTGGAGAAAAGGGCCGATGCTCTGAAGGCACCCGTCAAGGATCGGCCGCAACGCTGAAGGCCAGAGGCTCCTACGAAACCGCATCCCCAGCGGGGGCAGCCCGTCGTCACGCGGGGCTGAAGCGGGGGGGATAAGGGCCTTTACCGTGGCAGTTCTTGTTCTTGCCGCTTCCGCACGGGCAGCGGTGGTTACGACCGACCTTGGACACAACGACCGGCCTTTGTGCGTTCGGGCCACCGATCTTGCGGCACTGGAGGTCCTTCATCGCCCGCCTATTGGAAGGATACAGAATTACGCTGTCATGCATGTAGACAGCATTGCTGTTCACATTGGAGTAGTACCCGTCCAAAACGCCCTGTTCCGGAGAGCGAGTGATGCGCAAGACGGAAAGCTGTTTACCAATGGTGTTGTTTGCAGCGGGGCGATCTGCCATTTGACGGACCAACTCGACCGCCTTGCCAATGATCGCCTCTGCGGGCTTTCGAGTTTCCAGCAATTCCCGAAGTGCGAACTCATCGTCTCGGGTCATTGCAGGCCAACTCCCCACTCGCTGTATGAACGCTGGATCGAGAACACCGGCCACCGGGCGCGTCGCAGACAATGAGAATTGCTGCCAGGCCTCGGCATCGTCCTGGCCGCTTTGGAAGTTCTGAAAATTCGTCATGATTGCGTAATCCGGTTGAGGTGGGTCATGATGATACAGGTATCCTGAAAACATGATCGATAAGCGCCGGTCCTTTCGGGGCGATGTGCGCAGAACGGGGTGCTCCAGAAAGGTGTGGGAGGCGCGCTCTCTCAGACGTTGTAAGCTCTCTCCCGCGCGTAGTCAGGAGGGCCACATTCAAGGAGGGCTTCCAGCAGCCAGTCGCGTGTTCTGAAGCTTCCCCACCCCGCCAAACCAGTGAAGCCAAATGCGAGGCGTGCATTCAGGCAGGTTAGAAGACCTGCTTTACTGGACTCGTCCTCTAGGACGTGACCGTCCCAGGACAGGCGCCGGTCGGAAACCTGTATAAACCTGGCCGGAGTTACCGAGCGTGAGAATCAACGTCATAGGTCTAACATATCGAGAAGCCCTCGCTGAGGGGAACGCCGCTCCGACTGCACCTAGCCAACCGGTCGCGGCCGGCACTGTGCTGCTCGGAGCGCGGGCGCGGCAAGGAGCCATTGATGCATTCGGAATTGTCGCAGAGAGTTGACGACGCGCATGCCTGAAACGCCTTACGGCCAACACATTCTTACCACCGGCGAAGGGATCGTCGGCCAGATCGAAATGGTATGGGGCAGATTCTGGTATGAATCGAGATTCCAGGGCAAGCGGCCCGTCGCCGACGTGGGACCGGGCCGCTGCTGGTTCACCCGCCAGAATCCGAGCGGCATCATCGCCATCGATAACGCGCCGGACTTGGTCGAGTATTACTCCGCACAGCAGCTCAAGATCACCCTGGGCAGCGCTTATGAGATTCCCTTCCCGGATGCTTATTTCGAAGGCGTATTCTGCTGCTGGCTGTTCGAGCATCTGCCCGATCCCGAGCGCGCCATCGTGGAGTTTCATCGCGTGCTGAAACCCGGCGGCCTGTGTTCGATCGTGGTGCCCACGCCGGTGGACATGGTCGCGTTCTATGCGGACTACACGCACATTCGTCCCTTCACCACGACGTCGCTGCGGCAGTTGGCGGCAGACGGGGGATTCGCGCGGGCGCAGATGGAGAATTTGCCGTGGACGCGCGGCATGCGGCAAGTGTACCGGCGGTTCGGCGCGGAGGCGAGTTACCGTTACGTGACGATTGCCGACCGGCATTTGCGGCGGTTGGGGTTGCGGAACCGGGATCACCTGGTGCTGGATGCGTGGAAGTGAGATATGTGAAGCGGTGCATGGGCGTTCCCGGCGACCGCATCAAGCTGGTGAACAAGCAGGTCTATCTCAACGGCAAGAAACTGGACGAGCCGTACGTTTCCCACAAGACCGAATACATCGATCCGTACCGCGATAATTTCCCGAGCGAGCCGAACGTGCACTTGAACGAGGCCGCGCAGGACATGCTGCGGCATCATGTGGTGAACGGCGAAGTAGTGGTCCCGCCGGACAGCTATTTCGCCATGGGAGACAATCGGGATTCGTCGCTCGATAGCCGCTATTGGGGATTCGTGCCGCGCGAGAATATCATCGGGAAGCCGCTGATCATCTACTGGT
>PKYZ01000095.1 GCA_003132865.1 Bryobacterales bacterium
TTCTCCGTTTGTCTCTTCCGCGCCGGCATTTTGGTTAACAGCAGGTCAGACTGGGGTTGCGCGCGGTCTTCAAAATCACGGAAACTGGGCGTCCAGATCGTGGATGGCCTCGGCGGCCGTTGGCCGTGGCACCGCGGGTGGCGGCACGGCTTCCGGAGGTGTCGCCAGGAGGGCGCGGCGGGCTCGCTGGTTGCGGCCGTAGGCCCTTCCGCCGCGGGCGCCCAGGTGACGCATTTGCTCTGGGGATTTGTTGAACAGGATATAGGGATATTCGGTCATGGTATGTTCTCGGCACCACATTCAGTAACCAGAGCTTTCCCGTTCATTCCGGCCAGACGGCTAATAAAAGCACGGGCCCTTAGCTCAGCGGTTAGAGCAGCGGACTCATAATCTCCTTAGCCTTGCGCTTCGCCTTTCCTTCTCATCTCGCTTGTTTTCATGTAAGTAGCTGTATTGACTGCGGCTTACCAGAATCACGCCGGGAGCCATGCGGAGCGATGAGAAGCGCTGAAACGGCCTGGGTCCCTGCAAAAGTCCCTACAGTCGAATTCTAAACAATCAAGACGTGATACGTTCGGGATTGGCCGCCTAGCCCCGGTCTGATCCACCGTTGGGCGAAGGCTGGGAACCCTGCCCAGGGGCGGCTACTCCACTCAGGGAATCGCAAAGGGAGCGATGACGGACATACCGGAGAAGAAACCTTCCAGAGCCTCAGTTGAAGCCAGCCTTGCAAGCAAATTGCCCTTGTTGGTCCACTTCCCACCTGGAATGGCAGAGCAACACCTTGCGAGATGTGCGGAGGAGGCGCTACCCGATGGTACGGAGCAAGAGCGCGCCGAATTTAGGCGCTACTGGCGCGAACGGTTAGACCGGGAACGGGACCACCAGGACCGGGAGCGAGAGCACAGCGACCGAGAGGCCGATCGGCGGTTGCAGATCCTTAGAGGAAAGGCAGTTGCGGCGGGTGATAAGGGTCTGGCTCAACCGCTCGTCCGAGATGAACCAGTGCAGGACGGGGGCGCGGCGGCACTTCCGAAACCCAAGGATCGAAGCCGGAAGCGCGGGCCGAAACCCGACTACGAGACCGCCGTAAGGGTGCAAGCGGTTGTCAAGCGTCTCGCGCCTGACGGGGATTGGCGCTCGAAACTGGATGAGATTTCCGAAGCCCTGGACGAGGAGAGAATTCCCTTTCCCCAAAAATGGCGCCGCGACCGACAATGCCGATGCTGGTCGGATTGTTACGACAAATCACTCGTCATCAAAGCCATCGAATATCGGCTTGGCACAGCAAGGCAGCGAAGGCAACCCACTCCCGAAACTCTCTCCTAATTTCCGCAAACTTCCGCGACTCAGCGCTATTCAGCGGAAGCCCCGTCTTTGCTGGACTCGGCTTGCGAAAGTTTCCAAAACAATTCTCGGTTCTTATGATTGATTCAGATGCCGGGCAAAACGAAGCCCATCCACGAAAAGGATCCAAATGACAACTGCAAACAATAACCTTGAAACACATTATCTGAGAACCAAGAGAGAGGCTGCAAGGTTTCTTGGAATCTCCGCTGGTTCGATTGAGCGATTGATGCGCGGCGGTCTGCCCTACGTGAAGGTCGGCCACCTAGTGCGCTTTACGCTCGAAGATCTCTCTGGCTTCATTGAGTCGCGGCGCGTTAACGTACCACCGGCCGGGGTGAGCCGATGAAGCGCGAAGCCGTTTACCACAGCAAGATGCGCCGCCTATGCAGACGCTTGGACATACCCCAGTGGCAGGGGGTTGGTTTGCTTGAGTCCATCTGGCATCTCACGGCCAGGGAGACGCCTAGAGGTGACATCGGCAAGCTGTCCGATGAGGACATCGCACTCGCGATTGACTACCGCGGCGCCGAATCGGAACTGATTGAGGCCCTGGCAGCATCGGGATGGATCGATATAAATGCAGTCGAGCGGCTCATTATCCACGACTGGCATGAACATGCCGAGGATGGGGTGCATATGCGGTTGGCTAGGGCTCGCCTGTATTTTGTGGGCGGCCATGCCCCCAAACTGTCACGACTGACGGGCAAGGAGCGCGATTCCGCAAGCGAATTCTTCGGTTCGTGCGCACAAAACGAAGATCCGTGTGCCCTACAAGCGCACGCCATGCATACGGCAAGCGCACAAAACGAAGATCCGTGCGTACTGCCTAGACCTAGACCGGACCGTGACCAGACCTTGACCGGACCTCTACCTGGGCCGGAAGCGCAGCGCACAAGTGCGCCGCTTGCCGTGATCCGTCCGATTCGATCACAGCAGAGCAAGAGCGGAATCTCGCCGGCTACCTGGGATAGCTTTCGTAACCGCTATACGGAATCCGGCAAGCCACTCAACGAGACTGATTGGAACAAGGCCGGGATGGAAGCGGCGACTTTGGACCTGAGCGAATCGGACATGACCGACTCCGTTATGCCGGCGCTAGCGGCCGAATTGCCTGGGTGGACTGAGCGTGACATTGCCATGATCCCGTTTCCGGCGAACTGGCTGAAATCGCAGCCATGGACGCGAAAGGCAATACCGCGCGCTGCCCCGCCCACGCGGGAACAACGACGCCAAGCGGAGATCGAGCGTGAGTGGCAGGAGCTTGGCAATGGAGCCCGGTAAAGGCAATTGCGAAACGTGCAAGCGGCTTATACGGCTGTGTGGCAATTTGGATTACTTCCCCGTAGATCCCCAAATACGATTGTTGCTGGTAGAGCGGCTACATCGGCTTGCGGGTGACCACCAGCACGCGAAGGCCATGATTGACCGCTGGCTGGACACACAGACCGCGGCGCCCAAGGTGGCCGATCTGGTGAGCCTCGCGGCACAGGTGCGAACCGCATCGCAAGGATTGCCGGCCGGTTGCCCGGTATGCAATGGCCAGCCCTGGGTGGAAGGTCCGGACGGTTGGGGGCGCTGTAGCTGTGGACGTGGGCAGGCATTGCACCAGATGGACCAACGCCACGCGGCCTTGATTTGAGGGTGAGACAATGGCGAAATTCATTAAAATCTTTGTGGGCAGCTTGCCGCGCTCTGTGCGAGCGGACGATTCGCGTGAATTGCGGTGAGAGATAATACCCGAGGAGGTTCCGAATGGTGAGGGTAACAGTTTTCGTGCCAGACTCGCCGCCTGGGGCGATCTGTCAGTTAATCCCTCCGACCAGGGTTGCCACCAACTGATAAGTTATGGCCGTGACGTTCGCGCCGTAATTGTTTCCTGAGCAGACCAGTTGTAGCGTGCCGGGATCTGTGAAGGTCACAGTGGAGAGATTCACCAGCGAGCCTATGGGGTTCGAATTTGGGAGGAATACCGCGATTGCGATGTCGCCGGCAATCTGGCAAGCAATTTGTACACCGTCACTTCCCGGGTTGTTCGTTACCTGGATGTCGGTCCTGGCCGCAATGGTGTATGATCCGCCTGGCAGGTTAAGCGAGGCAAGCGTTGTGCTGTAGCTGGTCATGGGTAAACCCACCGGGGAACGGGCGTGCCCGTCGTGACACATCCCCAGAATCTCTGCAAGGAAGCACCGATGCTGAACGATGACTCAGGTAAGGCTAAGCGCGCAACGGCTCAGGCAAAACTCTACGGTGCATACATGCGTATCGATTCTAGCGACGATCTCACCACTGGGCGATGGCGCATTGAATTCCAGACCGAACTCAAGTCTTTCTTTCATCGACAGCGGGATGCGGCGGCCGCGCGCGTAGAAGCGATCACTACGAGCGCCAACCAGAGTGACCACAACGCCGAAGCCATCATCGAGGCCGCGCTTGCCTTTGAGTGGTCGGAATTAGTCGAGGCTGCCGCAGCCCCTCTCTACGAGGCCGCCCGCTCCGGCATGGCGCGCACCTTGGTCCAGGCTGGTCTTGCGGAATCGGCTAACGCGACTGATGATGACCAGCGTGCCGCAGGCTACGCACTATTGCGGGCCGCTGAAATGGCAGGCATGAAATGGGTTCAAAGCGAACTGGTGGAGGACCCGGAGGCCAAGTGGGCTTTCAGCGATATCACGCGAGATCGGATTCGGAGTCTCGTCATGCGGGCTTTCCAAGAAAAGACTCCGATCACTGAACTCGGAGAGAACATCAAGCAGGCAGCCGCATTCTCCGACGCGAACGCAGAGACGTTCGCGGCGATGGAAATTGCCCGCGCCGAGAACTGGGGAGTTTCCGAGGCATGGAGCGCCTGCCATGCCGAAATGGTGCCCGGCAAGGGGCACGAATTAGCGCTTCTCTACAACTTGCCCGAAGCAGACCGCTTCGCAGTCGAAGCCGAATATGAAATCAGGGCCCGCAAAGGGCCAAGGCTGGCGCAGCATCTACGCTTACTTGACGAGATTCTCGCGGACGTGGCAAAGAGCAGTCGTTTCGCTGATCCCAAGACCCGGGCTGCGCTGAATGGAGTGCTTATGCTTTTGGTTGAAGCTCTCCCTGCTGGTTACGCTCTCTTGGATTTGCGGCGCAATGACCGATTCGCTATCGTCGAGCGTTGGCGGCAAGAATCCTTACATCTCCCGGCCCGCCCGTGGGGAATCGCTCCGCGCAATGTAGTATCGAGCGACGAGCGAGAAAGTCACCGGAGGCTGACCGATCCCCAGCACTATACACCGGCTCTCGCGCAGGTTCTTTTCGAGCGCAAGTGGATCAAGGCGATGAAGGAAATCGCTTCAGAACCTGCGCCAGGCACCAGTCAGAGTAGCGTGAATGCCTATGTCTGCGGCGCCGCAACGAAACTCCTGGAATACCAAAGGATCAACGAGGACAAAGAGTACATCGACGCTCGCGAGAGCGGACAGCAACTCATTGCACTCGGTGATATTGTTTGTCCGGGAGAAGGAGTCCAGCGCATTGGAATTGAGGAGATCCCCGACGACTTGTCGTCGAGGGCAAACGTGGTGGATTACGCCGCGATGCCGGGGCCGAAAAAGCTGCGCATCGCCTTGCAAATGCTTCATGAAGGCTACAAAGTGGCCGAAGTGGCCAAGGCGATCGGCACCGACAGCAGACACCTTCGGCAGACCATCTGCCGCGTGGTCAAGCAGATGGGACCAGCCCAGGCGAAAGCCCTTGAGGACTGGATTAACTATCGAGAATTTTACTCAGCCCCGTACGCGAGGGAACTCTCGTCGATCGTGGCGAAGCTGAAAAGCGCGAGGATCACAAAGCTGGCATTGGCACAAACACAGCGCCCTGACCCTACCCGCGCCAACGCTACCGGGCAAACGGGGATGCATCGGCAGGTTTGGATGAAATAATCTTAATTGTCGATTTTGGGGCAATTTGTCGATTTTGGCAAATGTAGGAATTAGAAGAGGTGAGAAGGTCATGAGAGTTGGCATTCTCTGCGACGGAGAGAACGGGGCGGTCAACCTGGCGTCGGTGGCCGATCAATCCCTCCTGGTGGCCGTTGCCCAACAGGCGATCAAGGAAGCTGAGGCGCGCGCAGGGTGTGAGAGAGATCACCGCCCTTTTTTTGTGCGCCAGCTTGAGCTTGAACGGCTGCGCGCAACATTGTTTGGGCTGATCCCTGAGTTGGGGAGGCTCCTATCCGAAAAGTGTA
>PKYZ01000271.1 GCA_003132865.1 Bryobacterales bacterium
CAGCATTTTCCAATCCGTAAATGAGCCTGGAAATGAACTTTGATTCCAATGCGAGGTGAGCCCGCAGCCAAAGTTTGTTTCCAATGCGAGATGAGCCTGGACAAGTGCGGCTCAAAAGGGTTGCGTTTCTGCCGGATACTTTCTCCTTTCGGTAAGCGCCAGTGAGCGGGGGATAGGGTGCAGGGAAAGGGGGCGGCGCTTGAGCCCCTCTTTCCCTGCCCAGCACGTAGAGACCTTGCGCACGGAGGCGGCGGTTGTCTGACCGTCTCACGGCTTCTCCCGGCATTTCTGCAACACGGCCAGCTTGGCTTTTTTCATCCGCCGCGCAGCCTCGGTGTCGCTCATCTGGCCGGCCTGTGGTTGCAGCGCTGCCGGGCGCAGTCCCGCCTTCAAGTACTGCCGCCAGTCGGGCAGCGAAGTCAGTTTCTCGTAGGGCGTTTGATAATCCTCGGTCCGATAGATCCGTTTCTTTTTGCCGCCTGCCCCCAGCTCGATGACCGCAAAGCCACAGGGCCGGTGGTAGTTCAAGTAAGGGTTGAAATGGGCCGTGAAGAATTTCTGCAGTTCCTCGGCATGCGGCGCGCCGATCGGTCCATACCCGATATGCTTGCGCACGACCGCGCCATTCTTGCCTTCCACTAAAGCGTTGTCGGTGGTGCGGTAGGCCCGTGATTTGGTGAACTCCACCAACAGCTTGTTCAGCAGAGCGGCCACCTGGTGGTTGATGAACTCGGACCCGTTGTCGCAATGAAACCCCAAAATGCGAAAGGGGAACTGGTGCAGCATGGCCTCCAACACCGGCAGCAGGTGCCGCTCGCTGATGGTCTCCACGCAGCCCACGATCTCCCACTGGGTCACGGTGTCGACGGCATTGAGATGATACAGCCCCGGCTGGCCATCGTGCTGACCCTGATGTACCGTATCCACGCGCAGGTAGCCGGGCTTCCCTTGGGGGTCGGGTTTGCGCCGCTCGGCAATGGACACCTGACTGCGTTGGGTGTGCTGCACGCGCACCCGGTACCGTAGATAGGTCTTGGAACGGCGCAGGTTGTAGATGTGGGAAACCGAGATGCCCGACAGCTCTTCGTACTCTGCCTTGCCGAAGACGCTGAACTCGCGCTCCAGAATGTGACGGGTGGCTGGCCCGGATAGCTCCTCGTGAGCGGCGTCCACCTCGGCCAGCAAGACCACATCGGCGCTGGAGTACCGCCGGGGAAAATTGGGCCGTTGGGGTGGTCGTCTCCGCACCTGCCGCGTCTGCATCCAGGCGGCGATGAGCCGCGTGATCTGGGCCCGGCTCAATCCGCTGACCTTCGTCAGGAACCGACGCACCACGCCGCGTTGACCTCGGCTCAAGCGCCGGTACTGCTGGGCCTTCAGCAGAGCCTCGATAAAACCATAGATGGCTGCTTGACTTCGAGGGACAAGGTTAACTTCCGGCTGCCCTGGACGAATTCCTGCATCTCGGCCAAGCTCAGCCGTTCCAAATTCTTCATGTGAATAGTCATTCACCAGCAGGATGCCCTTTTTCGCCTGGCTCATGTTCAGGCTCACCTCGCATTGGAAACAATTTCGCATTTCAGGCTCATCCCGCATTGGAAACGACCTCCCTGTCCAGGCTCATCCCGCATTGGACAATTCTCGCCGCTCTTCCCCGCCGTCCCTCTGGTACATCCGTCGAATTTCCTCTATAACTGGTATATGCCCCGCTACGCGGCGATCGACATCGGCAGCAACTCCATTCGCATGGCCGCGGCCGAAGTGCTGCCGGGGTCTGGCATGCGCGTGCTGGCTTCCGAGCGGGTTGTCACGCGGCTGGGGGAAAGCGTCTTTCGCAACGGCATCCTCGCGCAGGAGCCCCTGGAGCTGACCTGCACGGTGCTGGCGCGCATGGCCCAGCAGTATCAAAAGCTGGACGTCGTGGGAGTGCGCGCCGTAGCCACCAGCGCGGTGCGGGACGCGCGCAATCAGGCCGAGTTCATCGAACGGGCGTCCCTCGCCATCGGCGCTCCGGTCGAGATCGTCTCCGGACGCGAGGAGTCCCGGCTGATTCACCTGGGAGTGCAGGC
This sequence comes from Bryobacterales bacterium, assembly GCA_003132865.1. The sequence goes on from PKYZ01000271.1 coordinate 2,070, forward strand.
CCGCTGGCCGCATCCGAAGCGCAGGCTGCTGATTGTGGATATCGGCGGAGGCAGCGCGGAACTGATCTCGGGCGATCACGGCACGCTGCGCGACTCGTTCTCGAAGCCGCTGGGCGCGGTGCGTCTGCGCGAGATTTTTCTGCGCAACGATCCGCCCCTGCCGGACGAGTTGCACCAGATGCAGGAGTATATCGAGGAGAAGCTGGCGGGTATCGGGAAGCGCTTCGGCAACACCCACTGGGACCGCGTGATCGCCACTTCGGCCACGGCTTCGGCGGTGGTCTGCGCGGTGAACCGCATCCCCCGCATGAAGCGCGACCAGGCCGACCGCATGCGCGCGTCCACCCGCGAGGTGCGCCGCCTCTACAAGAAGCTGAGCGTGCTGGATCTGGCGGAGCGCCGCAAGGCCGTGGGGATCGGACCCAAGCGCGCCGAAATCATCGTACCGGGCGTGAGCGTGTTGCTGCGCGTGCTTGAGGATTTCCGGCTGCCGTGCCTGTATTATTCGGCGGCCGGGGTGCGCGATGGCATCATCGCGGATCTGCACGCGCGGGGCGTGGGGCGCGAGTTGGCGCAGCTCAGCCGCGACCAGCGCAAAGAAGTGGAACAGACGAGCCGCCGCTATGGGGTGGCGCTGCCGCACGCCCGCACAGTGGCCGGGCTGGCGCATACGCTGTTCACCGACTTGCAGCCGCTGCACCAGTTGCCGCCGCATTTCGGCAAGCTGCTGGAGGCCGCCGCCTATCTGCACGATGCCGGTCACCTTGTGGCCGACTCCAACCACCACAAGCATTCGTATTACCTGGTGAGCAATTCCGATATGCCCGGCTTCACCAATCGCGAGCGCGAGATCGTCGCCAATTTGTGCCGCTATCACCGCAAGAGCATGCCCACGCCGCTGCACTCCAACTGGCAGTCGCTGAATGCCGACGACAAGCGCGTGGTGCTGCTGCTGATTCCTTTGTTGCGGCTGGCCGACAACCTGGATGTCAGCCACGAGGAGCGCATTCGATCGCTGAGCTGCCACATACGCGACGGGCAGGTAGTGCTGCAAGTCTCCTCAGGGGCCGATATCAGCCTGGAGCAGTGGGCGGCCGAGCGCGCGGGCGAGGCTTTCCGCCAGGTGTATAACCGGCTTGTGGTGACGGAGAAAAGGTGATGAGTGCCGGGTGCTGGGTGCTAAGTGCTGGCAAACCCTTCAAACCGTCTACGATGCGTAGGCCAGGACCCAGCACCCAGCACCCAGCACCGCGTCTTGGCCTTCTCCTGCTGCTACTCGCCATGCCCGCGTGCCGGAGCGGCGAACCGCGCGCGCCGGCGATCGGCGAAGCTTACGCCGGCCCGGCCACGCTGGGCTTGCGCCGGGACATCCCGCTGCAGTCGCCGGTGGTGGCCACCGTCAAGCACGGCGAGCGGCTCGAAATCGTGCAGCGCCGCCGCCGCTTTCTGAAGGTCCGCACGCCGGGCGGCGCCGAAGGGTGGATCGAAGACCACCTGCTGCTGAGCTCCGAAGAAATTGCCGCGTTGAAGGAGGTCGAGCGGCGCGCCTTGACTCTGCCGTCGCAGGGGGCGGCCAGCACTTACGACCTGCTCAACGTACACACCGAGCCCAATCGCCTGTCGCCCAGCTTCCTGCAAGTCAAGGAGGGCGAAAAAGTGGATGTAGTAGCGCACGTCGGCGCGCCGCGAACGCCGCCCGAACGTAAGCGGCTGATTCCGCCCCGGCCCAAAACGCCGCCATCCGCGCGCAAGCACGCCGAGCAAAAATACCCGCTCCCGCCGATGCCGCCCGCTCCGCCGCCGCCGCCGAACTGGAAGGAACTCTCCAAGACGCCACCGGAGGTGCAGCAGGCGATCGCCGACAGCCACGCCGCGAACGCGGCTCCCAAGGAAGACTGGAGCCTGGTGCGCAATGCCAAGGGCGAGAGCGGATGGGTGCTGAGCCGGAGGCTCTACATGGCCATTCCCGACGACGTGGCGCAGTATGCCGAAGGCCATCGCATCACCTCGTATTTCGCGCTCTCGGACGTACGCGACGGCGACGCGGTGAAACACAACTGGCTCTGGACTACCGTCGCAAGCGGCGACCATCCTTACGATTTCGACAGCTTCCGCGTATTCACTTGGAGCCTGCGGCGCCACCGTTATGAGACGGCCTACATCCAGCGCAATGTGGAGGGTTATTTTCCCGTACTGGCGCGGCCGGCGGGTTTCTCGGTCTGCGTCGTGAATAACTCCGGCGCGCGCATGCGGCGCAATTACTCGTTCATCGTCACAACGGTGCGTTTCATCGGCGAGCAGCCCTGCGAGGCGCCCGGAGGCGTGCTGCCCGCCGCGGAAGCTGCGGGGCCCGGTCCGCATTCGCAAGCCCCCAGCGCCGCGGCCGAAAATCGCTCTCTTTATGCCCGCCTGAAGGCCCTGGCCAAGAAGTGGTTTAGCCGGTAGCGGGCCAGCAGCCGCCTTGCGGTGAACGTAACAATATGTTAAATATATCTTCAAGTCGGACAAAACTTGATCCAACTGAAACCCGCGCCGCTCTCGTCGTGAGCGACCCCGCGGGCCATGTCTTAATCTGCCAATAAGGAAGGCTTCCAGTGGAATCTGCGAACCGTAAACTCATCCGTCCCTCTCTGAACGAGATCAAGGAGCAGATCGCCCCGCCGCGCCGGCCGCAGAAAAAACCTGCGCCGCCCGACCAGACCAATGCCGAGAACTTCTACTACGTGAAACAGATGCAGACCAAGACCCCCATGGTCTTCGTGCTGAAGGACGGCGAGACTCTGCACGGCGTCATCGAGTGGTACGACAAATGTTGCTTGAAGGTCAACCGCACCGGAGAGCCCAACGTGCTGCTCTACAAGCCGAACATCAAGTACATGTATAAGGCGTAGTTGGGGCAGCCGCTTGCTTACGCGCGCGGCTCAGCATGTTACTGAGCCGCGACCGTAAGGGAGCGGGGTAGCTAGTGCGCGCGATTCCGCATCTCCAGCCGGTATTCGCGTCTTTCGCCGGCTTCACGGTAGCGCTGTTGCTCTTCTTCCGTTTCCGGAACAACCGGCGGAATGCCCGTGGGCTTTCCGCGCGCGTCCAGCGCCACGAACGTCAGGTAGGCCGAGCAGGTGTGCTGCTTCCGGCCGGTCATCAGGTCCTCCACCATCACCTTCACGCCGACTTCCATGGAAGTGTGAAAGACCCGGTTCACCTGGGAATGCAGCACCATCAATTGCCCGATGTGAATGGGATGCAAGAAATTCATGTGGTCGAACGAGGCGGTCACCACCGGCTTGCGCGCGTGGCGCATGGCGGCCATGGCGCCGGCCAGGTCCACCAGGTGCATGACCTTGCCGCCCAGCACGTTGCCGAGGCCGTTGGCGTCGGTGGGCAACGCCAGTTCCGCATACTCGGATATGGACTCGCGCACCGGCTTTCCCTTGCTGGAATCGGGGTTGGAATCGGGGCCGGAATCGGGCGCGCTCATGGGCGGCCGGAATCTCCTTTCCGGCGCAAATAGCTGCTGACGTATGCCTGCGCCTGGCGAGTGACGCAGGCATCCGGATGCGGGGCCCGAAAGCCGGCCTCCGCGCGCGAATACTCGAGCGGGCCGTGCGCGAACGGCAGATGATCTTTCTCCACTACCCAATAGATACGGATGAGGCCGTCGCGGTCGTGCGAAATGCCGAAGCGCACCGCGTCGGGTCCGTCGGCCGGAACTCGCGCGCACTTCTCCCTGGCGTAGCCGAAATTGCAAAGCTGCTGCAGGGTGCGGGGATCCGGCAGCCACTCGCCGGCTGGTGTAGCGCAGCAAATTCCCGACCACGGATCGCCCAGCGGCATCGGCGGCATCTTTTTCCCGGTGGCCTGTGGCATACGCTCGACCGGGAAGAAACAAGGACACGCCATTGGCAGGTATGGTAACACAGGGGTATGAGCAACCGGCTGGAAGTGCTGAAGAACATGGCGGCGCAGAATCCCAACGACAGTTTCGCGCGCTACGGTTTGGCGATGGAGTACGCCAATTCCGGCGACCTGGAGAATGCCATCCAGGAATACCAGGCGCTGCTAGCCGTGAATTCGAACTATTCGGCCGCTTATTTTCACGGGGGCCAGACGCTGGAGAAGTTGGGCCGCCGCGAAGACGCCCGCGCGCTCTACCGGCAAGGGATTGAGGCGACCACCCGCATCGGGGATCTGCACACCCGCAGCGAGATTCAGGCTGCGCTGGATCTGCTGGGGTGACGTCGCCTTACGCCTCGCTATCATAAAAAGATACGACTTTCTGAATCACGCCGCCGATCCGGCTATGGAATGCGGGATATTAATTCCTGTTAACATTTCTAAGACGATGTAACCAAAAGCCCTGTTTATCCGTTATCGTGTGGCTTCGGAAGTGCTGACATCTCCGGCCGGCTTTAGATTAGAGGAAGTGCCAGGCCGGTAATGCTCCAGTGGTCCATTGGACCCGAAAGGAACCCATATGCGGTTTTCTCAATGTTTGATCGTTGTTGCCTTGGCCCAGTTCGCGACCTGCCTGCTCGGCCAGGTTGCCACCACCAGTTCGCTGGATGGCACAGTTGTTGACCCGCAAGGCGCGGCGGTGGCCGGCGCCCAGGTCGTCGTGACCAATGTCAACAACGGCCAAACTTTCAAAGCCACCACCAACGATAGCGGCTATTGGATTCTGCCATCGATGTCCAACGGAGTTTTCAAGGTCGGCGTGACCATGCAGGGCTTCCGGACGGAGACGGTTGAGAACGTCAAGATAGACGCAGGTGTGCCCACTACAGCCAACGTCAAGCTCGAATTGGGTTCGGTGTCCGAAACCGTGGAGGTGACGGGCGGCGCCGAGCTGGTACAGACCGCCAACGCCACCGTGAATACCACGCTCGAGGGGCGGTTCGTGGCCGAACTGCCGGAAATCACCCGCGGCGGCCTGGACCTGCTGGTGGCCTCGCCCGGGGTCCAGACCGCCGGTGCGAACCGCAATTCCAGCGTCAACGGGCTGCCCAACAGCGCGCTCAACGTCACTCTCGACGGGTTGAATACACAGGACCAGCTCTTGAAGAGCAGCAACGGCTTCTTCGTGTACATCCCCATCACGCAGGACTCGATTGAAGAAGTTACCCTGACCACCTCCGCCGCCGGAGCCGAATCCACCGGCGAGGGGGCCGCCCAAATCAAGTTCATTACCAAGAGCGGCACCAACGAGTTCCACGGCGGCGTGTTCGAACAGGTGCGCAACACGGCGCTGGATGCCAACTACTATTACAACAACATCACCGGCCTGCCCCGCGACAAGGTGCAGCTCAACCAGTTCGGCGGCCACCTCGGCGGGCCGATCTGGAAGAACAAGCTTTTCTTCTTCACCAACATCGAGGCGCGCCGGCAGCCCGAATCCGCCGCGGAGACCCGCACGGTGCTGACGCCGGACGCCATCAATGGCAACTATACTTACCTCGATCCCGTCACCAACCAGACGCGCACCGTGAACGTGCTCAAGCTGGCCCTGGACAACGGGTATCAGGGCACCGCGGATCCCATCGTCGCCAAGACGCTAGGCCAGATCAATTCGCTGGTCTCGGGTTCGCCCAACCTGATTTCCAACGTGTCCTCCAGCGGCGACTACATTCGCGACACCCTCAATTACCTGGCCAAGGGCGAGGACAAGAGAACCTTTACCGTCAGCAAGATCGATTACAACATCAACTCCAGGAACCAGTTCTCGATCACGTATTCCTACAATAAGTACGACGCGGTGCCCGACATCTTGAATGGCATTGTTCCCGTCTATCCGGGGACGGGCACCGTGCTCGGCAACAACGCCGTCGGCGGCCAGCTCAGCAACCGCTTCGCGGGAGTTTTCGGATTGCGTTCCACCATTACGCCGCACCTGACCAACGAATTCCACGCCGGCCTGACTGGCGGCACGGTGGTGTTCGACCCGCAGGCCGACTCGCCCGGATCGTATGCGCAGTGGCGCGGGTACAACATAGCGTTTAGCTCCGGCAGCGGCTTCGCGGCGCCGTCCGGCGTCTCCGCGTACGCCGCAGGATCGCGGCGGAATTCGCCTACCAAGAACCTGAGCGATACCTTATCGTGGCTGAAAGGGCAGCATGTGCTCAGCTTCGGCGGCAATTGGACCCAGGTCAATTTATGGGACCAGACCGTCGGCAACGAAAGCATTCCCACCATGACCTTTGGAATCGACGGCGCCGCCACCGATCCCATCCATAATGGCGGCCCGACCGACATCTTCACCAATGCGAATTTCCCGAATGCGCCGCAGAACGTTCTCGACGATGCCGCCGCGCTATACGCGAACCTCACCGGCCGCGTGAGCAACATCAGCAAGTCGGTGGCCCTCTCGAGCGCGGGCACTTATGGAGCCAATCCTCCCGTCGACCACCTCCAGCAGCGCGAGTTCGGCCTGTTTGTACAGGATTCCTGGAAGCTCCGGCCGAATCTCACCGTGAACCTCGGTCTCCGTTACGAGTGGGAGGGGCCCCTCCAGGACCTGACCAACACTTATTCGTCGGTAACACTGGCCTCCATCTGGGGCATCTCCGGTATCGGCAATCTCTTCCAGCCGGGTGTGCTGACGGGCGTAAATCCTCAATTCGTCAAGTACTTCACGCCGTACAATAGCATGCACCGCTGGAACCCGTCCGGCGGCGTCGCCTGGCAAGTGCCGGCCATGAGCGGGCCGCTGGGCTGGCTGTTCGGCACGCACGCCGGCGCCACGGTCCTGCGCGCGGGTTACGCCATCAACACCATCCGCGAGGGCACCGACATCATGCTGTCAATGCTGGGGTCCAACCCCGGCCGCAGTGTGGACGATTCGGTGGATCCCGACAATTACCCGCAGTACTTCGGCAATCCTGGATCGGTCACCATGAGCAGCGCGACGTTGCCTTCGCGGCCCTTCCCGGCGTCCCCGACGTATCCCTTCTCTCCGCAGCCCACCGACTCCCTCAACGGGTTCGAGCCCAATCTGAAACTCGGGTACGTGCAGAGCTGGAATATCGGTCTGCAGCGCGAACTCGGCAAGAGCATGGTGATGGAAGTCCGCTACACCGGCAACCATGGCACCGACCTGTGGCGCCAGATAGCCTTGAACGAAGCCAACATCTATGAGAACGGGTTCCTAACCGAATGGAACAACGCGTACAACAACCTCAAGATCGCTCAGCAATCTAATCCGAGCAGCACCAACTTCGGCAACCAGGGTCTGCCCGGCCAGGTGAACATCCCGTTCATCCAGACCGCATATGGCAGAACCAGCTCCTCTACGTTTGCTTACTACCTCACGCAGAATGAGCCGGGACGCTACGCCTATGTCTTCTCTTATGCCAATCCTTACCTGTCCAATTGGATGAAGGCCGGCTATCCGGCGAATTTCTTCGTCGTCAACCCCGCGGTGTCGAGCGGGGGCAGTTGGATCGTCGGTAATTGGGGCAGCTCCTACTACGACGCCCTCCAGGTGGAGCTCCGGCGGCGGCTGACCAATGGCTTGATGCTGGAGGGGAGCTATGTCTGGTCAAAATCGCTGGTCGACGGTCCTACCTCCGACTCCAGCCTGTACAGTCCCGGGCCCACCACGTTGCGCAATTTAGGTCTGGACCGGCAGCCGACGCCGTTCGACATTCCCCAGGCGTTCAAGCTCCAAGCGATCTACGAGCTGCCGTTTGGCCCCAAACACAAGTTCCTTTCCGGCGGCGGTCCGCTAGCCCACAAGATACTGGAGGGCTGGGAACTCGCCGCGGTCGATCGCAACCAGTCCGGCACGCCCATGCAGCTCACTTCCGGCCGTTACGGGATGAACCAGAACGACCCCGGCGTGGTCCTGCATAACATCACTGCCGCGCAACTGCAGAGCATGATGTCCATCACCAAGACCACTGGGTCGAACGGAACGGGAATCGTGTCCTACCTGCCGCAGTCGTTCATTAACAATTCCAACGCCGCGTTCGGGATCAACGGCCAGACTACCGCCAATCTCGATGCGAACGCGCCCTACATCGGACCGCAACTCACCCCGGGCCAGTTCGGCTACGAGATCTTTCTGTGGGGACCGTGGCAGAACCACTTTGACTTGAGCCTCATGAAGAAGACGCATATTACGGAGAGGGTGAGCGTCGACTTCACTGCGAACTTCCTCGACGTCCTCAACCTGACCAATTTTCAGTTGCCCGGACAAGTCAATCAGAATCTGAGTTCCGCCAACTTCGGCCAGACGACGTCCGCTTACCAGGACCTCTCGAACGCCCAGGACCCCGGCGCGCGCGTGATCGAATTCCGTCTGCGCCTGAACTTCTAAGCCAACCTCGGAACACCCGCCAGCCGGATCCTGTGCCGGCTGGCGGCTTCCGCCATTCACGAAGCCACATTCAGGGGCTGTTCCAGATCAGGGGCCTGAACCACAAGGCCAAGGTCACAGTCCGTCCGCGGCGCTGACGCAGCGAGCCGGAAGCGCCTGAGCAGCAGCCGGGATGAAGAAGCGGGCCGCCGTCCTCGATCAGATCGGAAAGGAGCCGCTGCCAAGAGGGCGGTCGAGCGGCGGCGCAACGAAAAAAAGGGAGCCCGAAGGCTCCCCCTGAACTGCTCCGCGCTCAGCTTCGTCAGAAGATCAACTTGAGCGCGAGTTGAACGCTGCGCGGGTTGCTCGAATAGGCCTGCGACGGTTGCAGGAAGATTCCCGACTGCGGCCTAAGGAAGTTATCCACCCCAGCGCCAGTCTGCCCGACCGGCGCAACGTCGCTCAAATTGCCCCCGACATATTGCGGATGGTTGAAGAGATTGATAGCACGGGCCGAGAACTGCACCTTCTTGCTTTCGGTGATGTTGAAGCTCTTGGCGAAGGTCATGTCCACATCGTTGATGTGGGGAAGCTGCGCGGTGTTGCGGCCCCCGTTGGGCAGCGTACCCGTGGCGGCCTTGATGTAGCGGGCGTTCGGATTTGTGGCCAGGTAGGCCACGATGTCGCCGGAGCTGTTCGTCAGCGGCGTCACATTGGAGCCCACGTTCGCCGTTCCGGCCGGGTTGATGAATGTGCGGTCGCCCGCGGAATCGCCGTTCATATTGGCGTCGGTGCCGCTCTGGACGTTCGCCAGGGTACCGCTCTGGAAGGTATAAATCGGAGCGAATTCCCAGTTGCCCACGATGTTCCTCATGAACCAATTCCCGTGCTTGAAGAACGGCAGATCGTAAAGCGTCTGGAACGTGAACCGCTGGCGATGGTCGAGCGCGGAAGAGGAGCGGTCCAACGCGAGGTTGCGCGGGTTTTCCGGGCGGCGGGGTGTCAGGTCGGTCGAGTGCACGTCGGCTGTGGAATCGTCGATCGCGTGGCTCCAGGTGTAGGCTCCGATGAACTGCAAGCCGTTGGAGAAGCGGCGGCTCAAAGTGTTCGCCCAGCCGTGGTAAATGGAATTACCCCAGGGCATGTAGGCGGTGATGGGGCTCTGGAAGCCGGCGTTCAGAAAAGCCGGAAGGAAGTAGCCGCCGTTGTCGAAAATGGTGGTTAGGCAGTTCGTAACCGCTACACATCCGTTGGCGCCCGAATTCAGGCCATTTTGCAGCCCGTTGAGGATTCCCTGGCTGGGAGCGGTCAGGTACACCGGCAGGGCGTTGGAGGAGTTGACCACTGGCTGTATGTCCAACTGGTCCTGAATCGACAGGTGCACGCTGTGGGTGCCCACGTAGCGGGTCTCAAAAGTGTAGTCGCCGCGAAATACGTGCTGCACGCCAATATTCCATGAGACCGTCTCCGGCCGGATCTGATCCGGGACGTAGCCGGCCGTAGAGGCACGCGCATCGGCCTGATCGAGCGTCCCGGCATTGGCGTTCGGCGGAATGCCACCGCCGGCCATGAAGCCTTGCCCGGGCTGGCCGGTTACGTCCACTGTGGTGGTGGCCTGCGGCGGCAGCGTCAGCAGCCCTTGATTGTCGTAGAGCACGTCGTAGAAGAGGCCAAAACCGGCGCGAATGGAGGTTCTGCCGCTGGTGCCGGGCGAGTACGCAAGGCCGATGCGCGGCATAATGGCATCCTTCTGCGGTTGCGGATTGCTGAAAGTGATCAGGCCCGGAACATCGGCAATCGAGTTGCGCGTCTGCAGCCGCTCGCTGTAGGGTGTGGTCTGGTATTCGTAGCGCAGGCCGATGTTCACGGTGAAATTCGGCCGGAACTTCCAGCTATCGTTGGCAAAAAAGCCTGTAAGAACCCGATCTCCGTAATACTTCGAGTTGCCCAGTGAACGCTGCGCGATGCCGTCGGGAACGTAATCGAACAGATAGTCCGAAAGGTAGCTCCACTCGTAGTCGCCGCGGGCCCGCTGTGTAAAGGTTTGCGGCGAGATCTGCTTCCAGCCGTCGAAGCCGAATTTGAGGGTGTGCGCGCCCTTGGTCCAGGTGAGGTTGTCGGTTAACTGGTATTGGTTTTGAATGCCGCTTTGCGGTGCGTTCGGATCGGGACCCAGATTATTGAATCCAAGTTCGTAGATCCCGAGTGTAGGGAATGCATCCAGGCCCGGGAACTTCTGGGGTCCGACCCCAGTGATGCTGGCGGTGCGGTTGTACCCCAGCCGGAACTCGTTGACCACGCTGGGTGAGAACGTGTGAAACTCCGAAAACGTCGCTAGGTAGGAGTTGGTGGGCACGGTCTGGTAGAAGGCCGACGGGAAGCCAGCCGTGTCGATAAAGCCCGAGCGGTTCAGAATGAAGCGGCCCCGAATAGAATCCTTGTCCGAGATATTGTAGTCAATGGAGGCCACGGCGAATTCGTTATTTGTAAAGCTGGGCGCCGTTACCCCAACCAATCCGATTTCCACGGGTGTGCCGGCCGGAGCCCCCGTCGCGCTCTCCTGGGCAGGTCCTACCAAAGGACTGGCGGAGTCGCCGCAGGCCGAGGGAGCCGCGGCGGCCCCAGCCGTGCCCAGATATTGCTTGAGGGTACTCAAGTTGGTCTGGCTGATGCCGGGGATTCCCGCCAGAGTGGCGTATCCGGCGGAGGTCGGCGCGCAGGCCGATCCGCTGGAGGCAACGCCACCAATCGGGTTGTACTCGTAGTTGACGAAAAAGAACAGCTTGTTCCTCTTGATCGGGCCACCGAAGGTGCCCCCGAAGCGGTTGTCGTCGAACCGCGGGTGCAGCGGGAGGCCGTCCACGAAGTTCAGATTATCCGCGGCGTCCAGGTTCCGGTTAAACAAATAGTCGTAGGCCGCCCCGTGAAATTGGTTGGTGCCGCTCTTCACCACCTGGTTGAACTGGCCGCCCGAGGAGTGGCCGAAGTCCGCACCGAACTGATTCTGGAGGAAGGTGAATTCCGCTACGGCGTCGTTTGGAACGAACACCAAAGGCCCGGTCACGCTCCCGCTGTTGTTGTCGACGCCTTCGATGGTGAAGTTGTTGTTGCGCGGACGCTGGCCGCCGACGGTCGGACCCATGCCTGCGCCGACGCCGCCGCTGGTTCCCACTCCCGCCGCCAGCAGCGACAGGTTAATCACGCCCGAACCACTGGACGCGGTGGGCAGTTCCATCATCTGCTGGGTCTCGAAAGTGTTCTGAAGCTGCGCCGTGGTCGTATCGATCGCTACCGCATTGGCAGTGACTTCCACGGTTTCCACGCTCTTGCCAACCTGCAAGGTAACGTTGGCAGTAGCCGTGACGTTCAGTTCGATCCCGACGCCCTTGAGCTCCGCCTTCGAAAAACCCGCGGCCATCACCGTGAGGGTGTACGTCCCAGCGGGCAGGTTAGTAATGCGGTATTCGCCCGCGGACTGCGAAGTGGTTGCAGTATCGACGCCGGTGGCATCGTGGTGCGCGATCACTGTGGCGTTCGGCACGGTGGCTCCGCTGGCGTCATAGACCGTTCCCGTGAGGTTGCCGCTGACCAACTGCGCGAAACCCGGCAGGCACGCGATGCCCAGCAAGGCGGCCAAAGCGCTCGCGCGCAGGCTTATCCGTAACTTCAACTTCATGCTTTTCTCCTTTGAACGATTTCGTACTAATAGAAAGCTTGAATGAAGGCGTAGCACGTTTCTAGCCAAAGGAATGCGCCTAGCAACCTCATCATAATATTAGAGTTGTCGCCCAAAAAAGAGAAAACGATACCATTATTGATAACGGCAAAATACGATTTTTGGTAGGAGCCGCAATCCAAACGTTAAGGAGAATAAGGTATGGCCTGACTGTTTCAAGCCTCATTCTTTCGAGGTTCTCCAACCGGGGCCGGCTCTTTTTTTGCCGGCGCATGCCACCCACGCTCCAGTTCCGCTTCATACGGTGACAGTCTTGGTCGCAGAAATGTGGGCGGGTCCCCTGGCTCGGCTGTCGGACCGGGGGTCCGGCGCGCAAACGCATTCACGCTTAGCTCACGGTGAAGTGGCGGCCGCGAGCCCCTTGCACGACATGCAATTCAGCGGCAGCGGAGGGCGTGCGCGCCAAGATAGCTTCCGATGAGATGCAACGAATTGCCGTACCCGCCGCCTGCCCGCAGCCTGCATCAGCCCTTGCGGACTGCCCCGGCCGCCTCCTTCACGCGGTTCCGAACGCTCTCCATCCCGGCCGCGCTCTCGTATTTCTGCCGCGGCCAGAAGAAGCCGCGGAGTCCGTCTTTCTTGCGGCGCGGCACGATGTGGATATGCAGATGCGGCACGCTCTGGCTCACGCGGTTGTTGATCGCCACAAAAGAGCCTTCACTTTGCATGGCCTGCTCCACGGCTCCCGCCAGGAGCCTGGCGTTGCCAAACAACGGACCGGTCAGATCCTCGGGTAGATCCGCCAGTGTCTCATAATGCGTCTTGGGGATCAGCAGGCAATGGCCGGGAAACAGCGGCCGGTGGTCCAGAAAGGCGAGCGACAAGTCGTCTTCGAAGACCGTAGCCGCCGCCACATCCCCCGCCACAATCCGGCAAAACGAGCAGGTGCTCTCCATCCGGCCATGTTACCTCTCCCCGTCCCCGCGTCTCCCCATCTCCGCGTCCCCGCGTCCCCGCGTCTCCCCGTACCCGCGTCTCCGTGTCCCCCATCCCCGCGTCCCCCTCCCCATCGCTCCCGTCCGGCGCTCACTCCCGTCCAAATTAGCTGTTTGACAGCATTCCCAACATTGAAATCATTGGGCATAGCC
>PKYZ01000270.1 GCA_003132865.1 Bryobacterales bacterium
ATGGCTATGCCTTCGGCTTCGACGGCAGCATCCTCGCGTGCATCGACCTCAAGGACGGCAAGCGCAAGTGGAAGGGCGGACGCTACGGCAACGGCCAGCTCGTCGTGTTGCCCGACCAGGACATGCTGCTGGTGCTGTCGGAGGAAGGCGAGCTGGCGCTGGTCGCGGCGGCCCCCGACCAGTTCAAGGAGCTCGCGCGGTTCCCGGCGATCGAGGGCAAGACCTGGAACCACCCGGTGCTGGTCGGCGACCGCCTGCTGGTTCGCAATGGCCACGAGATGGCCGCGTTCCGGCTGCCCCTCGCGCGCGATCGCGCCCGGACGGGAACTTACTAAGTACTCCAGTTCATAAATACGCCGACGTATTTTTGAGAAGCTACCGGAGGGTTCCCTGCTGCTCGAATTTGTCGAGCAGATTCTTGAGGTCGTCGCGAGTGAACGTCCATTCGAATGGCCGCGCGGTCGCTTCCCAGTAGTATTGAAAATCTAGCAGTCGGTCAGCGACGGCATCCAGATCGCTGAAGTCGTTCGGCGTGAGGACCTTTCGTTGCACGATCGAAAAGTAGATTTCCACCTGATTGAGCCAACTGGCATGGATGGGCGCGTGAATAGCATCGTTGTAAGGCGGTCGTGTCATCACCTGCTCTACCAAGCGATCGAACGGGGCGATTCCATTCTTGGTCTCGCACCGACCGAAGACCCTGGCGTTGTGGACATCCAGGGCGCTGAGGTACACCCAGGCTCCGCCGCGCTGGTACGCATGCTCTACCCGCATCGAGCGGCGCGGCCGGCAAGACCGGGTTGGATGTTTCCGAACGCGCGCCTGGATGCTGGTCTTTTCATCTGCTGAGATGACGAACTCGTCATCCTTCAGCGGTTTGCTCTGCCACTGGCGGGCATACAGATCCAACAAGCGACCGGCTTTCTCGGCGAAGTCGGGATCTCGCGGAAAGATCCAACTGCGGTGGTACCAAGGACGAATCGCATCCTGGTGCAACCAACGCCACAGCGTACTGCCGCTGATCGAGGCCACCAATCCGCTGCGGCGCACCTCACGCACCAGATCGCTGGTGCTCCAGCATGGTTAGCGGCAGCTTATGAGTGGCCGGCAACTCGCATGCCCACCCGTGCAGATAACAACTGAACTGAATATAACGCTGGAGTGCCGGCCTCCAATGGGCCGTATATGCTCTGTTTCTAATCATTTCCCCGCCATTCGCGCACAGGGCGCCCACGTTGCGCCGACGCCGCCCGCCTGGACGTGTGGTGCCACCTGAATGGACCCGGGCCGGCGACGCCAGAGCGCCATCCGGATTATTTTAGTAGCGGGAGCAGCCCATCAGTAAGGACGCAATCTGGCTAAGATCATATCCCGCCATAATCGGGAAATATGCAAAGTCTGCCTGGTCATTGGCTGCAATCTGGACGGTGTCATCTCGCCACATCCGACGAAACATCCATGGCAACTCATGGGGTAATGTGTCACTCCAGATCGCATCTCCGAGTGGACCGTTTGCACGAATCCAGATGTAAACGCCGTCCCTCATGCACGGCCAATCGCGAGATGCCCTTCCAAGCTGCGGATCATAAATGACGCTCTTGGCAGCGGTGTCTTTGACGGTTTCCCCGTAGATGCTAAAACTGCCGGGATGTCGTTCGGTTTGGCGATTCGGAACCCCTCTCCGCCGCGGCATCGCCGCGCNNGCGGCCCGTTAGTTACGGCGCCCTTCTTCCTTCAGGGACTGCCGGTAACGCACCAGCAGCGTGGCGCGATTATGCCGCAGATCCATTCCACTCGGCCCGGCGGGATATGGCTTATCGCCCATCAGGCCTTTCCAGAGGAGACGATTGAAACCGGCGGGATCGACGCGATCTTCCGACGTGAAATCCATGCCTTCGCTGGCCCGCGCCCAATAGGTCGCATCGTGCGACGGCTTTGGCACGACTAAGCCCGTGGGTTGCGGGGGCAGCGGCAGCGACACACCAGGGGCATATAGAAGCGCCGAGGGCGCGGCGGTAAAGCTCCATGCGCTGGGCGTGGTATTGAAGATATCGGCCATGGGTCTGGCCAAGGCGTCGTTCAGATTCATCGGCGGCAGGCCCAAAACCTCTTCCATGGTGCGCACGAAATCGATCGTATTATACGGCGTCGAGATCAGGGCCCCCTGCTTCACGAAGGCACCCGCGACGAAGGCCACGCTGCGGTGCGAGTCGACATGGTCGCCGCCGTCTTGCGCATCGTCCTCCAGGACGAAGATCAGGGTGTTATTCGCGTACGGGCTACTGGCTATCTTCTGCACCAGCAGGCCGACCGCATAATCGTTATCGGCCACTTGCAGATCCGGAGTGTTCACGCCATCGATGGCGGCGCTGAAATTGCCGGTGTGATCGTGCATAAAACGAACCAGGCTCAGGGAAGGCATCCCCGTACTGCGCCGGGCGGTTTGGCTATGCGGAGCGCAAGGGAGCGCGGCGGGTGCGGCGGCCGGCTTGTGCGGATCCGGCGCGCGGCAAGCGGGCACCAGATAGTTGTTATCGAACTCGCGGGCCCACTCCGCGTACCGGTAATAATCCGGGAAGGCGTTGTCGAATCCGCGGAAATACGGATCGGTGCGCGGGGCCAGCGTGACATTCGTGGGATAAGATACTACGATGGCGTCGGCCGCCGGGTTTTCGACCAGGGGAATCGCGTTGGTGGGGGTGTTATAGCGCGTTTGGTCCACGAAAAAGCCGTAGTTCCGCACCGTAAGATGGGCGCGCAGCGCGGCGTCCCACAGATAGCCGGTGTTTATTTCGTTGCCGGGTCCATCGGGCGCGGCCACGTTGGTCTGGCCGGGCAGCAGATCCGGATCGTCGGGCGTAAAAGGATCGGCGTACTGGCGCTCGGCGAGTGTCGGATAGGCCACGTTCACGCTGCGATTCACCCCCTCGGAGTCGATGCTGAGCCCGCGTGACACGCCGACAGCGGAGGAGTAAAACACTGGAAACTGGCGCTCGATCACGTCGGGCGCGCGCGCTGAAGTGCTCCAGGGCCAGCCGTCGTTGCTGACTTCGGCGGTCACCAGGAAATTGTCGAGGGTGACAAACTTCAATGCCATGTTATGCAGATTGGGCGTGACCGCCTGCCCGAACTCGGTCAAATCGGGATCCCCATTGCCGACTTCCAGGTCGCCCAGGATCTGGTCGTAGGTGCGGTTCTCCTTGAGGATGAAGATGACATGCTGCACACCGGCGCGCACCGCCGCCATGACAGCCGCGTCGCCGGCGCTCTCGGTGAACGAGAAGCGGTTGTTCACGGCTACCTGCGCGGTAAGCGTGGTCAGTTGCGCGGCGGTGGGGCGTGGAAATGTCTGGAAACCGGCCTTCAGTAATTGGGGATTATATTGGTTCGCCGGAATGCAACTTGGGTACGTGGGCGCGCCGCCGCTGTAGCAGAAGCCGGGATTCGCGCCGGTCGGCGATTTTCCGTTGACCGCATAAACCCAGGATCCATCGGCGCTGAAGCTCACCGAGTTGGGATACCAACCGGTGGGAATCAATCCCACCACCTGGTCGCCGCTATTGGTTCCGCCGAGCGCCACCACGGCGATGCAGTTCAAATTGCCGTTGGTCACGTAAAGCTGCTTCTCGTCCGGCGACAGCGTGGCGCTATCGGAGTTTGCGCCGGTATATTGCGCGAGGGCCGTGGGCAACGCGCCCGGTGGAGCGATGACCGGAATGGTCTCCAGGATGGCGTTGCTGGCGGTCGAGATTACATCTACGGTATCCGTTTCGTCTTCGACGACATAGAGCAGCGACTGCGCCGCGTTCAGGGTCATCTTGTTGGGTTGACCTTTCACTGAGATGCGGGCCGTAACCGCAGGCGTTCCGCTGAGGCTCACGACATCGATCTCGCGGTCGCGAACGCTGGATATGTAGGCCGTGGCGCCGGCGGCGCTGCCCTTCACCGCCACCCAAAACGCATATTCACCGCCCGGCACGCCGGCTTGGGCGGGGTTGCTCTTGCCGGGGCGCAGATCGAGTTCCGTGCCCTTCGACCAATTGCCGTAGCCGCCGCTGAATACGGTTATCGAATCGTTGTAGTAATTGGCCACCACCAGCGTCTTGCCATCTTTCGAAATGGCCAGACCGGCTGCGCAAGGCTTCACACCGACCTGCGCGTTTACAGGGCCGGTGCCTCCTGGCTGCTGCCCGCTGAGTCCATTGCCGGCAGTATGCCCCATGGTGAGCGCCGTGGGCTGTTCCTCGGCCCATGTTCCATTGGAACCGAGCGTAACGGTGTGGATGTTATCGTCCGAGCCACCCGCCACGTAAAAATGCGTGCCGGAGGGATCGAAGACGATGCCGTTGTAGGTGTTGGGGATCTGCACGACCTGCTTCTTCACCGGCTGGTGGGCCGAGATGTCGTAGATGAACACGAACTGGCTCGTGATGCGCGATGTGAGTGAGCCAGTGAAGACCACGTTAAATCCGCTGCACAGAACCAGCAGCGTCTTGCCATCGGGACTGGCTACGGTGGTCACAGCTTGTCCGGCCAGCCAGGACGGGTTGGCGGTCAGATCCGGGTTCATCGGCTCGAAACGGGAGCCGGGGGGCGCCAGCGGCGTGATCTGCTGGCCCATATTGGGCACGTCCTGAGAGTCCGGGTTGGCCGTGTCTTGCGCATGGGCGAAGGTGCTTGAGAGGCAAAACACCATCGTCAAACCCGCCGCCGCGCGCGGCAGCCGGTGCTGCACTTTCTTAGTCATTTGCTGGAGGCTCCGAATTCACAGTGCCGGAAGGCAGTCGATATTCTCTCGATTGTTCATCCTTTAGTCTTGCCTGGTTGACCGGCGCGTCCGTCAAGGTTCAACCCATGTTCAGTTAATGTCAGCACGGGCAGGCTTTCACCTGCACCACCAGCTCAGAGGGAAAAAGTCCGGGGGCGACCCGGACGAGAGCGCTCTTCTAACCCCGCAAGCCGGTCGTCGAAGAACCGCTTGCGCCACATGGATACCACATCACGGCGGGTGTCCAGCCGTCGAGCAATCTCGTCGTTGCTCAAACCTTCGGCGGCCATCAAAATCATCCTGGCTCGCTGGACTTGAAAATACGGCAACGTATATTTGGCCGCGCGCCTGTTCAGTTCGGCGGCTTCCGCGGACGACAAGTAAATGAGAAACGGACTCGTTCTGGGCATCGCGAACCACCATTTCCACGATGCCACAACGGAGGGCGTCCGGCAAGCTGATAATACGTAGTCGTATTTATGAAACAGGCTACTAAGGTCTTTTTCTCGCGTTGTTGCGCAGTGGTTCGCTCCCGGCACGTGCGCAAACAGGCTTCTCGGAGTTTTCAATGAACCGGCGGGCGCATGGTCCACTGTGTGCGGTTGATCTGAGTGCCCCGTCTTTGAGGACCATTACCCGCCGAAAGTCGGCAAGGGTTTAGGAATCGGGATAGATTGGGATCAGCGGCCAGTCGGACGAGTAACGCGCTACACGTTGAACTTGAGGCCACGCGGGGCTGAAGTCGCGATCTGGGAAGTTGAGCCTACGAGCCATCAACCGCGGTATAGGTCCCCGTGACGCGCCGGTCACAGACACGGGTGGGGCAGTCGGCTGCGGTCCTCCGGCGCAGATCGCACCCGCCGCTTGTCTGGGTCGCGCGCGATCCGTGGAAAGGGTAGCGAGCAGATCCCGGCGCGGGGATCGGCGTGAAGTGTTCCCGAAACGCACCCCCGGCCTCCAGTCTGTGCCCACGGCGCGTCCTTCACGGGCTGAAGCCTGGGCTGAAGCCTGTGCTAGGCGAGCTTCGCTCGTCGAAGAGCGGGTCCTGGAGGACCCGCGCAGACCTGGAGGTCTGCCCCACCAGAAAGCCAAAGTCCAATCACAGGCTGAAGCCCGTGCCACCACACTCCAGCAGACAGGCCAGGAGGCCTGTCCCACCATGCTCAGCTTGAATCGCGCTCCTTGCCCGCCATCTCCAATAGCCGCCGCTCGTCGATCACCTCGACGCCCAAGCTACGCGCCTTGTCCAGCTTCGAGCCGGCCTCCTCGCCCGCCACCACGTAACTGGTCTTCCGGCTGACGGAGCCGCTCACCTTGCCGCCCGCCGACTCGATCACGCGCGCGGCCTCCTCGCGGCTCAGGTTCGGCAGCGTTCCGGTCAGCACGAACGTCATCCCTTCGAGCGGTCCGCCCTTCTTGCGCTTGACCTCGTATTCGAACTTCAGCCCGGCCGCGCGCAGGCGCTCGACCAGCTCCCGGTTGTGCGGCTCGTGGAAGAACTGGTAGACGCTTTCCGCGACTTTCGGACCCACTTCCTCGGCGCGCTGCAGATCGTCCACGCCGGCCTGCGCGATGCGATCCAGGCTGCCGAAGGCTTCCGCGAGAAACACCGCCGTGCGCTCACCCACGAAACGGATGCCCAGCGCCGTAAGAATGCGCGGCAGCGGGCTCTGCTTGGATTTCTCGATATTGCGGATCACGTTGCCCGCGGATTTGTCGGCCATGCGCTCGAGCGCCACCAGTTGCGCCAATGCCAGTCCGTAGATATCCGCCACGCTATGCACTAGGCCGCAATCCACCAACTGATCCACCAGCGCGTCGCCCATGCCGTCGATATTCATCACGCCGCGCGCCGCGAAGTGCAGGATGGATTCCTTCAGGCGCGCCGGGCAGTTGGTGTTGATGCAGCGCGATGCGGCTTCTCCCTCTTCCCGCACGATTTTGCCGCCGCACACTGGGCACGTCTCCGGCATGCGGAACGGCTTGCGGTAGGAGCCTTGCGACTGCACCCGCACCACCTTGGGAATCACATCCCCGCTGCGCTCGATCACAACCGTGTCGCCGATCTGCAAGCCCAGCCGCTCGATTTCGTCTTCGTTATGCAGCGTGGCGCGCGACACGGTTACGCCGCTGACCTCCACCGGTTTCAGGTGCGCCACCGGTGTCAGGGCGCCCGTGCGCCCCACCTGCACCTCGATGTTCTCCACCGTGGTCAGCGCCTGCCGCGCGGGATATTTGTAGGCGATGGCCCAGCGCGGCGCTTTGGCGGTCGATCCAAGCTGCTGCTGCTGCGCGATGGAATCCACCTTGACCACCACGCCATCGATCTCGTAGGGCAACTGCTCGCGCTGGGCTTCCCATTCCGCGCAGAACCGCAGCACCTCGTCCACATCCCGGCAGAGCTTGCGGTTGGCGTTCACCTTGAAGCCCATGCACGCCAGCTCTTCGAGCGATTCCCAGTGCCGCGGGTAGGCCGGCCGGCCATCCACCTGCAGAAAGTAGGTGTAGTAATCCAGCCGGCGCGAGGCCGTGATGGACGGCTCCAGCACGCGCAGCGACCCGGCCGCGGCGTTCCGCGGATTGGCGAAGCGCGACAGGCCGCGCTCGTCGCGTTCCGCGTTCAGCCGCTCGAAGGCGCGCCGGTTCATCACCGTTTCGCCGCGCGCTTCGAACTGCGCCAGCTTGGCGTTCACGCGCAACGGCAGAGAGCGGATGGTGCGCGCATTCTCCGTGACGTCCTCGCCCACCACGCCATCGCCGCGGGTGATCGCCTGCACGAATTGCCCATCGCGATAGTGCGCCGCCATGGAAAGGCCGTCCAGCTTCAATTCGGTAACGTATTGGAACTCGGCGCCGCGCAGCAGCTCGCGCACCCGCCGGTCGAAATCGCGCAGCTCGCCTTCGTCCAGGGCGTTGTCCAGGCTCAGCATCGGCGCGCTGTGCGCCACCTTGACGAAACCCTCGCGCGGCTTGCCGCCCACGCGCTGCGTCGGCGAATCGGGCGTCAGCAGTTCGGGATGCTGCGCCTCCAGATCGCGCAGCTCCCGCATCAGCGCGTCATATTCGGCGTCGCCGATTTCGGGCTGGTCCAGGACATAGTACAGGCGCTCGTGATGGCGCAGCCTTTCCCGCAGCTTCTCGACGCGGGCGGCAACATCTTTCGGCATCGGCGTTATCACTATAGTTTAGTGCGTAGCGCCGGCTGTTCTTGGATGGGCGGCTGATGAAAAGACCGCCGCCGCGGAGCATGGCAGGTATGCCGCCGAATATATCGCCGGTGAAACCGTGGCGGTGAACGGACTCGGCCACGCCTACCGGCTGAACGAAGACAGTACCGGCAAAGTCCTAAAAGGGCTTGACAAAAAAGCTTGACTTGTATAGCGTAGCGCCTCGCTATACGCTATGAATAGGCGACGGCGTGATCGAGACGATCAAGCACAAGGGCTTGCGGCGGCTGTATGAAAAGAACGACCGTAGCGGAATCCGGCCCGATCTCGTGGAGAAGGTACAAAAGATTCTCTCGGCGCTGGAAGCGGCGAACGGCCCGGAAGACATGGCACTGCCCTTGTTTCGGTTTCACCCGTTGACCGGCGGCCGGCGCTGCAGTTACTCGGTGACGGTCAAGGCCAATTGGCGCGTTACGTTCCGTTTTCACGAAGGGGCAGCGCATGACGTGAATTTAGAGGACTATCACTAGAGGTTAGAAAACTGGAGCACAGGAGCACAGATCATGCCGATGAAGAATCCCAATCATCCCGGCGACATTATCCGGGATTGCCTCGACGAGCTAGGTGTCAACGTGACGGACGGCGCTAAGGCGCTGGGCGTGACCCGTTCGGCGCTGTCGCGTCTCATCAACCGCAAAGCGGGCGTGTCCGTTGAAATGGCCCTGCGGCTCGAAAAGGCCATTGGCAGCACGGCGGGTTTTTGGCTTCGCTTGCAACTTAACTACGACTTGGCGCAGATACAGATGCGAAGCGGAAAGATTCACGCTCGCCGCTTGGGTACCCCGGTACAGCTTGCGTTATGACCCGCCGCCGTGTTCCACAAAGGGTATTTTGTGGGACGGTTGCAGGCTCCATTCCCGGAGTTAGGCCCCTTTAGCCACCATGAACCCTGCCGCGACCCAGGCGATGGTTTTCACGACTCCCCACGGCAGCAGAAATCCGACCAGTGGGAAGAGTAGGGGGACTACAAAGGTCCGTGGGAAGGAAACGGGGCACGGCTCGCCCCCGCAGAGGTCGATCCTTTCTCCGGTCGAGAGTTCCAACGACGTAACGATCCTGCCGCCAACGGTAACGCCATAGCGGATGAGGCTAATTCCATCGCGATTTGGGTCCGGAGCGAATGACTCAATCTCAGCGAGCCCTGGAGCAGTTCCTTCAGGCTGATTTGCAGTTTGGCCGGGGACAGGCTTGACCCCTATCCAGTGCAGTGTCCCCTTGTCGGCAGAACTCCGTTCCCTCCAACGACAATCAAACCAGACAAAACGTCCTCCCCACGTGGGGTCGAAACTTGGAGGCACGGACCGCGTAGGCGGGGACATCGTCTCAGGGGCGGCGTCGGCATCACACCGTCTGTCTGCGCTCGGTGAGTGCTTTGCGAACCAGTCGGCCCCAGTCGCCCTCCGAACCGTTGGCGTAGCCAGGAGGGCCTGGAGTCTCCTGTGTTCATGCCAAGCCTGCCACAGCGGAGATGCGTCGGCGTAAGCCAAAACACCTCCGGCACACGCGCCCAAGATGCCGAGCACGATACCCGTCCGCCGCATGCCCTCTCTAAAGTTCATCACCGCTTTCGATCAACAATCCACTCGGGAAGCACGTCGCGCAACGCCCAGGCAATTTCATCGAGGCCAATGAAATAGACCCACTAAGATATAGAGGAACAGACCTGCCATTAACGGAGCAAGCCCGATTCCTGGCCTCAATTCCGGCGGATCGCTAGTCGGCTTCATTCGATCACCTTATTCTACCCTTTAGGCTCGATATCCGGGGAGTTGAATATCTGCCTCCTTCATTGCGTTTCGTTGAAGCCGATCCGACTCCGGGCCGAAGTCGAACCTTCCGGATGTTTCAGAAATGGTAAGTTTTGCATTATCGCCGGAAAGGCCTCTAAACAAAGGGCTTGGCATGTTGCAAATGTCTAGTGCAAAAGTAGTGCTATACTTCGGGCAGGGAGAAAGAGGTATGTTCGTAATCTTTTTTGACGGGACGCGCTATGAAATCGTGCCGCACGCAAGGTCAACTTTCGAGGAGCGTGATGGGTGGATGATTATCGACGGCGCGCACACCGTCGAAGAGGCTCAATCGAAGATCACGAAGGATCGGGATTTCTTCCGCAGTCAACTTAGTCTCTGCTGAAGCGCGGTGGGAATCAGTTCGGCTGCTTTGGATATCCGGAAACCACCCAAAGCCTGGGTTGCACCACCCCGCAAAAGTTGGACTAAGGGCGAGTGTCGCGCCGAACGCTACAACCGCACTCTTGCGCAACCTAAAAAGCTGGACTACAGCAACGCCCG
This sequence comes from Bryobacterales bacterium, assembly GCA_003132865.1. Next base: position 10,287 of record PKYZ01000270.1, read on the forward strand.
TGGGTCACTCCACCCCCTCCGCTTAAATAATCGACGATCCCCAATCTGCCGAAGTACGCTTGCTGAGCTGCGTTAAACGAGGCATGGCCCCGGTGTAGATGCAAAGGAGAAAAGCCATCAAACCACTGAGAGGCCATACCAACCCGCGATGGCCAAAATCCACTTTGGGCGTCGATGCGTCGGCACTCCCATTTCAAATCCCGATCCGCTCCACTTCGTCAAGGCTTACGTCATCATTGCGCCGATTCGTACAGGCCGGTTGTTTTCGCATTCGAGCGCCCGGCCATGCGCTGCGCGACCTCGATACGGCCGCCATTGGTCAGGTAATTGGTTATTGCCCGTGGCGCGGAAGGTGCGACAGCCTACCGGCGGCTCAATGCCGGCATCGGAAGCACGCCGGATCATCCGCCAGACATCCACACGCGACATTGGGCCTTCCGAAAGTGCCTTTGTCTTTCGGCTTGCCGCCAGGAACAGCGGCCCTTGCGATCACGTCCGATGCCCGCGGCCTCAATGTGGGCGTCGAGGTATTCCTCCAGGTTGTGGTGACAGGGCATTTCGTTGAGTTTACCGTTTTTTTCGTGGAGGCGCAGCCACCAGCGCTTTTTGGCGGGTAGTACGTCAGGGCCGCAATCAGCGCCCGATCGCGCAGCCCGAATCGTGGGCTGGTCCAAGACGTAGTACAGGCGCTCGTGGTGGCGCAGCGTTTCGCGCAGCTTCTCGACCCGGGCGGCAACATCTTTCGGCATCGGCGATCTCACTATAGTTTAAACTGAGATGTCTGGAGTGAAGCCATAGCCGCCGCACGCAAGACCATCGTTATCTACAATCCCTTTGCAGGCAAGATGGGCGACAAGGGATTGAAGCGCCTGTCCGGCGCCGCCGAAATCTTGCGCGAAGCGGGCCACGACACCTGGCTGGTTCCGACCCAGGGACCCGGCACCGCGGGCGCCATCGCGCGCCGCAGCATCGCCGACGGAGCCGAGCTGATCCTGGCCGCGGGGGGCGACGGCACCATCAACGAGATCGCCGAAGGCGTGGCGTTCTCCGACGTGCCGCTGGGCATTCTGCCCGCCGGTACGGCCAACGTCCTGGCCAACGAGATGGGGCTTGGTTCGAGCATCGAACGGGCCGCCGCCAGTCTCCACGAATGCGTTCCCACGCGCATCTCCATGGGCCGGCTGCAGTGCGTGAACGGCTCCGAGCGCACCCGCCTGTTCCTCCTGATGGCGGGCGTCGGACTGGACGCCAAGATCGTCTATAACATGAGCGTGCCGCTGAAGGCGCGCTTTGGGAAGCTGGCTTATTGGGTCGGCGGCTTCAGCCTGCTGGGGCGCGATCTGGATGAGTTCGAAGTGCTGGTGGAGGGCCGCCGGGTGAATTGCTCGTTCGCGCTGATCAGCAAAGTGCGCAACTACGGCGGCGATCTCGAGATTGCGCAAAGTATCAGCTTGCTCGACGATCGGTTCGAAGTGGTGCTGTTCGAAGGGCGAAGTTCGTTCCGTTTTCTGACGTACCTGGTGCGGGTGGCCGTGCGTAAGGTGGCGGGCGTGCCGGGCATTTCGCTGATCCGGACCGGTGGTGTGTGCATGCCGGGCTCGACCGGCCGCCGCGTCTATATTCAGGTGGATGGCGAATATGCGGGACACATTCCGGCCAGCGTGGAGATCGTGCCCGATGCGCTCACCCTGCTGATCCCGGAAGCGTACATAAGGAAGAACCGGTCTTCGGCCCGCTGAGCCGCCCTTGGCACGCCCTAAAGCCCCGCCTTAAAGTTCCGCTCAAAGCTGCCGATAGACAGGGCGAGGAGATTACACTTTGACACCAGTTTCTTTGAACAGCAACACACAGTCGGCAACATATGTGCCGCCGTCTTCGCAGAAGCCCGGGGCTCCGGCAGGCTCAGTGTCCGGCAGCGTGCAGGCATCCGACCAGCCTGCCGACAACGTGCAGCTCAGCCCGGCCGCGTTAGGCGAGGTCGCGCTGACCGGCCGCGTCGCCGAGAACGTGGGGGCCGGCAATCTCACAAGCGATCAAGCCCAGCAACTCTACGGCCAGATATCGTCCATCCACAGCCAGATCGTGGCCGACCGCCAAGCCGACGGGGGTACGCTCTCGTCCACCGATGCGCAGGCCATCCAGCACTCGCAGAATCAGTTGCGCGGGACGATTTACAGCGACACCCACAACGGCGCCGCTCCGCCGTCCGATCCGACTGTGACTCGCGCCGGCGCGCGCGAAGCCGTTGAAGCAGGCCGCATCGTGTTGAACGAGAAGGCTGGGAACCTGAGCGGCGATCAAGCCAAACAGTTGGGATCGCAACTCGGCACAATCCAGCAGCAAATCGCTACCGATGAGCAGGGCAATGGAGGGTCCTTGAGTGCGACCGACGCACAAGCCGTCAATCAACTCCAGAACCAGATCAGCCAGCAGATCTACGAGGCGGCCCACGGCGGCGCCACACCGGATTAGCCGGTTGTGAACCCAACGTAGTGGGTTGTTCGGTGGGCGCGCGTCTTCCAAAACGCCGCTAGGAACAGCACCGCCAACAACGTGTCCGGGACGGCAGTCGCCGCTTGCACCGGCGAAATGCGCCCTTGCAGATACAGCGCCAGCAGTGCGCCCACGTAACTGACCTTCTCAAGCAGGGAAGGAATCATCATCGGCCGGAACCGCACCGGGTCCGTCGCGATCACGAAGAAGGCGAATTGCCAGGCCAGCCCCACGCCTGCAAACCCGTAGTAAAACTGCGGATGCGTAATGGGCGGTGGGTCCTGGCGGCCGACCAGATCGAACATGAAGTACAGCGGCGCGAGCGCCAATACACCAAACGCACCGGCGCCCCAAAAGACGACCTTCGCGAATTTCATCCCCGCGAGTATAGCAGGGCGCGCCCGCTACAACCCGCTAGTGTGGTGTCCCATGTAACTCTTGACAAACCGCGTGGGGCGGAGCCCCTGCTCCGGCTCCCGGCCGGCAACAGCCGATTCTCACAGAGCTTGACCAAGTCCGACCAGCGGGTCGGGCCCGCCCCACCCGGAGCCAGCACGGCGATTGTCAAATATTACGCGGGACAGCACCCTAGATGCGCTCGACCCGCACGCCGCCATTGGTGGTGGTCGCGCGCACCAGCCTCCCGCCGGAGCCCAAGTCCACGGCGAGATGCCGGTTGATCTCGCCTTGCACCGTCACCGGGAAATCGATGCTGACGCCGCCGTTCACCGTGCCGGTCTCCAGGTGCGCCGAGTAGTTGGAAGGAACCCGGATCGTCACACCGCCGTTGGTGGTGGACACGTCGCAGCGATCGCCATCCCAGTGGTCCGAGGCCAGCTCCAGGTGCAGCCCGCCGTTGGTCGTGTGGCCTTCCACCGAACCCGCCAACTGCTTCAACGACACGCCGCCGTTCACCGCCTCAAACTGCGTGTGGCCCTGGACGCCTGTGATGCCGATGCCGCCATTGTGCGTCCGCAGCACCAGGTCGGTCCTTTGCGGCACGAAAATTTCGTAGCTGACGCCCCAGCCGTGCTTCTCCGACGTCGGACCCGTCGCGCGCACGCGTCCGCCGGAAGTCTCCACATGGATCTCGGCCGCCACCCGCCGCGAATCCGCTTCGTCGTCATGATAAGCCTGCACCTTGCTGCGCACCAGGATGTCGCTGCGGTTTGCGCCCTTGATGGAAATCCCGCCATTGACTCCCCCGTCGACGTCGAGTTGCCCGCCGGCCGGTACCGTGACTTCGCGTATTTCGCAGTAGTGCCCGCGCTCACTCCACTGGCTGTCTTCGTCACAGCTCATCGTCTTCTGCTGCGGCAGCGCCGCCGGCGCCAGGCACAAGGCCAGAATCAGAATCCTGTTCATAGTTTGCTCCCGTTCCCTTAGACGCACGACCGCGGCGCCGGTTGGGAAGCTTAATTGCGCCGCCGCAGCTTTTTCTTGATACTCGGCCAGAATTCGGCCGAAAGATTGCTCACCAGGTCGAACCCGGCGCGCAGGGACCCTTGCAAAAATCCCAGCCGCACGGTATCCAGCCGGTCCGGATACCACAAGTTGGAAAGAAATGCCGCGCCGTATGCGCTGCCCAGACGCCAGGTGGAGAGGGTTTCGCCGCCTGCGTCCGTGTGCGTCAGTATGGTTTCCCGCGCAGCGTGCGCCATTCTGCGCCAGAGACCCTTGCGATCCGATCGAAAATACCGCGGATCCTGGTGCAGCGCCGTATCCAAACCAAAGGCCAGCGCGGAATGGATTACGGCGCAGCCCTCCGTCGAGGCGACCCGCCGGCCGTATGCGGCCCAGCCGTCTCCCCACTCCTTGGGAGCGTTCAACTCCTGGAGCAATCCGGCGTAGGCCAGCGTACCTGCCAGGGCCCAAGGCCTGTAGAGGGCTTGGGCATGATAGCGCAGCTTATCGATGGGCGGTGGCGCCGCTGACGCCGCCAACAATGTCATGCGGTACACGCCGGTTCGATTGTTGCTGTTGGTGACCGCCAGCAGGTACGACCCCGCCCCCCAACCGGCAGGCAGACTCACCGCGGCGCTCTGGTTCGTGAACGATACCAGGGCCAGCGCGGCGCTTTCGAATGCCACCGTGGGCGCCACGCCAGCCGGGCTGAAGTTGGAGCCGGTGATGGTTACCCGATTGGCGGCGTAGTCTACCGTGGCGCTCGCAATGGCGGGCGCGTCGTCTGTCCCGGCATTCAGAGACGGAAGCGCCAAGAGTGCCAGGCACGCGACCAGTGTTCCAAAGGTTCCAGCGGTCATGAATCGACTGGGAGGCTGTCAGGTATAGCAATCTAACGCGGTGGATGTAATGGAACGTCCATAATACCAGCATTCGGGAAGTTTTTGTAAGGAAGTCCGCGCGGGTGCTTAAACGTTTTCGG
>PKYZ01000322.1 GCA_003132865.1 Bryobacterales bacterium
ACACTTTTGGGACAGGAACCCCATTTACGACGTGTGTTCGCACAGACACCGCTAGAGATTGTTGCCTCGGTAATCAACCGCCACGAGCATTTGCGGCCTATTGGTGTCAAACTCTTTAGCGCATACGATGTGTTTATCGGCGTGTTGAGGGACGAGCAGAAGCGCGCTCACCTGGAAAGACTATCACCGGAGGCGGAGGACCGCGACAGCATTTATCAGGGGCTCCGGCATGCTAGCCACGAATTTCGCGATGCTGTGCTCGACTTATTCTTTGACGAAGGCACTATACTCAGCCAATTAACGAGGACGTATGGAATCTTTTAGGAAATCGATGATAGGTTTTTCCACAGGAGCGATAGCTTACGCCGACTTTCGAAGAGGATTGCAGGTGCTCAGGGATCAGAATGTGACGGTCGTGGAGATTTCGGCTCTTCGAATGGCAGAATGGGCGCCGCTAATCCAAGCTCTGGACGACCTGGACTTGTCCGCGTTCGACTACGTATCAATCCATCTTCCCAGCGCGATGAATGCCGCCGAGGAAACCTTCGTAGTTCAGAGCCTCACGCAGATACGAGGCCGCAAGTTTCCGCTGATTCTTCATCCCGATGCAATTCAGGACTTCGCCCCATGGAGGGAGTTCGGTGAGGTTGTGTGTGTCGAGAATATGGATAAGAGAAAACTCATTGGCCGCACCGAGGCTGAGTTGGGCGCGATTTTTCGAGAATTGCCTAATGCGAACCTTTGCTTTGATATAGGCCATGCCGCACAGGTCGATCCGACAATGACGGAAGCGTACTTCATTCTAAAATGCTATCGCGAGAAAATCACTCAGCTCCACGTGAGTGAAGTCAACTCGCGCAGCAAGCATGACACCTTATCGTACGCCACCATTCAGTCGTTTCGAGATGTCGCCCACATGATTCCCGCAGGCCTTCCGATCATCCTTGAGACCCCGGTCGCGCCGGAACGAATGCAGGAGGAGATGAGCAAGGCCAGGTTTGCTCTGGCTTTAGGCGCTGCTTCCGAACTGGTGGCCTACTCGTAACGCAGCGCGCGCATGGGATCGACACGCAACGCGCGTCTGGCCGGCAACAACGCAGCCACCGCTACGGTGACGGCAAAGACTGCAATGGCGCCCAGATAAGCGATGGGATCGAGATTGCCGATGCCGTAGAGTAACATCCGCAGTACCTTCGATCGACAATGCCGCTGCTCCCCCCACCCCTGCGAGCAATCCGGCGGCGACTGGAAGCGAGAATTGGCGCAGCACGACCGACAGGACATGCGCGGGCTTCGCGCCCAGCGCCATGCGGATGCCGACCTCCTTGGTGCGCTGCGAGACCGCGTAGCCTACTAACCCCACGATGCCCGCGCACGCCAGCAGAAGCGCAACCAAGCCGAGCACGCTTACCGCCAGTGCGCTCGATTCCGCCGTCTGCAGCTTCCCTCGAAAGGCGCTCTTCATCAATTGAACCTCGGGAACGAGCCGCGGGTCGATGGACTTCGCTATGGATGCCACCGAGCGAACCAGTCCTTCGGGCGGAGCCGAGGTCCTCACCATCACCACCATCGAAGGCAATAGATCCGCCGCCGCGAGCAGATAAACCTCGACCGCATCCGAATCCTCCGGCGAGACCAGCCGCGCACTGCCCGAGACTCCAACCACCGTAAGGTTGTCCTCCCCCAACCGGAAAGGCCTGCCTACCGGGTCCTCAGTCGGCCATCGGAGCCGGGCCAAGGACTCGCTCACGACGATCGCGCGTGTATCGCCCGCCATGAGATTCCGGCCTCGCAGCAGCGGGATTTTCATGGTCTGAAGAAACGCGGGATCGATGTGATTGATGTGAACGTCAACCACGCGTCCGGCGACTTCGGTCTTGAATACCGTCCATCGGTTCCCCAAAGGCGGATTGGACACCAGCGCCACCAATTCGATTCCGGGAACACCGCGGAGACGCTCCACCAGGGCATTGAAATACGCCCGCGCACTGGCCGGCGTGTACCCGCGAAGGGCTGGGTCTATCGAAATCACCTGCTGGTATTCAAAACCCGGAGAAGTGTACATTGCGTGGTTCATGGCTCGAGCCAGCAGCCCGGCCACGATGAGCAGTACGCAACTGGCCGCCACTTGCGCGCCGATCAAGAACTGCCGCATGACGGTGGCGCGATGGCGCTGCCGGGCGGCCTGCCAGGCCGGCGTCAGCCCGAACAGGATCGCGGCCGCGAAGCCCATGCCGATGGCGAAGGCTATGACCCGCCGATCCGGAGTTGGATCGATCCATGCCGGAACTTCGGTCCATACCATCAGGAACCGCAAGACAACGTGGCCCAAGGCCAAGCCCGCCACCGATCCCAGCAGAGCCAGCACCAGGCTTTCGGTGAATAGTTGGCGAATCAGCCGGCCGCGGCCGGCCCCCACCGCGACACGAATCGCGATCTCCCTTTCCCTGGCCACTCCGCGCGCCAGCAGCAAGCTGCCCAGGTTGCCGCATGCCGCGGCGAGAATCAAGAGTCCCAGTGCGGCGACCAGCGCGAAAACCGGATACATTTCGTGCCGGATGCTGTTGGCGTAGCCGCCCGGCTTACTGGGAAGGGTCTGCTTTTCCCAAACGTCGTTGGGATGCTGCCTATGCAATTCCGCCGCCAGCAATTTCAGTTCTGCTTCGGCCACCGTGGGAGTCAGGCCTGGCTGCAAGCGGCCCCACATCAGCACGCTCGTGCCGCCTTCGGAGAAGTCTGTAAGCCGGCTGCCCTTGACGAAGTAAGGCTGCTGGGCGATCGGCGCCCATAAGTCCGGTGTGCCCCAACCAAAACCACTGAATTCACTGGAGGCAACGCCAACGATGGTAGCCGGCTGACCATTGAGGCGGATCGTCCTTCCAATGATCGAGGGATCGGCGGCGAAATGGCGTTGCCAGAACCCTTGGTCCAGCACAACCACTGGCCCCGCGTTCGAAGCCTCGTCTCGAACCGGATCGAGCATCCTTCCGAGCCTGGCCGTTGCACCCAAGTCGCCAAAAACGTTGGCTGTCACAAAGCTGGCATTGAGTAGCTTCTCTTGGCCCTCGATCGTAACTTTGGCGCCGTCTGAAGCCGTTACGGCTGAGAGCGTCTTCGAGTGTTCGCGGTAGAACGCTACTTCAGGATACATGAAATTATCCGAGTAACCCTGTGGCGCGCTTCGTTCGAATCGCAGTAAGGTCCCCGGATCGCGAACCGGCAGTGGGCGCAAGAACATCAGGTCGAAGAATCCAAAAGCGGCCACGTTCACGCCGATGCCCAGCGCCAGCATCAGGACTGCCACGGCCGTGAAGACGGGCGATTTTCGCAACATGCGAGCCGCGTAGCGCAGGTCCTGTGCCAAGCGGTCGATCCATGTCCAGCCCCAGGCGTCGCGCGCTTCTTCGCGGAGCAGCAGCGTGTTGCCGAAATGGCCGCGCTCGGCCCCGGCGCGCGCCGCCATTTCGCGATGAAACTCCATGTCGCTGGCCAATTCCTGGTCGAAGCGGCGGCGGTTCAGCAGATATCGAATACGGCGAAAGAATTCGTTCATAAGCTACTCGTGACGAAGGGCGCGCATCGGATCCACACGCAACGCACGCCGGGCCGGCCATAGCGCGGCCACCGCGACGGTGACGGCAAACACGCCAATGGCTCCGAGGTAGGCCATGGGATCGAGATTGCTAATGCCGTAGAGCTGCCCCCGCAGCAGCCCGGACAACGCTGCCGCTCCCGCCACTCCGACTAACAGGCCGGCGACCACGGGGCGCGAGAATTGGCGCAGCACCACGGACAGGATATGCGAAGGCCGCGCACCCAGCGCCATCCGGATGCCGATCTCCCTGGTGCGGTGCGAAACCGCGTAGGCCACTACTCCCACGATGCCGAGGCACGCCAGAAGGTCCGCGATGGAGCCTAACACGCTCACCGCCAGCGCGCGCGATTCCGCGTCGCGCAACTTCTGGCGGAATCCGGTCTTCATCAATTGAACTTCCGGAAAGGTGTTGGGGTCCACGGCTTTCGCGGTCGCTGCCGCAGTCCGCGCGAGGTCTTCGGGTGCGGCTGACGTTTTCACCAACACGAATGTCGCAGGCAGATCCGCCGGCGCGATGGGAAAGTAGACCTCTACGGAATCCGAATCTTCGAGTTTCACCAGCCGGGCGCTGCCCGCGATTCCCACGACGGTATAATCCTCACCCATCGTGAACTTCTTCCCCAACGGGTCCTGTCCCGGCCATACGCCACGCGCCAGCGACTCGCTGACAACCACCGCGTGCGTCTCGCCACGCATCAGATTGCGGCCACGCAGCAGCGGGACTTTCATGGTCTGAAAGAACTGCGGTTCGATGCGGTTAATTTGAACGCGCACGGCCCGCCCGTCGATCTCGAGGCCGGCAATCTCGGACCGGCGGCCCAACGGTGGACTCAGCGCCAGCGATACGGACTCGACTCCGGGTAGCGCGCGAAGGCGGTCCTGGAGCGTGTCCAGATACGCTTGCGCCCTGGCTGGTGAGTAGCCGTGCAGGGCAAGACCGGGATCAATCGAAATTACCTGTTGGTATTCGAAGCCCGGGTTGGCGGACATGGCATGATTCAGGGCCCGGCTGAGGAGCCCAGCGACGATCAGCAATACGCAACTGGCGGCGACTTGCGCGCCCACCAGAACCTGTCGCGCGATGGTGGCGCGATGGCGCTGCCGGGCGGCTTGCAGGGCCGGCGTGAGCCCGAATAGGATGGCTGCGCCGAATCCAGCGGCGAGAGCGAAGAGTGTCACTCGCCAATCCGGCGTTGGGTTGAGCCATGCCGGACTCTCCGTGGCTGTCATCAGGCTGCGCAGAACAACATAGCCCACCGCCAGGCCCGCCATCGATCCCAAGACAGCCAGCAAGAGGCTCTCGGTGAACAATTGGCGAATCAGCCGTCCCTTACCGGCCCCGACCGCCACGCGAATGGCGATTTCCCGTTCGCGCGCTACGCTCCGCGCCAGCAGCAGGCTGCCCAGGTTCCCGCAGGCGACGGCGAGAATCAGCAACGCGAGCGCGCCGACCATTGCGAAGACAGGATACAGTTCGTCCTCGCCTTCCGATCCCGACCCGCTGCGGTTACCGATCATCATGCTCTTTGCATAGCCGCCGGGATCGCTGGGAAGGTTCTCTTTTTCCCAGATTTCATTGGGATGCTGCTTGCGCAATTCCGCCGCCAGCGAGCGCAGTTCCTCTTCGGCCGCTTTGGGCGCGACGCCCCGCCGCAAGCGGCCCCACATGCGCACGCCGCTTGAGTCCGCGTAGTCCGTCAGCAGGTGGCTCCCCGCGGCAAAGTAAGGCTGTTGAGTTAGGGGTGCCCACAATGCCGACGCGTTCAAAGTGAGACCGCTGAATTCGCCGCGGGCGACGCCGATCACGGTGGCCGGCTTGCCATTCAGGCGGATGGTTCTACCGATCACGGATGGATCGGCGCCGAAGTGGCGCTGCCAGAAGCCTTGATCCAGGACGACGACGGGGTCCGCAGCGGGGGCGTCATCGCGCACGGGATCGAGCAGCCTTCCGAGCCGCGGCGTGGCGCCGAGTTCGGTGAAGAAATTCGCGGTGACAAAGTTGGCGTCGATTTGCTTTTCTTCGCCTTCGACGGCCAGCTTGGTGGTGTTCATCGCCAGGACGGCCGAGAGCGTTCCGGAATTGTCGCGGAAGAATGCCATTTCCGGATAGGGCAATGCGAATGCGTAATTCTGTGGAGCGCGCCGGTGGAAGCGCAGGAGCGTGGCGGGGTCGCGGATATCCAACGGCCGTAAGACCATCAAATCGAAGAAGCCGAAGACCGCTACGTTGACGCCGATGCCGATAGCCAGCATCAGGACCGCCACGAGCGTGAAGCCGGGCGATTTGCGCAGCATGCGCGCCGCGTAGCGCAGGTCCTGCGCGAAACGGTCGATCCAGGTCCAGCCCCAGGCGTCCCGCGCCTCTTCGCGGAGTTGCAGCGAGTTGCCCAAAGGCCTGCCTGTGCGCTCCGCCATCTCGCGATGAAACTCCAGGTCGTTAGCCAGTTCCTGGTCGAAGCGGCGGCGGTGCAGCAGATATCGGAGACGGCGGGAAAACTGTTTCATGGGGTGTTTCCTTAGGCGGTGCGCAACACGGATTGGATGGCTTCGTTCACGCGGTCGTATTCGGATAGTTCGGCTTCAAGTTGCTTGCGGCCGGCCGGAGTGAGGCGATAGAAACGGACTTTGCGATTCGTCTCGGAGATCCCCCACTCGGCGCTCACCCAGCCCTTCAGCAAGATCTTCTGCAGCGCGGGGTAGAGCGATCCCTCCTCCACGTGCAGCACTTCGGATANNTTCGGATGAGAGGACGTGAATCCGCTGGGCGATGGCGTACCCGTGCAGCGCGCCCGATCGCAGCACGCGCAGAATGAGCAGCACCAGTGCGCCCGAAGGCATATCGGTTTTAGGCATAGACTGCATATGGGTATTGTACCTATGCCTATGCGCGGCTGTCAAGAGAAGAAATCAGCTTTCGCCCAGCAACGCCTTCAACCGCGCATAGCCTGCCCGGCTGACCGGCAGTTGCGT
>PKYZ01000854.1 GCA_003132865.1 Bryobacterales bacterium
CTGAAAAGGCTGGCGTCGGCGGTTCGATTCCGTCCCTGGCCACCACATTCTAAAGCACTTCCAGGTTTCCCAAAAACCGGACCATTCCATTACCATTCCAATAAATTTAGCTCCTCGGAGATTGCCTTGAGGAATGGACTGCGTTTACCGGGTGCTCTGGGAGCCAAAACCGCCTCACCCTTTCAACCCCAACCCGTACAACCTTTCCAGCAACGCTTATAATTGACCTGGGAGCGATCCCCCCGGCCTCGGGTGGGCCTGAGGGCCTAGCGCCCTGGTGAATGTCAGTGCCGGGATAAAACACCCGCAGTTTTGCCGGTTTTGCCGATCCGCAGTGACGGCAACCTGGGCGGAAGACGCGGTAGGTACTCTACATTAGTTTCTACATCTTTCCTTTTCACACGGCGTTGTCTGGTCTGCTCAGACGTTGGAATCCTTTTCGATTTCTGAGGAGACGCATTGACCGAGTCCCGCTGCTGTCCCTACTGCCAGCAAAGCTTTCATCCATCCCCGTATCGACTGCAGCAGCGCGTTTGTAGCCAGCCTGAGTGCCAGCGGCATCGGCGGGCCGATACCACCGGCTGAAGATTCAGACCGACGCGGTGTATGCGCAGGTGGTCCAAGACAGCCGGAAGCAGTGGCGCGCCGAGCATGCCGATTATCAGAAGACCTACTGGCGCACGCATCCCGAGGCCGCCGACCGCAACCGACAACGACAACGGCAACTCCATCGGCAGCGCCGCGTCACCACGCTTGTAAAGAACAACGCAGCTGTGGACCTAACGCATTCCGCGGCAGAGGTTTGGCTGGTTGGCCCAGGACACAAATGGGAGCTTCTACGGGACAACAGTGTACGGCGGGCAAGCCGAGCTTGGTTCCGTCTTCAGCCTGTCAGTAGGTCTGGGCCCGTTTGTGAAAACACGGCCTCGCTCCGGCAAAGTGGGAGCGGCCCTCAACATTCTGGGAAGCGACCTGACCGGCGCGACCAGCGTCACCTTTAACGGGACTGCGGCCGTATTCACAGTGGTTTCGAGTTCCGAAATCACGACCACCGTACCCGCCGGTGCGACCACCGGAAAAGTCCAGGTGGCAACACCCAGCGGCACGCTTTCGAGCACTGTGCCCTTCCGGGTACCATAAGAAGGGCGCGCCTCTCGCCCAAGAGTTAGGGCTGGGCACACCTGGAGCAACTGTCTCACAAAGGACCCTTTGTAAGACACGCGGGCGACTGCCATTCCTGTCTCGATTCGGTTGCGTTTCGACTGAAGCACTGGACGCGAGGTGCCAAGGCCTGCAGAACAGGGGGGAACGGTCGTACATGGAACGAGCCTGCGGACGGGTCCTTCAACTTGTTCTGGTGGTGGCTCGGCGAATCATTTCCATATATATGAAGCTGCACAGTACGACAATAGAACAGGCAAACGAAAGAAAAGGTGAATGCAATGAAGATTCTGGTAACTGGCGGAACGGGGAATGTTGGAGGCGTAGTGGTCAAGGAGTTGCTCAAGCGCGGAGCAGAGGTCCGGGTGCTGGCTCGCAAGCAACCGGAAGAAGGCAAGCTGCCCGCTGGCGTAGAGGTTGCCATCGGCGACCTGCTTAATCCGGTTTCGGTCGAACAGGCCATGCAGGGTGTCGACAAGCTGTTCCTGCTGAATGCCGTCGTAGCCGATGAGCTGACGCAGGCGCTGATCGCGTACGGAATCGCCAGGCGCGTGGGATTGAAGCATGTTACCTATCTGTCCGTATTCAAGGTAGAGCAGTTCCGCGACGTGCCACACTTTGCGTCGAAGCTGGCGGTTGAGAACGCACTGCGCGAGTTCGGCGTTCCGTACACGATCTTGCGGCCGGGCTACTACATCCAGAACGACGCCATGCTGAAGACCGCCCTGACGGGTCCTGGTATCTACCCCATGCCGATTGGTACGGCGGGGATTTGCGCAGTTGACAATCGTGACATTGCCGAAGCTGCTGCGATCTCCCTCACCGCGGATGGGCACGACGGCCAGACGTACGACCTGACCGGTCCTACGCTGATCAGCGGCCCGGGTAATGCGGCTACGTGGAGTAAGCTTCTGGGCAAGGAAATCAAATACACAGGCCACAACTTCGACCAGTGGGAACAGCAGGTGCGCGCGAACGCTCCGGGGTGGAGCGCCTTCGATCTTCGCGCGATGTTCCAGGGCTACTTCGACCGCGGCTTCGCTTCGACCGAGACCGAGGTTGCGCGCGTGACGAAGCTCCTCGGCCACCCGCCGCGCAGCTACGAGGACTTCGCTGCCGAAACCGCCACGCTTTGGAAGGCGTGAGAACATTGCAACTGGAGAAGCGAAATGAAAGCAATTGAAGTAGCCACATTCGGTGGGCCTGAGCAACTCATTTTGCTCGACAAGCCTCTGCCTGAACCGGGACCTGGACAGGTCCTAATTAAAGTGAAGGCGGCGGGGATCAATTTTGCCGACCTGCGAGCCCGGGAAGGGCGCTATCCGCGAGGACCGCAGCCGCCATTCATACCTGGCAACGAGGCGGCAGGCATCGTGGCGGCTCTGGGACAAGGAGTAACCGCACCCGCTGCCGGAACCCGTGTCATGGCGTTTCTGACCGGAGGCTACGCCGAATACGCGGTGGCCGATGCCGCTCAAACCATACCGCTGCCGAACACGGTGGACTACGCTCCGGCGACAACGCTCCTGGTGCAGGGACTGACAGCGTATTTTCTACTGAAACGCGCTGCTCCCCTGCGGAAAGGTCAGAGTGTGCTGGTCAGCGCCGCAGCGGGCGGAGTCGGTTCTCTTGCGGTGCAAATGGCGAAATTGATGGGAGCCGGAACGGTCGTGGGCACGGCGTCAACTCATGCGAAGCGGGAGTGGGTCAAGTTGCTGGGAGCGGACGAGGCCGTCGACTACACGCGAGAAGGATGGCCCGAACAGGTCAAAGCGGCAACCGGAGGAAAGGGTGTCGAAATCTATCTGGACGGCACTGGAGACACTGTTGGAGGCGCATTGAAGCCACTCGCGCCGGGCGGCATCTGGGTGATTTACGGTTCGCAGCAAGGCGAGCAAGGTGGCATAAGTGGCGAACAACTTGTGAGCCTCCTGTTCAGCTCACAGACGATTCGGGGCTACACGCTTTACGAGGTTCTTTCCGAGCCCTCGGCCATCTCGGCGGCTTTGCAGGAGATCTTCGGCTGGCTTGCTTCGGGCCGTCTGCACGTTGAGGTGAAGGATCGCTTCCCATTGGCAAAAGCCAAGGAGGCGCACGAGGCGATCGAGGCTCGCAAGACGATTGGCAAGGTTGTTTTGGAACCTTGAATTCGCGCGTAACGGTACAGTGGAGGTCTTGGTATGGGTTCAGATCTGGTTCTTGTCACCGGCGCGTCCGGCTACGTCGCAGGCCACTGCATCCTTCGGCTGTTAAATGACGGTTACAGGGTGCGCGGGACCTTGCGGTCCCTGCAGCGAGCCGGCGAGGTCCGGCGGTGGCTGACCAAGGCGCGAGGAAGAATCGATCCCGGCGACGCGTTGTCGTTTGTCGAGGCGGAGCTGACAGCGCCGAAGGGCTGGGACGCCGCAATGGCAGGCGTGCGCTACGTGCTGCATGTCGCCTCGCCGATTCCGTCCAGCATGCCGAAACACCCGGACGATCTGATCGTGCCCGCTCGCGAAGGAACGCTGAATGTGATGCGGGCCGCTTCGCGCGCCTCGGTCGAGCGTGTGGTCCAGACCTCCTCCTCAAGCGCCATCCTCTACGGCCGCGACAATCCCAACTCGCACCTGTTCACCGAGGCCGATTGGACAGACCCCGACCACAGGGACAACGTGCCCTATACTCGCAGCAAAACAATCGCCGAAAAGGCTGCCTGGGCCGAACTGCCGAAGCTGCCTCGGCCCTTGGAGTGGGTCGCCATCAACCCTGGCCTGGTCCTGGGGACCGTGTTGGACAAGGACTCCAGCGCTTCGGTTCAGATCGTCGCCAAGCTCTTGAAGGGCGAAATTTCCAGGCTTGCCGCGGTTCGGCTGGGCCGTCGTCGATGTGCGCGATCTCGCGGACTTGGAGGTTCGCGCCATGACGGCGCCCCAAGCCGCCGGGCAGCGCTATATCGGCTCAGGCCCATTCTTCTCCATGAGCGACATCGCTCAATGTTCTGAAGGGTCGTTTGGGCGATAAGGCGAAGAAGGTACCCACCCGCAAGCTGCCCGACTGGCTCGTCCGGTTCGTGGGGCTGTTTGATAGCGAGGTCCGCGGCCAACTGTTCGAACTCGGCAAGGTACGGCGACTGTCAAGTGCAAAAGCGGAGAAGGAGCTTGGATGGTCATATCGACCCGTCGAAGAAACGATCATCGACACCGCGACCAGCCTGGAGGCCGTAGGCGCGCTGAATTGAACCGAATGGTCGGACCACGCCCCTGGCCGATCCGGACCAGCAAAATCGTATGTAAAAGGAAAACACAATGAACGACAGCTCAACCACCTCGCCGCAGCCTGCCTCGACGATTCCACCTGATGATCCCCAACGGAATCTCGCGATTGCGCGACCGAACGAAGACCAGAACTTGCCACACATCGGGTTGGTGGGAGACACTTACACGATCCTTCTGACGGGCAAAGACACTGCCGGCCGCTACTGCCTCATCGATATGCATGTGCCGCCCGGCGGCGGCCCTGCGCCCCATCGCCACGATTTCGATGAAATGTTCACCCTTCTCGATGGCGAGATCGAGTTCACGTTCCGCGGCGAGAAATCGGTCGTACGAGCCGGTGAGACCGTCAACATCCCAGCCAATGCGCCACACTTTTTCCAAAATGCCTCTGAGCGGCCGGTCCGGCTGCTGTGCATGTGCTCGCCTGCAGGGCTGGAAGAGTTTTTCATGAAAGTGGGCGTCCCCGTTGCGAGCCGAACGGCACCGCCCCCCAAGCTCGACGAAGCCGCCCAAGCGGCGTTCAAAGCGAAAGCCGAGGCCCTCGCCCCACGATACCGGACGCAAATCTTAAAGCCCGTAGAGAGTTCGCAACCGTCGCGCGAGTAGAGGCGACCGAATGGCTTCCGATTCAAACTGACCAGCTACCCCTAAGTCTAAGGAGGAGGAAGAGATGCGCCGGGCGCACCTCCTCTGCGAGAGATCCAGCATCGCGGCGCACTCTTGTCGCGCGGTGTTACCGACGCATTAACGGGCCGGCCGCATCCCGCGCTGTCCCAAGGTTGGGCGGGCGGGTAGCCAACTTGACGGGAAACACGCAAACCGCTCACGTGATCGTCAGCCTTCCAAGCACCGGTCCCACCTCCGCGGCAGCAACCGCTACCGATATGTTTCCATAATGCCGTTGTTCGCCGGCCCAACATAGGCGGGCGCTTCGGACCAGTTCTTGACCGCGTTCTGCTGATCCCACTGGAAACCAGTGCACCGTGATACGATCTCGGACACGGACATCTCAAACAGTATACAACTATGAGAAGAGTATCCGATAATCGACAAAGCGCGAAGTCGAAGTGATGTGTTGATTGTTGGCGGCGGTATAGTCGGATTGGCTACAGCCTTCCGTCTGAGCCAGAGACTGCCCGGCGCCGAAATCACTGTTGTAGAAAAAGAGAGCTCCGTCGGCCGCCACCAGACCGGCCACAATAGCGGCGTCCTCCACTCGGGCCTCTACTATAAGCCGGGGTCCCTCAAAGCCCGGCTGGCCGTCCGCGTCATCCGCCAAATGGTCGAATTCTGCCGCGAGCATTCGATCCCGCACGAAATTTGCGGCAAGCTCGTGGTAGCGGCCGACGGGGCTGAACTCCCAGGCCTGCGAGATCTGCATGAGCGAGGACTGGCCAACGGACTCGAAGGATTGCGCATGCTCGGACCCCAGGAGATGCGCGAAATTGAGCCACACGCCGGAGGCGTCGCCGCGTTACGCGTTCCGCAGGAAGGGATTGTCGATTACCAAAAAGTCTGCGAAGCCCTGGTGAATTGCATCCACGGCCGCGTCGCAACCAACGCCAAAGTACGTTCGCTGCGCCAGACCTACGGCGGCTGGAGCGCCGAAACCGAAGCGGGAGACTTCGAAGCCAAGCTCCTTATCAACTGCGCCGGCCTTCATTGCGATCGTGTCAGCGAACTAGCCGGTCTGCGCCGCGAAGTCCGCATCGCTCCATTCCGCGGCGAGTATTACAAGATCAAGCCGGACCGCCAATCGCTCGTGCGCCACCTGATCTACCCCGTGCCCGATCCGAAGTTCCCCTTCCTCGGCGTGCACTTCACCCGTCTGATTCACGGCGGCGTTGAAGCAGGTCCTAACGCTGTGCTCGCCTTCGCGCGCGAAGGTTACCGCAAGACGGATATCAATCCGCGCGATCTGTTCGACGCTGTTTCCTATTCGGGTCTGTGGAACTTTCTGGCGCGTCACGCACGTATGTGTTGGGAGGAAATCGAACGCTCGTTCAGCAAGCGCCTGTTCGCCCAATCGCTGCAGCGCCTGGTCCCGGAGATCCACGCATCGGATCTCGATACGGGCGGCACCGGCGTACGCGCCCAGGCCATCACCCCGCAAGGCGAATTGGTGCAGGATTTCCACTTCGTCGAGCAGGCCAACGCCGTGCACGTCCTGAACGCGCCGAGCCCGGGCGCCACCGCGTCGCTCGCGATCGGCGAAGAGATCGTGGCGCGCCTGGGCGCAGGTCGTTCGCGCTGGCCGTGAGTACCCCGTGGGGCCGAAGGATCGCGAACCGACGACGAACTCGACAAATGGGTCGCCAGCTTTCCCATCGAGGCTGGCTAAGCGGGGAAGGACGGTTCTACACGCTCCCCGGACCGTAATCCCAGATTCCGGTGGCGGCGGTGGGCTTTGTCGCAAGCCTTGCAGGCAAAAACAAAAGGCAATCACTAGTATGATCGCCTGCACGACGAAGGTTCGCCTTCGATAAACGCCCTTCACTGCCAGAACCAGGTCGATCACGAAGATTACAGGCAGAATTTCAATCCCCCACATTGGGAACGGGACAAAAATAAAAATCCACCAAGGAATGCTTTGATATTGCGGATATGCCGCATGAAATGCCCATACGGCGATGAAGACCGCGACGCACAGCAGGGCGTAGACCCGAGTACCCCATATCCAAATGCTCGCTGGATTTGGACTCATGCTGTAAGCCAGTCTAACGCTAACTCGTCCGCGTTCGCCACCACGCTGTGCTCGGGTTGGAGCCGCCGGCATCCTCCTTCGAACGGGTTGGCCCAGCGTCGTTTTGCCTAGCCTGGATTTTCGCGCCAAATATTGAGCTAACATTCTAGACCGTCGGTCCGGCTGGCGACCGGGTATTAGCGAAAGCAGATTTGCAGAGGTCGGTTGTCCCACCAGGGTATGGGAGTAGCCTTCTCGCCAAGGCCGGCGTTGATCAGCAGA
Source organism: Bryobacterales bacterium (assembly GCA_003132865.1). The sequence continues at coordinate 7,384 of PKYZ01000854.1, forward strand.
GGATTATGGGCGCGTTTAGGAAGAGTCACTTGCACGCGACCGGATTCGATCTCCACTTCGGCGGGGGCATTGAGGAAATGACGAAACAGTTGGCGGGATTTGGCCGCCTCGTATCCCGGCAACAGGCGCCCGAGCATGCGATACAGGCCGGTGGCGGCTTCGGTCAGCGTGACATCGAAGTCCACCTTGAGGCGCACGGCGGAACTGAGTGCGTCCAGGTGAAAGAAGTCCACTGAGTCGGCCAGGGAGTTTTCGATCAACGGGCGTTGGGCATAGCGAGTGATGCGCTTGGCGGCGGAAGTGCGCAGGTCGTTGGTGAGCAAAACCGTGGGTTGTTCGTGGCCGAGATCGGCAATGGACATCTGGCGCACCGGGCCCTGATAGTGGCTTAGGGGGATCCGCCGGTCGACAACCCTGGGCGTCTGATAGATGCGATGGGGGACATCGAGTTGCACGGTTCGCCAAGCCGAGCGTGGCAGGTTGGCCATTTCGCGTACCAAGCCGGGTGACCGGCGGCGCAGGGTCATGAAGGTGATGCCCATCTGATTCAGGCGGTTGAGATTGGCGTAGGTGGTGAGGCGGGAATCGAAGACCAGTTCCGCAGGAAGACGGCCGTAACTTTTCTTCCAGAACTCCACGAAACCGAGAACGGCATCGGCCTGATCGCGGCGCAGCAGATCGGCGCGGGAGTAGCAGAACACCTGGCGGTCGGCATCCTGAGCCAAAAACACCAGAATGGACTTCTGGCTGCGGCTGCGTTTGGACAAGTAGTGGCGTTCCACGAACTCGTCTTCCCCGAAGTAAGGGATAGTATGGAAATCGAGATTGAAGCTCTTGCCGCCGAGCAGCTTTTCGCGTTGCAGGGTGGCGATCCACGCGGTGCGAAACCGCGCATTCATCTTGCGAGCAACGCTATGCGAATAGGTCGCCAGATATGTGGTTTTGGGGACGACGTTGAGTCCTGCCCACAACGCCAAGCCTTGGTCGAACACCAGATCCATGACATGGCTCTTGCGTTCGGTGGAGGAGAGCTTGAGCCCCAGGGCGGAGAGTAGAGCCTGGGTGGCAGGTACCATTTTCGTCCCGAGGTCAAGAGTGGCAAGAAATTCACAGACATGGTAAGAATCTGGGCACGCGAGAACCTTGACACGGATCTGGATAACCGTCGTCTGGAAGAAGTTGGCATAGAATCCGGAATGCAGTTCCAGGCAGTACCGTTAGCTCCACAGACGTGAATGCGGTTCCTTCAAAACAAAGTGCCCCTAAGCCCCTACGGAGAACGCTCGACTGGGGAATAGGCAGGTTGGCACGTTGGGCATCCGCCATTGTCGCTAAGACCCTCGCAGACGATCAAGGTGCGGTGGTGTGATATCATAGGCTGGGTCCGCTGCCCAAACCCCTTGGCGCTCGTCAAATGATCTTCGGTTCATCCGCAGAGGCGGCTCCGGACTTCTCGGAGAGCATAACGTGAAACGTCTGTTGAGGTTCAGGCGAGGAGCCGGAGCTCTTGTCCTTTGCAAAACCTTCGTTAGCGCCGCCACTCGAACGTCGCGGATCACAGGTCCGGGCCGGCCGACGCATGATTATCGGACTGAATAGCTGACGCGCCACACGCTATTCGAGCCATCGTCGGTCACAATTAGCGAGCCGTCCTGCGCCACTGCGACGCCCACCGGCCGGCCCCATACGTCGCCGTCGGCAGTCACAAAACCGGTTAGGAAATCCTCATACTCTCCTGTGGCGTGCCCCGCTTTCATCAGAACCCGGATGACTTCGTAACCCGTGCGCACGGCCTTGTTCCAAGAGCCATGTTCTCCGGCGAAGATATCGCCCCGATATTCAGCGGGAAATTGGCGGCCGTCATAGAAGGTCATCTCCAGGGACGCGTTGTGCGGCTGTAGCAGGACGTCTGGCGTGATCACTTTGCTCTGCAGTTCCGGATGCTTGCGTTGCTGCCGCGGATCCTGGTGCCCGCCCATGTAGAACCATGGCCAGCCGTAAAACCCGCCAGGCTGTACATGCGTAATGTAATCCGGCACCAAATTGTCGCCGAGGCCGTCGCGCTCGTTCACCGATGCCCACAATTCGCCCGTGGTGGGATTCGTCGCAATGCCCACCGCGTTGCGAATGCCGTACGCGTAAATCCGGCCTCCGCTGCCATCCGGGTTAAACTCCAGGATATCGGCGCGATGGTATTCCTGCGGGTTATTGTCGGCATCGTCGTCATTGGAGTGCGAGCCGACCGAGACGAACATTTTGCCGCCATCGAGCGTGAAGGCGAGATCGCGCGTCCAGTGTCCGCCGCCAGTCAAGCGGCCGCCGGAAGGGATATCCGGAACAATGGTCTCAGCCGCGCCGCGCGCTTTCAGGTCGCCATTGCGGTACGGGAAGCGCACCACCGAGCCGGTGTTCGCCACGTATACGTATTGCGGATCGGGGCCAAGCGGGTAGAAGGCAATGCCGAAGGGTTGCGTCAAACCAGTCGCGTATATTTCCACGGTCCGCGCCTTGCCATCCGCGCCTACGCCGCGCAGCACGCGGATGCGTCCCGGTTCGCTCTCCGACACGAACAGATCGCCATTGGGCGCGCGCCGGACGAGCCGCGGATTCTGCAGACCCGTGACGTATTGGGTGACGGTGAATCCAGGCAGAACCTTCGGCCAGGCATCCGCGGGCCGTGGGACGATATGCGGGCGGCTGTCCGCCGATTGCGTACGATATGGCTCCGGCAAGTCCGCTAACGTGATCTTGCGAATCGCACCCGGCTGCTCGTGGCGATAGTCCGTGAAGGGCGCCGGCGCCTGCTCGTTGGCGCCAGGCGTGCCGCCGGAAAGCAGCGGCAACGCCCGGAAGCCCACCACGAATCCGGCCGCGGCGCACAAGAAAGTTGCGATAGGAAAGTGTGAACGAAGCATCTTCATTTCAAGCCTCCACCAACGCTCCGGTCTGCTCCGCTTCAGTGACTCGCATCGCATCGGCCGCAGCCAGCAACACACTGCCCGCCCAGGCGTTCTCCGCGGCTTGGCGTTCGTCTCGCGCGCCCACCAGCGCGTGCGTGATGCCGGGCTGCGCGAGGGTCCAGGCGATCGCTAACTGGCCGTCCGTGAAGGTGTACTTCCGGGTCACCGGCGCCAAGTGTTCCAACATTTCCCTTACGCGAAGGCGCGACTCGCGGCTGAACATCGGGTTATTGCGTCGCAAATCGTCCTCCGGGAAGATGCGCTCCGGATCGACCTTGCCGGTCAGCAGCCCGTTGGCCAGCGGCGAGTACGCCAGAACCGCCATATGATTCTGCACGCAATATGGCAGGTATTCGTGTTCCAAGTCGCGGTGGAGAAGGCTGAACTTTTCCTGTGCGGCGTCCACCGGTCCCACCGCCCGGTATTGCCGCACCTGATCGACCGTGCAGTTGGAGACTCCAATGGCGCGAATCTTGCCCTCCCTTTTCAAGTCGAGCAACGTACCCATGGTTTCTTCGATTGGCGTGGTGGAGTCCTGCCAGTGCGTCTGGTAGAGATCGATGTAATCGGTTTCGAGACGCCGCAAACTGTGTTCGACCTCGTACCGGATGGACTCCGCGCCGAGGTAGCGGTGAATACGCGTGCCATTCTGATCGACAAAGAAGTTGCCCTTCGCCGTGTGCCAAACCAAGCCGCATTTGGTGGCGAGAATCACCTTATCGCGGCGCCCACGAATAGCCTCGCCCACAATGCGCTCGGAAAGACCGAGCCCATAGGCTGGCGCCGTGTCGATGAAGTTGACGCCGGCATCGAGTGAAGCTTGAATGGAGCGGACCGACTTCTGTACATCGGTGCCTCCCCACATCCATCCGCCGATGGCCCACGTGCCGTGCGCCACGACGGAAGCTGTAATTCCGGATTGTCCAAGAGGTCTGTATATCATGCCCTTCGAAGGGCAATTCGCGGGCCATCCGAATGCGTGTTGCAGGAGTGCAAGTTAGAGTCTTGGGGCGGAGAAACATCGCGAAACGGGCACGCGAGGCGATTCACGAATTCACGAGATACCGCGACTTTGAAGTGGGCAATTCTGCCCAAAGGCGACGTGGCCGGGCAAGTGCTGTTCATCCTTCAGATCCTCGGGCTGAAGGCCGCATAACACGTGCCTGACCAGCCAACTCAATCGGGGTCCTGCCGCCAAACCCCATTTGCAATACTACCACCAAGATCGCCATGCCGATGCAGTATAAACGGCGCAGCCCGCCGGCAAAGGAGCCAGTTTACCGTGTGCGGTAGTACAATATATGTTCGTGGAGAGCCTACCCAAGTGCTTTGTAGCTTATCCATCAGCGCCGGTCGCGCGCGCTGAGACGGTCGAGTCCGTGATCGAGACGATCTCTCGTACCGGCGTCGTTGATATCAAGGGGTAGCGGAGCATTTTTCCCGGAGGGCGACCAATCATCAGCCGGATTTTCGAGGAAATCCGCGATTGCAAATGCTTCATAGCCGATTTGACCGGCCTTAACCCGAACGTACTTTTTGAACTGGGTTATGCCGTCGCGCACCGGAAACGAATATGGCTGTTGCTTGATGTGGCGATAGAGAAGGCCAAGCTTGAGTTCGACCGGTTTCAGTTGTTCACCACCGTTGGTTATCAGGGCGCAAGCAATAGCGAGAAGATCGTGAAGGGTTCTTTCGCGGATCAGCCCTACGCGGATGACACGAACCTCTGCGACGAGTTACTCGATTCCAGCGAAAAAGCCGACACGCCCGACAATGCTCTACCTGAAGGCCCAGACTGCAACCGAGGCCTCGAACCGTTTGTCGCGAAAGGTGGTGACGGCAGAAATAGCGTCTATCATCGATGATCCTCCGGAAAGCGCCAATGAGCCGATGGCGTGGTATGTAAATCCGGTTGATTCTTCATCGGCGGTCGTATGCCATTTGCTGTCTTCGGCCCACTCCAACTGGCAGGCGAGCAATGCCAAGCAGAAATTCGTGGCGGGCATGGCGCAGGGGTTGGGCAAGCCCTTACTGATGCTCGCGCATGATCCTTATGTTTCGCCTCTTGATTATAAGGATCTGCTTCGCGTTCATGAAACTGCCGCGAAAGCGGAGACGCTGTTCGACGAGTGGTTCTCCCCACTGATCGAATCCATCCGCAAGCAGGAAAAGAGCGCCGAGGCTTACAAGGACCAGAAAAGCGCCCGCAGTCTTCTTGAGCAGATTAACCTTGGGGAATCTATTGCGGAGAACGAGTCGGATGCGGTGACGGAATATTTCATTCCGACAGCCGTGTATAACGAGGCGTTACGTGCAAATCACTCCATTTTCATCGGCCGGAAAGGGACTGGAAAAACAGCCACCTTTTATAAACTGCATGATGAATTGAGCAAAGACCCTCGAAACCACGTCTGCCTCATCAAGCCAATTGCCTACGAGCTAGAGGGGGTTGTGCAGCTTCTCAACCGCACTATGGGAGTGTCAGCGACGGGTTACCTGATCGAGAGCCTTTGGAAATTCTTGATCAGCACTGAGCTTGCACGAAGTCTTTACACCCAGATCAATTCCAAGCCGGTCTATTACGGGCGAACACCGGACGAGCGCGATTTGCTGGAATTTATCGAGCAGAACACGTCGTGGATCCTGCCGGAGTTCTCGATCCGGCTAGAGAGTGTGATCGACAAACTGCTGCTGATGCCGGCGGCACCTTCGATTGAAAGTCATCGGCAAAGCATACAGTATTCCCACTTCGCTTTGAACTCCCTCATGGCGGAGAATGCTGGTCAGATCAAGAAGATCGAGAAATTACTAGCCCAGTTTTCCCTCTCGCCCGAGATAATAACGGAACTGGACCTGTTGGCCTATATCGAACGCGCAGATGTGGAGGAGCGACCGAGCGATGTCGTCGATTTTCTGTGCGAACTAGCTTTTTTGGGGCCGGAAGTCGAGAACAATCGGTTCGAATATATGTACGATGAGGAAAACACCGAAAAACTAAACGCCATGGCAAGCCGTAGCGCGGCCCAGAATCCCGTCGGATTGCGAAGGTTCCGGATCAATCATGCTTACCACAAGTATCTCGAGGTGAAACCCGGCCTCGGCCGTTCCCCGCAACAGCAATCTATTGTGCTGGAAAGCGGAACTTAGCCACTTTGCCCTCATCATTTTGTTGCTGTTCATTTCTCCAGTGGCGTCCGTGACCGGTAGGCAGGTATGGAGTCAAGAGAAATTAACTGCCGAACCGTTTCGTACTTCCTGGGACAAAGTCTTCGACGCGGTCGAACACGTGGTCACCTGGGGTCTGGAGCACCGGGTGCCCGGCCAGATCGACGCCATCGGTGTGGACGAGATCCAGTACGCCTGAGGTCACGAATACCTGACACTGGCTTACCAGATCGATCTTGGGGTCACACGCCTGCTCTGGGTCGGGAAGGAAAGAACCACCGAATCTTTCCAGGGAGTTTTCACCGTCATCGGTGAAGAAATCGCCTCGAAGATCGTTTTCGTCTGCTCCGACATGTGGGAGCCGTACCTGAAGGTCATCCGCGAAAAATGCTCCGAGGCTCTGCACATCCTCGACCGGTTCCACATCGTGGCTAAGATGAACAAGGGCTCTCGATGAGGTCCGCGCCGGCGAATCGCGCCGCATGGCCTCCGAAGGTCCCAGTCCCGTGCTGAAGAAATCGCGCTGGGTGCTGCTGATGCGCGACGAGAATCTGAAGATCGAACAGCGCTTCCGGCTGCGCGAATTGCTCCGCTACAACCTGAAGACTGTCCGCGCTTACCATCTTAAGGAAGCCTTTCAACAGCTCTGGGATTACAAGTCGCCCGCCTGGGCTGGCAAGTTCCTCGATGGAGGGCGCCGCCAAGTCCCGCGGTCCCGTATCGAGCCCATGAAGAAGATCGCCCGCTCCTTGCGTCAGCATCGCGAACTGATCCTCAACTACTTCCGCGCTCAAAAGCTACTTTCCAGCCGCGTCGTTGAGGGCCTTAACAACAGAGCCAAAGTCACCATGAGAAAATCATACGGATTCCGTACCTTCCGCGTCCTCGAACTCGCCCTATATCACACACTTGGCAAACTACCAGAGCCCGAATCCACCAACGATTTTCTCCGACGAACCAATTGTTAAGGCAGGAAGGCCGTCCTCAGGCTGGGCTTGACAGAAATCTCGGCGAGGCTGTGGGCGTCCCATCCTCCGCCGAGTGCTTTCACTAACATTACCGAAGCCAACAACTGACCACCTTGAATCTGCGCGGCCTCGCGTTGATTGGAAAGCAGGCTTTGCTGCGCGGTGACCACATCCAGATAAGTGACCAGCCCGCCGGTATACCGATTCAGTGCGATATTCAGCGCGCGCTGCGAGTCGGCCACCGCGGCATCCTGCGATTTCGCGGCGCCCGCAAACACCTGCAGTCCGGCCAGCGCGTCCTCGACTTCCTGAAACGCCACCAGCACGCTCTGGCGATATTGCGCCACGGAATCCTGGTAACCCGCTTTGGCAAAATCCACGCCGGCGCGGATGCGGCCACCGGAAAACAGCGGCTGCGCCAGCGTTGCGCCGACCGCCCACAGGGAACTCGGCAGCGAGATCAGGCTCGCGATGCCGGTGCTCTCCAATCCAGCGGTGGCCGCCACTTGCAAACTCGGATAATAAGCCGACCGGGCGATGCCGATCTGCGCGTTTGCCGCGGCCATCAGGCGCTCTTGCCGTGCAATGTCCGGACGCCGCTCCAGCACATCGGAAGGCACGCCCGTGGGGATCGCGGGCAGATACTTCTGGAGCGAACCTTCCGCTACGCGGAAATCCGGGGCCGGCGCGCCGCACAACACCGCCAGGGCGTGCTCATAGTTCGCGCGCAGTTGCCGCTCCAGCTTGGCCTGCGTACGGGTCGCCTCCAATAACGCTTGCTCTTGGGCCAGGTCGAGACCGGAGGCGACTCCGCCATCGTGACGGTTCTGCACCAGCGCCGTAGCCTTCTCCATCGACGCGACCGTATCGTCCAGAATGCGGATCTCCGCATCCACCTCGCACAGCGTGAAGTAATCGGCGGCGGTCTCCGCGGTCAGCACCAGCTTCACGTTTTCAAAGTCCGCACCGGCGGCCTGGTAACTCGCATTGGCGCCTTCCACGCTGCGCCTGGTGCGCCCGAAAAGGTCCGGCTCGTAACTCAGCTCGAAAGGCAGGCTCCAGGCGTTTTGCGTGATGGGCCCGTCCACCACCCCTCCCAAAGACGGGCGGTTTGCCGAGAGCCGAAACCTCTGGAACGACGGCGACACGCCAGCCTGCGGGTAGAAGTTGCCGATCGCCACCGAAGCCAGCGCACGCGCCTGCTGCACTCGCGCACTCGCGGAAAGCAGGTCCTGATTCGAGGCCAGCACCGCGGTTTCCAGGCGATTCAGGTCGGCGTCGTGGAAGACCTCCCACCACGCGCCTTTCGGGATCTGGTCCTTTGGATCGCCCGGCCGCCACGGACCTTCGGTGTGCCATGCCGCCGGGTGCGGCTGGGGAGGAGTGTGATAATCCGGCCCGACGGGATGGCACGCGGCCAGCAGGATCGCCGCGCCAACTAACACTATGCCGTGCGCGCGTCTCATGACGGTTTCCCCACCGTCACCCGCACGACCTGCCCGTTCTCCAACGAATCCGGAGGATTCTGCACTACGCGATCGTTCGCCCGGATACCTTGCAGGATTTCCAAACTCGTGCCAAAATCGCGCCCGATCACGATGGACCGCAATTGCACCCGATCGCCCGGCCCCACCACGGCCACGCTCGGCCCCTCCGACCGGAACAACATGGCGCTCGATGGCACCGACAGCCGGCTGCCGTTCACCGGCACGTCAAAGTGGACTTGCGCGTACGCGCCCGGCAACAGGCGTCCAGCCTTGTTCGGCACATCCACCTCAGTAAGCAGCGTGCGCGTGTTCTGGTCGATGGCATTGGCCGTCCGCACTACGGTCCCGCCGAAGCGCGACGCTGGAAATTCGGCCAGCCCGATCCACGCCCGCATACCCGCGCGTATGCTTGGGGCATCGGCTTCCGGAACGCTCACGTACACACGCAACGGATCGATCAGCGCCAGATTGAACAGCTCTTTGCCCGATCCGCCGTTGCCGGCATTCACCAGCGCGCCGATGTCCACATTGCGCCGCGTGAGCACGCCCGCAAAGGGAGCGTCAACGTGTTTGAACGATTCAAGCTCCTGCAGCCGCCGGACATTCGCATCCGCGGCGGCCATGTTCGCCTGGGCCTGTGCGTAGTCGCTGGTCCTCTGATCCAGTTCCTGTTGCGAGACCGAATCCGTGCGTCGCAATTCGAGCCAGCGATCCGCGCTGGTGTGCGCCAGGTCCAGCGCCGCGACCATCTGCTGCCGCGCAGCTTGCGCTTGGGAGAGTTCCTGGTCCACCTCGGGCGTATCCAGGTCGGCCAGCAATTCGCCCTTCTGCACACTCGCGCCGATGTCTTTGTACCAGCGCAGCAGATAACCATTGGTCCGCGCATAAATCGGCGATTCCGTGTATGCTTGCACGCTCCCCGGCAACTCCAGTTCACTCGACCGCGGCTCGGGTTGCGGAAAGCCCGCGGAAACCGTGGTCACCGCCAGGCGCGCGGTTTCGCCGGACAACGCCGTCTGCTCTTTGGCACGCGCTTTGATGCTGAGCGCGCCGGCGGCGAACAGGCCGAGTACGGCCAACAGCGCCGCAACCATCCAACGCCGGGCTATGGGTGCCGGGGTGTTAGCGATTTCGGGTTCTAGTTCAACTAATGGGATCTCTTGGGTAGTCATAATTATTCTCTTGCTCCGTGGACTAAACCGAACACCGTGGGAACGAGGAACAGGGTTGCAACGGTGGCGAACAGCAGTCCGCCGATCACCGCCCGTCCCAACGGCGCATTCTGTTCTCCGCCTTCGCCAAGCCCCATCGCCATGGGTGCCATGCCGATAATCATGGCCAGCGCGGTCATCAGAACAGGCCGCATGCGCGTGTGGCCGGCCGCCACCGCAGCCTCCCGCGCGGGCATCCCTTCGTCCATCCGTTCGCGGGCGAAGGAGACCATCAAGATGCTGTTGGCCGTCGCCACGCCCACGCACATGATGGCGCCGGTGAGCGATGGCACATTCAAAGTCGTGTGAGTCAGCAGCAACGCCCAGGTGATTCCAGCCAATGCGCCGGGCAGAGCCGTAATGATGACGAACGGGTCCAGCCAGGATTGGAAATTCACCACGATCAGCAGGTAGGCGAGCACGATGGCCATCGCCACCCCCGCGCCCAATCCGATAAAAGACTGCGACATGGTGGAAACCTGTCCCGTGATGGTCAAGTGGCTGCCCCGCGGAAGCTGCTTTTCCAGCGGTTGGGTGACGCGGCGGACATCCCTCGCCACGCCGCCCAGGTCGCGGCCCTGCACCGAGGCGAACACGTCCACCAGCGGCTGCACATTGTAGTGCGATATCACGGCGGGCTGGCTCCCATGGCGAAACGACGCCAGGTTCCCCAGGATCTGCGGGTCGGGCGAATTCGGCGTGCGGATGGGTGTGTCGAGCAGCGCCTTCACCGAATCCACCCGATACTGCGGCGTCTGCACGGCTACGTTGTAGCTGATGCCGCTCTTCGGATTCAGCCAGAACGTGGGCGCCGTCTGAAAGCTGGAACTCAGAGAGACCAGCAAATTGCCGGCCACGTCGCGTTGGCTGAGCCCCACCGATTGCGCGAAGGTCCGATCCACGTCCAGCCGCAGCGCGGGCCCGTCATAAGCCTGCTGCACATGCACATCCACCGCTCCGGGGATGGAGCGAATTCGGTTGGCCAGTTGCCGGGCCACGTTGTAGTTGCCTAGTTGGTCGCTGCCGGCGATCTGTACGTCGATGGGCGCGGGCACGCCGAAGTTCAGAATCTGTGTGACGATGTCCGCCGGTTGGAAGAAGAATTGGGTAGCCGGAAACCGCCGCGGCAGTTCTTCCCGCAACAGCTTCACGTATTCGCTAGTGGGCCGGTGGCCTTCCTTGAGCGACACCAGAATCTCCGCGTCCTGAGTGCCGATCGTCCCCGCATTGCTGTAGGACAGATTGATGCCGCTATAGGGCAGGCCGATATTGTCGAGCATGGTGTCCAGTTCGCCCGCTGGGATCATGGTGCGGATGTCGTTTTCGATCTCATCGGTAAGGCGGGCAGTCTCTTCGATGCGCAGTCCGGTTCGCGCGCGGACGTGCAGGCGCATCAAACCGGCGTCCACTTGCGGAAACAAGTCCTGCCCCAGCACGAAGACGAAGCCCAGCGATGCCACACACAGCGCCAGGAACGCCGCGGCGAACGCTCGTCCGTGCCGCATGCACGCCTGGAGCGCGTTCCGGTAGCTGTCGCGCAGGCGCTCGAAGGCATTTTCAAACCGCTGGTGGAAACGCCCAAACACTCCGGGCTGCGCGTGCAGGTTGTGATTCCGCAGCAGAAACATCACCATGGTCGGCACCAGCGTTCGCGACAGCAGATAGGAAGCCAGCATGGCGAAGATTACGGCTTCCGCCAGCGGCACGAACAGGAAGCGGGTCACGCCGCTGAGGAAGAACATGGGCACAAAAACGATGCAGATGCACAGCGTGGAAACGAACGCCGGTACGGCGATCTCCTGCGCGCCGTGCAGAATGGCCTCCCGCAGGTCTTTCCCAAGTAGGCGGTTGCGCTCGATGTTCTCGATCTCCACGGTGGCGTCGTCCACCAGGATGCCCACCGCCAGCGCCAGCCCGCCCAGCGTCATCAGGTTCATGGTTTCGCCCAGCGCGCTCAGGCAAATGATCGAAACCAGGATGGCCAGCGGAATCGAAATCGCGATAATCAGGGTGCTGCGCCAATTGCCCAGGAAAAGCAGGATCAT
>PKYZ01000932.1 GCA_003132865.1 Bryobacterales bacterium
TTGGGGTGCTCCGGCAGGAAATAGCAAAGGACATCGGTAACGCTTCCACCCGAGGCAGAACGAACAGCGGGGATGTAGGCCGAGCCGATGAACGCGCGGTTGGTCAACGATGGGTTGCAATAGGGCTGTTTTCGGGAGCGGTATTGTTCGGTTGTGGCGTCTGGCTGGGAACAATGCTGCGATAAACAGCGCCAGGCCATCACCACCTAGTCTGACACTTCCTCGGGTGAGCACAATTGCGGCAGCATCGAGCGAGTCGTGCGGCTACTGCTCAGCTACGGTTTGCGGGTAATTCCGCAACTCGCGGTAATTCGGGCCAACCACCGCCGCCATGCCGACTTGGGATTAATCCTGGCCAGTTGCGAATGGCCACGGCCCGCTCGAAATCGGCCTGTCAGTGGGCCGGGAGGCAGAATTCAGTAGAATCGTACATTGTCGTATTGAGGTCTACGGAATGGCAACAGCGCCGGACATCCTTTTCCACAGATACTTCCAACGACTTCCTCCGTACAAAAGAGACATCTACCGGGGGAAGAAAGATCTCGATCTCATCGAACAGCCACTGCAGGATCTCTTGCGGGCAATTCAGGTGAATCTGAATGAGGCCTTGACGAATGAGCGGCGAGATGTTCCCGAGCACGTACCGCACCCGCCATTCCATATGGACTTCGTCGACTCGGACGATGCGAATGCGTTCGCATTTACTGAAGGCGACTATTCATTCATCGGGATCACAGTCGCGCTCATTCACAGGATCTGGGAGATCTGTCTGCCGATGGCGCAATCGGCGGAAATAGCCACCCTCCTCGGTTTGCAGCTTGACACGGCGGAGCGACAAGGTGGATTTCACGCAGTCCTGTTTCGAATGCAATTGAATTTCGTGACCACGCACGAATATACCCATCACGTTCACGGACATACGACTGATTCGACCCTCGATTCCCAATTTGCTAATGAAATCGATTCCAGCGCCGAGAATTGCGACATCGATACACAAGTCTTAGAGATCGACGCCGACGGCTACGGCACATTTCACGTGCTTTCAAATCTTTTCGCGGACGAGCGAGCTTTCGCTCTAAACGTGCTTGATCTTGAAGCGAGGTCTCCAGTCCGTCAAGACCAGACGCTGTTGGCATGCATTGTTCTAGCAGTGGGAACCTTCTTATTCGTCAGGCCTACCAAATTACTCACGCCGGAGAACATTTACACGCTATGTCACCCGCCCCAAGCCGCACGCATGGATTTCATCATGAGAACTGCAGTCAGTTGGTGCCGCCAGAATCGACCTGCCCTGGCTGAATGGATGAGCCCAGAGATCTTCGACAAGATAATGAGCACCTTGGCATACGTAACGCCGGGGGCTAATGCCGGGCAAGGGTGGGCGGCTCAGACCACATTTCTGCAGACCGAAATTGGCGACACCTACATGAAAACTCTGGCCGCTAAAGTAGCCCAATACATCCAGGCGCTTTGAATCCCGACCGAGCGGCACGTATCTGCTCGGCAGAGTTTGCCTCTTCAGCCCAGACCGTTCACGATTCCTGCGTACGGGTGTTACGCTCTGCTAATGACGTTAAAGGAGCAACTTGATCGTGCCGAGGCTGCCAGACACTCGGCGTGGGACATGATCGTCGGCCCGATCACCATAGTTGATACCCGTTGCCAGGTTCTGCTCTCATACGCAAGCATCGCCCTTGAACATCAGGAGGCCATAGTCCTGCTGGCGCGTCACGGCCTGTCCGGCTCCGCGTTCGCGCTGGTCCGGCCGGTATTTGAGATCCTCTACCGCGCTGCTTGGATCTGTGCCTGCGCGAAGCCCAAAGAAGTGGACAGGATCAAAGCCGGGAAATTCAGCTTCCCCAAGATGGGCGAGATGGTCGCCGCAATCGATGCAAAGCATGGATTCGACTTCTTCAAGGGCTTCAAGGCGTCCAGTTGGGATGAGCAGAACGACTTCACGCACACCGGGAAGCTACAAATCGGGTCGCGATTGACCCGCGATGACCTCCAGGCCGCCTACCCGGACGAGATGATCGCCGCCCAAGTTACCACCGCGACTATCGCGGCCATGATGGTCGCCGTGCTCCTGTTGAAGACCCACAATCGCACATCGGATGGCGAGCGCTTGGAACGTGCATTGGTGCAGTTCTCCACCCCGTAGGTGGACCGGCCAGGCTGACAGTCAGCGAATTGGGAACGATAAACGCTATGACTCTATCTGGAGTGACCCGGCGCGGAGAACCGGCGACGGGCAGGATAATGGCCGTGCGCCGGGTCACTTTAGATAGAGACGTTTGAAGGAAGGCGCCCGCGTTTGCGGCGGACGCGGCAGGGCTATGGGTGTTGAATCGAATCGCAGTGCTTCTAGGCTGACGAGTTGACGTGTAGCGAAGATGTTCCTGGTAGCGGACGGCGGGCGCAATGGTTGTTTTGCCGGGATGGCGGGCGCCGTTAACGTAGATTGCGGAGCTGTTTTGTTCTTGTTGCCACGGTTGCGGCACACGTCCACTGGGCGTGCCGAAGCAAGCGAGAATTCCGGCGGTGAATGACGGCTACGACGAGTCAGCGAAGCTCTCCCGGTCAACCGATGTTCGGCGAAGCTGTTGAGCAGTGAGTTTTTCAATAAGGTCCATCGATCCGCCGCAGCGGGGGCAGCGCCATTGGCCGCGACTGTCGGACGTGGACGTCTCGGTTGTGATCGTCTCGTTCGAGGCAAGTTGCAGCAGTTGCTTGCAAACCGGCAGGAGTTTGCCACGGCGTCGTCTGGCAAGGAAGCCGTAGAAGCGAATTCGGACAAAATGGCGGGGTAAAGAGTGGAGCAGAAAGCGTCGCAGAAACTCTTCGGCGGCAACTGTCATGAATCGCTGCTTGTTCTTATGGGCGTAGTCTTTCCAGCGGAACGTCACTTGGCCATCGGCGAAGTTGACGATCCGGTGGTTGGAGATGGCGACGCGATGCGTGTAGCGAGCCAGGTAATGCAGAACATGTTGAGGTCCTCCGAATGGGCGTTTGGCGTAGACGACCCAGTCGTGACGAAACAGAGTCCTCAGAAAAGCAGAGAAGGCCTTCTGTTCAGCGAAGGGTTTCATTTTACCGGGGAACAAGAGTTTGCCGTCGTGAAACGCGCGCTTCAGGCCGGCAACGAATTTACCTCGAAAGACGCGGCTGAGAACCTTCACCGGAAGGAAAAACGCATAGGGAGGACGAACCCAGCTCTGATGGTCTGAGGACAGACCGCCCGCCGGGACCACGCAGTGGATATGTGGATGGATCTGGAGATTCTGTCCCCAGGTATGAAGAACGCTGAGGAAGCCGATCTCGGCGCCGAGATGCCGCGGATCAGCGGCAATCTCAAGCAGCGTGGCGGCGCTGGAATGAAACAGGAGATCATAGATGACTTTCTTGTTGTGAAGAGCCATCCATACAAGTTCATGCGGGATGGTGAAAACCACGTGTGCGTATTTCACCGGCAGCAGTTCCTTACTTCGTTCGGCGAGCCACTTATCGCGCGCGCTCGTCTGGCACTTGGGACAGTGCCGGGAGCGGCAGGAGTTGAAGGAGATGGCCTCGTGGCCGCATTGGCGACAACGATCCCGATGGCCACCGAGCACGGCCGTGCGGCAATGCTCGATGGCGAAAAGGATGCGGAGATGCAGCCATGTCAGCCAGGAGCGATTCCTGTTCACAAAGCTGTCGCCATGCGCGCGAATGATATCGGCCACCTCGAAAGGTGGCCGCGTCATTTTTTGTGCAGCCTCCGGGAGCGTTTTACTTGGTCCAGACTCGACAGTTCGACGTTGTCGAGAGGGGTGCCGGCGGCCTTGAGGTGGCGCTCGGACAGATGCAGGTAAATCGAGGTCGGCTTGAGATCAGCATGGCCGAGCAGCGCCTGGACTGTGGGTAAATCCGCACCGCCTTCCACCAGGTGAGTAGCAAAACTATGCCTCAGTAGATGGGGTGCGACGGATTTGGTAATGCCGGCTCGCCGCGCCGCTTCCTGGCAAGCGGCCCAAAGCATTTTGGCAGTGATCGGCTTATCGGCTCGCGAACCGTTCACAGTGCCCGGAAAAAGGTAAGTCTTCGGCTTCATCCAGCGCCAGTACTCGCGTAACGTCTCCAGGAGTTTCGGACTCAGTGGAACGTCCCGGTCCCGGCGCCCTTTGCCTTGGTGGACGCGAATGAGCATGCGCCTGCTGTCAATATCCTCGACTTTCAGATTGCACACTTCAGCCCGGCGCATGCCGGTTGAATAGGCGGTCATCAGCAGAACGCGGTGGAAAAGATTGCTCGCTGAGTCGATTAGCCGGATCGCTTCTTCTCGCGTGAGGACGATTGGCAAGTTACGAGGTGCTTTCGGATACGGTACCTCTTCGATCGGATAGTGCCGCTTCAGTGTTTTGCAATAGAAGAACCGCAGGGCCGCCGTATGATGGCCGACGGTGCGCGCATTCAGCTTTCTCTCTTTGAACAGATAGACCTGGTAGGCGCGGATCTGCTCCGGACCCAGTTGATCCGGAGGACGATGAAAATAACTGGCGAAAGCCTCCACCACTTTCAGGTAGCCTTTCACGGTAGTCTGAGAGTAATTACGACGCTGGAGTTCCTCCAGCATCATTTTTCGAAGTTGGGTCACAGGGACCTCCTTGTGACCCACACTATTCCTCTCCGATCCCCATTGCTCGGTACCACCTCACGCGCAGCGTCCGCCGCGCGGGCGGCTTCGTTCAAACGCGCTTACGTCTGGGCATCGCCCTGCTACATGAGCGTGTGATCGGCTACGCTTCCGTCTGCTTCCGCCCGGGATTGCGCGGGGCTGACTCACCGGGCAAGTGCGCGCGAACCTCGGTCAATGATGGTCGCTGCCTTTCTTAGCGTCCGCTCGACGTATTCGGCTTGCCGCTTCTCGTTGCCCTTGTGGGTCAAGTCGCGGCTGCGAATGGCCGTGTCTATCTGTGCCTCCGGCACGCCGTGCGCAAGAGCGTAAATCGCGTATGCCAGGTCAATGCGAGTGCCGTCGCCGGCGTACGTTGGATTCGCTCGAAAGCTCTCAATGCATCGCAGTACGCCCGAAGCTCCATCGCGCGCCACTGCCGTGCGGCGCCGTTCGCGCTCTCGGCGACCACGGTCGAGTTGCCGCTCAATCTGGGCGACGAATCGGTCGGCTTCTGGATAGGGTAACCCGTTCGCCTGGCTCAGCATGACGAAGGGGAACAGGCCGTCAGCCTTATATTTTTCCTTCCGGTTGGTGAATCCGGCTAGGCGACCGAAATGCCGCCAGTCGGCTGCGCCAAGGTCGCCGCCGTATTCTTGAGCCAACGCTCGGGCCGCCGCCGTGCTCAGTTCCCGCGAAAGAATCCGCGAGTGCTTGAGCCACGCCTGGAAATTCCCCGGCGAGGTCTCGACCACTAACGCCGGATGGAAACCCTCTGCTTTCATACGCTCAATCGATTCGGCCGTGAGGTCATCGATCAAGCTCAAATTGTGTTCGCCTTTTGGCCGAATATAAATGTTTCGCCCGTTGCGATTCTGGAGCCGCAACCATGGGATCGACTTCAAGACAGCCTGCATATCCCAGGTTCGCGGAATCATCGGAGGTTCATTGTCGCCAGCACCCTCGGGCTTGTACAGGCCGATCTCGAATACGTCGCCGCCCATCGCGACAATCTGTCGCGTGACCGCTTCGCTGGTTCTGTCCACGTTTCGGCTCCGGCGTTTCCCTGGTGCAAGGAAACGCTCTACCCGGTAAGCCGCGAGTCCCGGTGCCGGTGACGCCGACGCGCGGCGCGAAAGAATTTGGAAACAATCTGAAACTCGGGGTACCTAGTTGTTGGGTAGTACCCAGTACTGAGATGTTTGTGAAGTTGCACTGCATTCTGTGAAGCCTTCTGTCACGCAGCGGGGTTTGAAGAACATACGGTTTAGATGGCGGTTTCAGTTCCGCGCGTGGGAGACGCATATCTTGAACGGAGCGCGCAAACGCGACCGGTGGCGGCTCGGTGTTGCTGCCAAAGTGATTGCAGCCGGCCTGGTGGCCTCCACCTGCGGGCACGCGCAAACCCCGAGCGAATTCCTTTCCCAGGCGGATCGCCTTGCCGACCAAGGAAACTGGTTTAGAGCCGCGCCGCTTTATGCCAAGGCGGAGAAAGAGTTCCAGCGGGCGGGGGACCGGCGAAATGAGCTGTACGCCAAGTTTGGCCGGCTCCACGGGGACACAGAAGCAGGTTTATACCGGGCCACCCGCGTGCAAGTGGTGCTCGACTTGACCGATCCGTTGGTGGAAGGTGACCCCCAGTTGAAAATCCGGGCATTGGCGCTACTTGGCACAATCGACCTGAATCTGGACACGGCTGCGGCAGGGGACGACTGGCGCAAACTGCTGGCGGTCGCAACCGCCGCCGGTGATCGCAAATGGCAGAATCGCGCCAACGGCTACCTGGGATTGGTCGCAGGGTTGAACGGCAACATCGGCGCTGCGGGCGGCGCCCTCTATCAGGCCGTAATGAAAGCAGAGCAGTTGGGCGACGCCTCGGGCGAGATCTACTTTGCAACCTGGATCGCAAATGGGATGGCCGTGAACAACATGGCGGACAGGGCCGTACAGCTTTTGGACCGCGTCGAGGAACTGGCACGAAAGAGCGGCTTCAGCGAGATGCCGCTGCAATTCTCCATCGCCAAGGTCCGCGCGTTGATGCAGCTTTCTGAACCCCAAAAGGTGCGCGGTCGCGAAGAAGGGAAAAAGCTGCTCGCCAGTACCTTGGATTTGGCCCGAAAGAACGGCGTGAGCGGCGCCGAAACAGAGCTTCTCAGCCAGGCTGGCCAACTGGCGATTGAAGAGCACGATTTCGCTGGCGCTGAGCGGTCGTTCAAAGAAGTTGTGGAGATTGCGAAAGCAGCGGATTTGCCCAGAGAGGAAGCGGACGGTCTTTTGCATTTATCGCAGCTATACCGAACCGAGGACGCGCCGGCAAAGGCGATGCCGGTCATCAGTCGAGGGATAGAAGTTCTCCGGCGGGTTGAAGAGGCTTACGATTTTCCCATGTATGTCGCGGAGAAGGCCGAGGTTGAGGCTACTCTGGGAGCGCTGGCCGCCGCCGACGCACTCTATGACCGCGCAACCGATCTGATTGATGGCCTGCTCGTAAATGCGCAGACCTCGCGAATGAAGACCGAGATGATCGCCGCCGTGGGCGATATTTACGTTGCACACTTCCGGCTGGCGTGGGATCGCCTTCACGATCCCGAAAAGGCCTTCCGCATTGTCGAAAGCGCCCGTGGACGCGCTCTCTTGGATTCGATCCTTTATGCTCGCCGGTCCAGTCCCCTCTCGGAGGCGACCCCAGGCGACCAAGAGATCGTTCGGCTACAAAGAGAACTTGTGCAGGAGGACCTTTCGGCTCCGCAACGGCACAAAGTGTTAGACCAGCTCGATCATGCGTATTTCTGGATGGGTCCCGCCGAATTTGCCCAAAGCCGGAAGGAGATGGAGATGCTCCGGCGCCCGCCCGTGTCGTTGTCGGCAATTCGCCGCCAGTTGGCTGCTAACGAAAGCCTGATCGAATTCGTACTTGATGCGAAAAAGTCGTATGCGTTGGAGATTTCTCAGGCTGGCTTGAAAGTCTACGAGCTTCCGGGACGGCCGCAAATCGACGGGCTGGTCAGTCATTTTCTTTCTGGCGTCAGGAACAAACAGGAATCAGTCGATCTGGCGAAAGAGCTTTACGGCCGCCTACTGTCGCCGGCCGTCGCGCAGCGCACGACGGCGATTGTCCTTGTTCCTGACGGTTCCCTCAACCTGGTCCCATTCGAGGCGCTCATGGACGAGAATGGCGCAACCATAAACAAGCGGGTGACCATCGCCTCGGTTCCGTCCGCAACGATATATTTCACTCTGAAGACTGCCCCAACGCAAACCACCGCCACAAGGCCATTCCTGGGAGTCGCCTATAGTCCAGGGCAATCCGCCGCGGTACAGCTTGCTTCCAACACGCGGGGTATGTTTGACTTGCAAAAATCGGCGTTGACGCCGCTGCCGTTCGCGCGCGAAGAGATCGCGGAGGCGGCGAAAGCGCTGGGAAGGAACAGTGTGGAACTGGATGGCGCCGCTGCTTCTGAAGCCGCCCTCAAGGCTCTGGCGCTGGGCGACTTCAAAATCATCCACATCGCCGCCCACGGTATCGGGAATGAAGCCGAGCCGGATCGAGCGGCGCTCCTGTTGGCTCCTGGCAATGATTCTGAAGACGGGCTGTGGCAGTCGCGCGAGATCCGCCAGACCAGGCTGAACGCCGATCTTGTCGTGTTGTCGGCTTGCGACACCGGTACCGGCCGCCTTGAGGGTCAGGAAGGCATCATGAATCTCGCGCGGGCGTTTCTGATCGCGGGCGCCAAAAGCGTCGTGGCGAGCTTGTGGCAGGTGGATGATCGTTCCACCGCCACGCTAATGAGTTTTTTCTACGAGCACCTGGCTGCCGGTTTGGAGGTCCGCGAAGCCCTTCGGCAGGGGCAGCTCGATTTCATAAAGGAGTTTGGGGACAAAGCCCAGTCGTACTATTGGGCCGGCTTTGAGGTGATCGGAGATGGCACGAGGCGAATCAATTTCAAAACCAACAAACCTAAGCCTGGAGCAGCGAGAGCAAATATTCGATAAAACGGTGGCCCAGGTAACGAAGTACTACTTCGATCCGAACTTTAACGGAACGGAATGGCCGAAGCGTGCCAGTGAAACGCGAGATGCCATTTTATCGGCCAGCGATCCGGATGAGTTCGAGCTACGCATGCATGACTTGGTCCGCAGCCTCAAAAGCAGCCATACCGGATTCTTCCATCAGTCCGTGCGGCGGGTTCCCGGCAGGCTGGCGATTGGAGCTAGCTTCCGCAGAGCCGAAACGGAAGCGGGTCCACGCTGGGTCGCGCAGGATGTACATGAAGGCGGCCCGGCCCATTCCGCTGGATTGATGCCCTTGGATGAGCTAAAGTCGATCAACGGGACTCTCGTATACCCGCCTGACCAGCCGATGTTCCCCATGGGAAGTCAAGTAGACTTGGTGATTCGACGAGGGGCCGACGAAATCTCGTTGAGGGTGACCATTCCTGAGCCGCGCTCTCGCAAACAGCCCTATTCGGAACTCAAAGCCGTTGCATGGGCGCGCATGCCGAACAGTGTGGGCTACCTAAAGGTCAGCATTCTTCCGGGACAGGTGGGGCTGGACGTGTCGCGCGCCATCGACGTAGCGGTGGCCGAGTTGAAATCGTGCGACCGGTTGGTGCTAGACCTGCGCGGGCACCTCGGTGGCGGCCTCGGCGTGCTGCGCTTGATGAGCCACCTGACACCAGCCAAATTGCCGATCGGATACACGATCACGCGCCGTCGTGCGGAATCGGGCTACGACAAATCGAAATTGCCAAAGCTGGATCGCCTTCCCACCCATCTGCCCAATTTCCTGGGCGTCGCGTCGATGATCTTCAAGTTCGCAGGCCGGGACCCCTCTGTGCTCCTGGTGTCCGAAGGCCTCGGCGCGAAGAAGTGGCATGGCCGAATCGTAATCCTGGTAAACGAGCACACCGTGAGCGCCGGCGAGATGGCTGCCGCGTTTGCCGCGGAGAATCATTTGGCGACGATTGTGGGAACCGAGACCGCAGGCCGGCTGATACCGGGGTCCGGCTTCAAGGTCGGCCAGGGTTACATGCTGATTATGCCGAAGGCCGAATACATTACGTGGCACGGGCACCGGTTCGAAGGGTCCGGTGTGAAACCGGACTTCGAAGTTCCGTGGTCGACGGAGGCATTCGCGGCCGGCAAAGACAATCAGCTAGAGTCGGCAGTTCAAATCGTAAGCAGTCTCTAAATTTGATGTGCGCCGGACGTTGCCTCGCACGCTCACAGCAAGGACAGGCTCTTGAGCGTCACGGGTTCGCCAAGCCCGCTTGGCCAACCCGGAACGAAGCTTGTCGCAAACCGTATGGATGCGGTTTAAAGGCCCGCAGCACTTCACCCAAGTGGCCTGCCACCAGACGGACATCGCCCGATCTCAGTGAACGGCGTGTCACGGGAGGAATGACCTCAAACGGAAAACGAAGGCCGCCGTTCCAATACTTCAAGATTGTGGAATGATCAGCCAAGCGCTGCAAAGACGTTTATCTTCCGTGCACGGCCCTCCGCTGGCGACGAATACCTTTTTTGGAACAGGTAAGCAGCGGTTCCGGCCCGCTCTGGATCGCTCGGAGCATCGCGCTGGACGCGCACCGCCTCGCCAAGGAAAGACGCGGATACGGAGTCTTCGCTTAAGAACGGTAGGGGATGACTGAGACTGCTACTTCTATGCCGTCCTTGAAGTCTGGCCTATTGCCTGACTTCACCGCGATTCCCCGCGTTTCAAGGAGCAGTTCAACCCAACGCTTCATGTCGTCTTTATGCGCGCCTGGGCCGACCACGATTCTTCGGAGTGGTGAAGTGGCCCCTGTCGTAAGACCAAGCGGGATTTCTACAAATGGCGTCTGACCGAACTGCCCATTGCGAAACTTGAGGAATCCAGAGCGTACCAGAGCGTCTCGGCGGGCCTGTAGATCTATCCGCCATTCACATTATTCGCGGAACCCGCTGTCCTTGATGCGCGCTGCGGTTGTGAAGAATTTTGCCGTCGCCTCGGAGAGGGACTTCAGAAAATACGACGAAGCCTTCATGTAGTCTTCCGTGGCAGCCGGATTATTCGTCGTGAATCCCGGCGGCACTGGCTCGGTGCGTTGAAGCCACCGCTCGTTAAATCGCGCACAGGCATTCTGCCCCATATCCTGAAAGAATGACAGTTTTTCGGCATCTTCGTAAATGCATTCAAGAACGCTCGCCTTCGCACCGGGATTGTCCAGTGCAATTTGATTCTCTAAAAGCACCTTGTCGAACCCCAAGCTGAAGCCCTGCGTTGAGTGCGAATACCCCCTCCACTGGCTCAGTCGGTCGCCTGGGTCGGGGCCGGGTTGCGGCAAGGTCGTAAATGAGCACACAAAGGCATCCGTTGCCAACCCCGAGTCCTCGATAATTTTCAGAATGCTCCGACGATTCCGGTTCGAAAGCAAACCATCGATTACCGACCGCGCCATGCTGTCGATATCCGTTGGAAGCCCCTCGCGGAATGCTTCAGTCAGCGCCTCTACGTACACCTCGTTGAACGCCTGCCGAAACTCGGTGTAATCATTCAGGAAACGGACGTGTGTTGCCCAACTTCTGTCCGACTCAATGATACCCTGAAGGCCCACGTCGGAGGTGTAGTGGTATAGCAGACCGATTGCAGACGCGGAATCCGGCATCTCGTGTGCTCTATCACACCATATTACAATAGAAGAGGAAAATGTTTTTGATGTCGTTTACGTTGTCCCGGAGGGCGTGAATCCGATGCCCAAAATAGGCCGAAACTCACCGTGTCCGTGCAATAGTGGCAAGAAATACAAACACTGCTGTGGGTTTGGTGCGCAATCTCCTACGGCCGCGACCGGCGAACCTTCGGCTGAAGCGTTTCGGCTCATGCAAGTCGAGACGGCGCGCCATGGTGCCAAGGAGTATCGCCGCCGTTTAATGCAGGGCCTCGGGCGTCCAATCATTTCGGTTGAATATCAGGGATATCGCCTTGTGGCGGTCGGCTCCGCGCTTCATTGGGGCAAAACCTGGCGCACGTTTCACGATTTTCTTTTCGCGTATATCCGCACTGTATTTACACCAGAGTGGGGGAACGCCGAGCTGAAGAAGGATTTAGCGCAGCGTCACCCGCTCATGCAGTGGTATCAAAAGCTCTGTGATTTTCAAAAGTCGCATACGTTACAGCGCAACGGTATCTACACGGGCGAGATGACGGGAAGCATAAGGCTATACCTTGAGTTGGCTTACGACCTGTATCTCTGCGCTCACAACGCCCGACTGGTGCCGTTGCTTGTCAAGCGATTGAAGAATCCGAAAACGTTTGAAGGAGCACTGTATGAAACGTTCGTAATCGGAAGTTTCGCTAAGGCGGGATTTGAAATTGAGATGGAAGCAGAGGATGACAGCACCACCGCGCATTGTGAATTCCTTGCCACGCACCCTCAAACCGGCAGAAAGTTTTCTGTAGAGGCGAAAGCGGTTACTTCGGATTCGAAGCGCGCCGGAGTCACATCGGAGCCGCCGAGGATTCGCGACAAAATATACCGGGCACTAGCCAAGGACCTGGCTCATCAGCGCATAATCTGCATCGAGCTTAGCCGTGCCCAAGCCGTCTCTGCTGACGGAGTCCCTGATTGGGTTCCATTGGTGGACGCGGAAATTATCGATGCTGAGCAGACCCTCACCATCTCGAATCTCCCTGCCCCGCCCTCATATATCCTTGTCTCCAACCGCACCCACCTTCATAACCTTGATGCACCCGCCGAGCCAGAGATTATGTTCGCGTGCGGCTTCAAAATTGATGACTTCGCTCCGCGTATTCCCCTGCCGATGCTGCAGCTAGTCGAAGCGCGCGAGCGTCACATTGAACTCTATTGGCTTATGCAGGCATTGGAGAAGCACGCGCAGATTCCAAGCACGTTTGATGACAAAACGCCAGAGGACGCCTTTTATGCCGTCAACCTACCGGACAGGCTACAAATTGGCGAAACGTGCCAGTTTCGGGACGGCAATGGCAATCTGGTTACGGCTGTAGTCGTTGACGCAATCGTTGATACCGGCCAGCGGAAAGCCTTTTATGGATGCAACCTCGAAAACGGAACATCGGTCATTGTCCAACGCGAGCTGAGTGAGGCTGATATTGCGGTCTACCAAGCTTCGCCCGATACGTATTTCGGCGTCGTGAAACCGGTTCGTAAACCGATTAAGAGGACTCTTGATGCATTCGATTTCTTTTACGAGTCTTGCAAGACGACACCGCGTGAAGAGCTCCTCCAAATTATGGCCGCGTGGCCTAGCCCGGAGGTCAGGATGAATCTCGCGCAAGACGACCTGGCACGTCGATATAGTGCAGCGATGGCAGAATCTCTTTTAGCCAGCATGAGAAGACCGCAGGCATCTTCTCCGCCAGAAGAACATCTTCCGCCTGATGAACCGTCTAAATGAGTCCGATAGTGTTCTTTCTCACACGTTACTACAAAACGGGAGTGAAATGTTTTCTTGCTCGGTGATATGACGGAACAGCGCATGCCACGCAGCGATGTATGGCGTCTTCAATATCGCCGTGACCGGTACTCGCGCCACCTAACGCATGCGGAACTGGTCCAGCGCTTCCATGACATCGTCCTAAATCTGGTAACAGTGACTACCGATGGAATTGGGTTTCGCCCCGCCCAAATAGGGCCAGACGAAATTTCGAATGAATCCACGCTTTGGATGGAAAAGGCGACCCACGCGCTTGAAGAGTTCAAATTGCGATACGGACCATATCCTGCGGGCCTGAAGGAAGGTGGCCCACCTCCGCCCAAGATTCCCGAGTTCGCGTCCGAACTTGCCCGAAAGGCTGCCAGGCGGCTGGAATCTCTCGGCACCTACCCTGGGGACATGTGTGTCAAGTTCGGTAAACGGAGATATATGGAGATGCTACACAGTGATGGCGCACTCCGGATTCAACCAGCGACCTATTTCGCGGCAACAGCTCATAATGACGCTATCAAGGACGATGAATTGACCATTGAGGCTGCCCTAGACCTTTCAAGAGAGGAGCTCATTCCTCTTGTGAGCAATCCGAAAGACATTCCTGACCTTCCCCGACAAAGAGTCGATGTAAAGCTTCAGTTGGAGTCCGACTATTGGCTGTATTGTATGAGCGCATCTCTGGTGCCGCGTCTGTTTGTCGATTATGACGCCGATTCATGTGTTGTCATCAGAGACAGAACGCGCTTTACCAGCATGCTCCGTGAAGCTAGTCTTCAAAAGCTGAGCGGTACGAAAATGTTCTATTCAGCCGTGGAATACATTGACCCGCTATTGCCACGGTCACTTACCGTACCCGTCGCTTTTTCCAAACATTTCCGCTACTCATATCAGAACGAAAATCGTCACTGTTGGTTTCCTCCCCGCCCAATAAGCAAGGCGGGGTACTGCGATGTAGAAATCGGGAGTCTGAGAGAATTCAGCGACCTTATCACGTTGTAGAATCCAACCATTCTGGGGCCGCTCGTCGAGCCTGACTGATGGCGAGGAAGTTTGCAGCGTCCGTGTCACATTCGTCCGGCGCGCCCAAGGCGCTTAAGATTTTACTCGCGCACAAACGTGTAAACAATTGAACCTCTAAACGTCCGACAATGCGGCTTGCAATCCAGACCGGATGCTTCTTATATGTTTACACATCCCAACATTTAAGCGCCCGACCGGCTGGGCAGGATCAGTTCTTCCAGGCCTCACCCATCGGGACTGAAAATCGAGGTTTGAAGGAGGCGCTGCCGGCGCGTTCCACAACTTTCAAGAACTGGGACAGCACATTGGTGATTGGACACTAACTTCCGGCTCGCTCACATCCAAGGAGCCCGACACCTCCTTTGCTGAAGTGGCGCCCCCCACGACGCCGTTGCGCCAGGAATCGAACCGCCGCCAGCTTTCTCAGGGCTGCCATCCACGGTAAGTCCTGATAAGTCCCAACCACGTCAACTGGACGGGAAGCGGCATAATCGAGCCGAAGCCGGGAGGCTGGAAGATTATGGCGGGCGGCGCAATGTCGCTCAACTGGTGGTTTGCAGTTGCGGAGCGCGTTGCATTCCTTCTTGTCTCAACGGATGACCACTGGGTAGCAAGTCCAATCCCAGGGCAGTCGGCGAAGACAAATAAAGTAATTCCCGATTTCGAATTTTGAAAGGTCCATTTTCGCGGTGAGGGCCGTCGTGCCGTTCTCAACCTTGGCCTCGCCAGTGGCAGATAAGAGCGGGTGGCCGGCGCTCTTTTGGATCTGAACCTCGTATGCACCCTCCCTGCTTCCAAAGGGAAGCCGGATGGTCAGCGCCTCGGGTTCCCGCTGAAGCACGATGGGCTTCGTATCCTCTTTACCTTCCTCCGACCGCGTCATCGCACGCCCTTGGAGGTCCACAATGCGCTGCCGGAACACCAGTTCGGCATTCAGGGGGCGCTTTGCGCTAGTCGATCCCCGAATGGCCAGGAATGTACCGCCGACGATGAGCGCCGTCGCGGTGGCCGCCGCCACGCCAATCTTGGCCAGGCGGGCCTTGGCCTTCCGCCGAAGCTCGCCGCGCAACCCAAGGAACTCGCGATAGCATTCTGAGCAGTGTGTGACGTGGTGCCAGTGCGGATTGCCCTCCAGGCTGTCGTCGAGGGGGCGGGCAGCCAGTTCTTTCAGAACCGCATCGCCGGGACATCCCTTCCGCTCTGGATTGGGATAATCGCTGAGGATTGAGTTCTGAAGCTGGCTTTTGAGCCTGTCGAATTGGGCGTCAGGCGATTCGGGACGCGGCATCAGTCCATGACATTATTACACCCAGCACGATGGGAGTTAAGCGATTCAGCGGAAAAAATCTACCAAGTGATGCCCGCGGCCCGCGCCGCCCTTCGCATCCCTCGATAGAAGCTCTGCGAAAGGGTGTTGCGCGATTTTCCGAACCGCCGTACGAACTCGTTGGCGTTACAATCCCTCAGCATCATTGGCACCATTTCACGAACGTCATGCAATCCCTGGCGGTCCAGCTCCTTCATCAGACGATCCAGCGCGTCTTTTGCCTCCAGTTGCGATACCAAGTCGAACTGATCCTCCAAAGTGTCCAGCGTGGCGCCGAACAACTCGACTTCCGTTTTGCGGCGTACCCGCCGGCCACCCACGCGAAGGTCCTCGGCATACCAATGTGCGCGCTTCAGAATCCGGAGGCTGGGCTCGTCACCCAAATCCCCGTGGTGCTTCCGCGAGAGCGAGTGCACGGCTCGCTCTGCGATTTCTGATACACGCCAAACGTCGCTCAGGACGCGGCTTGCGATCTTCCTAAGCGGATCGGCGACCGGGACAACACCCTGCTCCACCCACGCGCGATGGATCGGGTTCCCATCCGGGTCGATATCCCCGATGCAGATTGGAACGACAGAAAACTTAGACTCCTCGTTGTAATTAAAAGGAACAATGATAACGCCCATGGCCCCAGTGCCTCAATGATCGATAAGTTTCTCCTCATGTCACGGCCGCGACACGTGGCGGCATACAGGGTGTAACCCCATTTAGTAAAAAAAGTACCACAGCCTGACGAAAAAGCAATGGCGACTTCGATTGTTTTCCAGAATGACCAGTACTGCCGGCTCGAAGCGAAGCTGCGACGGGAACTGGGCGAGGCCATCCTGAACCTGCTTGCCGAAGAGGATGTTGAGGACATCATACTCAACCCTGATTCCTGTCTGTGGGTCAAACGTCGCGGCGCGGGCTTCGTAACGGTGGGGAGCATCGCGCCCGCCACCGCTGCCAGCGCGTTGGGAACTGTAGCGGCCTGGCGCGGCACAGTGTTGAATCACGATCACCCGATCCTTGAAACCGAACTGCCGCTGGACGGCAGCCGCTTCGAAGGGGTAGTCGCCCCGGTTGTGCGCCAGCCAGTCTTCGCGATCCGGCTGCGACCCAGAAAGGTCTTTACCCTCAGCGATTATGAGGCCGCCAGAATTCTGACCAGCAGGCAAGACGTATCCAATCGCGTGCGCCAGCAAGAGGATTTCGCGGTGGCAGTGCGCGGACTTCCACATGCCGAGATCATCCGCGCGGCCGTCCGCGAGCGCAAGAACATCCTGGTGGTGGGTGCCACCGGGTCCGGTAAGACGACCCTGCTGAACGCTATCTTGGACGCCATCGCGGAGCTGACCCCCTTCGACCGGGTCATCTCAATAGAGGACACTACCGAGCTGCAATGCCGCGTCCGGAACTATCTCGACCTGCGGGCCGTGGGGGAGGTCACGATGCTCGAATGCTTGCGCGCTTCCATGCGCCTGAAGCCCACCCGCATCGTGGTCGGCGAGGTGCGCGGCGCCGAGGCGCACACGCTATTGAAAGCCTGGAACACCGGCCACCCCGGCGGCCTCGGGACGATTCACGCGAACGGAGCCTTACTGGGCCTCACGCGACTGGAAAGCCTGGTGGCGGAAGGCACTGACGCCCCGCAGCAAAAGTTGATCGCGGAGACGGTCGATCTGGTGATCTTCGTGGATCCGGAACCCTCCCTTAAGGCCGGGCGCAAGGTCCGCGAGATGTTGTTAGTCAATGGTTGGAAAGAGGGGCAGTACCAAGTCGAACAAGTTTGAAAGGAGCACACCTATGACGTTTTTCAGACGCAAACTTTCCGGCTCCCGCATCGGAGCCTTACTGTTAGTCACGCAAGCCTTCCTGGCTCGCTCTTACGCGGCGCCCGCCGGCGGTGGTCTGCCGTGGGAGAAACCCATGACCCTGATCGCCACCTCGCTCACCGGCCCGGTGGCCTACGCCATCGGGCTGATCGGCATCTGCATTGCCGGGGGCACGCTGCTGTTCGGACACGAGCTGGGCGAGGTTGGCCGGCGCGCCTGCATGATCGGGCTGGTGGTCGCCGTGCTAGTCTTCGCGGCTCCCATGCTGGCCTCGGCATTCGGCGTCGGCGGCGCAGTGGTCTAACCATGGCAGACGCTTCCACACCGCGGACCGTGCTGATCCACCCTTCCATCAACCGGCCCAACCAATTGTTGGGCGGGGATCGGGAGCTGGTATTGATCACGGCCCTGACGGCTACCACCCTGGGCCTCAGTTTGGGCTCCTGGTGGGGCGTTTGCCTGGCGGTGATCTTTTGGATCGGTGCCGTAGGTGTCCTGCAACGGATGGGAAAAGCCGATCCCATGCTGCGGCAGGTTTACGTGCGGCACATCCGTTACCGGCAGTTTTATCCGGCCAAGAGCGGGCTGCATTCGACCTGCGTGCCGGTGAGGAGGAACTGGAGGTAGACAAATATGGGATTGCGGCAGTGGCTCGAACACCAGCGCGATAGAGTGCTTGCGCTCAGTGCGGCCCGTCGAGGAAATAACCCCGTCGCGCGCATGATCCGTAGTGGCGATTCCGCCGGGATCGCCGAAGTCTTTCTCCAGCAGG
Source organism: Bryobacterales bacterium (assembly GCA_003132865.1). Next base: position 18,036 of record PKYZ01000932.1, read on the forward strand.
CCGAGACCGAAGGGCTACTGCGGGATTTTCGCGAGCGCGAGCGTCACTTGCTCATCGAACACCAGGGCGCACTAGCCCGCGCATTAGGTAGGGACTTACTCGACAACCCACATTCGCATCAATCGAACGATTGGCGGGCTTGGCAAGATGGCTGGCAGCAAGAGAATGAGAATCGCTCGCATACACGCCCGCTCATGCCCGCCAAATCCCGGCAAGGTTCTAACTCTATGGAGCGATGAGCATGTTTCGTAACGAATCCCGGAGACTACCGCACGGCCTGGCCGACCTGCTGCTGCCGTTTGCCTTGATCGACGACGGCATCCTGCTCCAGCAGGACGGCTCCCTCCTTACGGGCTGGTCCTATCGCGGCCCGGATATGCTCTCAGCCAGCACGGCCGAGATGGAGGCGCTCAGCGCGCGCCTCAACGCCGCGTTGCGGCTCGGTACCGGATGGATGGTGCAATGCGATGCCATCCGCTCACGCGCCCCCGGCTATCCCGAGCGTGGCAGCTTCCCCGATCCCGTCACCCGCGTGATCGACGACGAGCGCCGCCAGCAATTCATGCAGGAAGGCGCGCATTTCGAATCCGAGTACTTTCTCACCCTAACGTATCTTCCTCCGCTGGCCGCCGAAGAGCGAGTCAAAGGCTGGCTGTACGACGGCCGGAACAACTCCACGGGACGAGCCGCCCAGGCAGCCCTCGAGCATTTCCGCGCCAAGGTCGAAGGCTTTGAGAATGTGTTCAGCGCGCTGTTCCACACGGAGCGGCTCGCCAACATCGCAGACGATACTGGTTTCACGTACGACGCGCTGTTGAGATACTTGCATCGCGCGATTACTGGCATTGATCACCCCTTCGCACGACCCGCGATCCCCGTCGATCTGAACGATGTCCTTGCCTCGCAGGATTTCTCGGGCGGCGTGGAGCCGCGCATCGGCCGCAAGCATATTGGCGTCCTGGCCATCGACGGCTTCCCTCAGTTAAGTTCGCCCGGCATCCTGCGCGATCTGGACGCTTTGCCAATCGAATACCGCTGGCATACCAGAGCTATCCTGCTCGACTCTCACGAAGCGCAAGGGTTGCTCGACACGCACCGCAAGAAGTGGCGTTCCAAGATGCGCGGTTGGAAGGATCAGCTCCTCAAAACCGCAGAGGGTGCCATCAACCTGCATGCCCGCGACATGGCCGCCGACGCCGAACAGGCGATGTCGCTGGCGGCTTCGGGAGACGTGCAATTCTGCCAGTACACAAGCACCATCCTCTGTCTCGAAGAGGATGCTGGGACCTTGCACGACAGCGTACGCACCGTAAGCAAGACCATCCAGAATCTGGGCTTCGGCTGTCGCCTCGAAACCATCAATGCAGTCGAGGCCTGGCGTGGCTCGATACCGGGAGACGGATATTCCAACGTCCGCCGGCCACTGCTTCACACTCTGAACTTGGCGGACATGTTGCCGGTCACCTCGGTGTGGGCAGGCCTGCGCGAGAACCCTTCCGCCCTCATGCCCAAGCACAGCCCGCCCGTGCTCTATGCCGCCACGACCGGCGCTACGCCGTTTCGCTTCAACCTGCATGTCTCCGACACCGGCCACACGTTGATTGTGGGTCCCACGGGAGCTGGCAAATCTACCGCGCTGGGTTTGATTGCGGCCCAATGGTTCCGCTATCCAAAGGCCAAAGTCTTCGCCTTCGACCGCGGTTATTCGTCCTGGCTGCTCACGGTGGCGGCGTCCGGCGCCTTCTATGACCTGGCAGGACCGCGCACCTCCCTCGCATTCTGCCCGTTGGCTGCGCTCGATGAGGATAGTGACCTGACTTGGGCCGTGGGATGGGTCGAAGCCCTTTGCGAACTTAACGGGTTGAAGTTCACTCCGCGCCACCGCAACGCCGTTGCTGAAGCTGTTGCGCGGCTTCAGCTCTCGCCTACCCGCACGCTCACCGAGCTGTCCGCCAACGTGCAGGATACCGATATCCGCGATGCCCTGGAGCACTTCACCGTAAACGGACCGCTCGGTTCCTTGCTCGATGCCGAACGCGACTTACTCAGCGACGGTCGATTCCTGACCTTCGAAATGGAAAACCTCCTCCAGCTCGATGACAAAGCGGTCATCCCAGTGCTGCTCTATTTATTCCGCCGCATCGAGCAATCACTCGATGGCTCCCCCACGCTGGTCCTGCTTGACGAAGCGTGGTCTTACCTACAGGAGCCCACATTCCGCCACCGGCTGAAAGACTGGCTCAAAACCATGCGCCGCAGAAATGCTGTGGTCGTCATGGCTACCCAACAGGTCAGCGACATCGCTAACTCCGAAATCGCAGATGTGGTCCTGGAGAATTGCCCGACCAAGATTCTGCTGCCGAACGCGGAGGCGCGCAACCCCGGCTCGCGCGAGTTCTATGGCCGCCTGGGACTCAACGAGCGGGAACTCGAACTGCTGCAGGTGAGCGTTCCCAAGCAACACTATTATGTGGTCAGCAAGTTGGGCCGCCGCCTGGTCGATTTGCGGCTGGGCAAGGTGGCGCTGGCCTGGCTCGGCGTCAGCGGCCAGGAGGACCGCCAAGTCGTTCAAAGCGTCATCGACGAACACCCCTCGACTTGGCGCACCGAATGGCTTCGTTTGAAAGTCCCCGCCTGGTCCGATTACTTTCGCACTCTGGAAACCACTGAGAAGGAGGAAGAATCGTTATGCGTAAGTCTTTAGTCCTGCTGTTGCTCTTGCTTTTGTTTTGTTCGCCGCCCGGCCCCGCCCTGGCCGGCCCCTACGCCACCGAGGTCACGCAAATCCTAAATCACGTGCAGCTCGTGCTGGCCTATGCCGTTCAGGCTAACCAACTCGCAACGCAAATCAAAATGCTGGCTGACGCGATTAAGAATACCGCGAATAACCCGCATCAGCTCTTCTGGAACATCCAAGCGGACCTGAACGCGCTGGCTGGGGTCGTGCAGGGCGGGCGCTCCTTGGCATACTCGCTCGGCAATTACGACGCACTGTGGCATCAGACCTATCCCGGCTACGGCGGCTATGCGCCAACTGGTTATTACAACCGATACCAGGCCTGGTCGCAAACGACACTCGACACCGTCGTCGGCGCGATGCGCGCGGCCGGGATGCAAGGCCAGCAACTCAACAGTGAGGTCACCCTGATCCAGAACCTGGAAGCCCAATCGCAAAGCGCCGATGGCCGCCTGCTAGCGCTTAACGTCGCGACCCAAATGGCCGATCAGCAGGACCAACAGATGCAAAAGCTGCGCGAGCTCATGCTGGCCGACATGCAGAGCAAGGCAGCCTACTACGGCACCGTGATCCAGCAGCAGGCTGATCAGACCGCGGCTTCCCAGTATTTCTTTCAATACGCGCCGGCAGCCCCCGATGGGGCTGGATTCCTGCCGGGATGGCACTAAGGGAGAACCACATGAAAACACGCGTAATCCTAAACTCTCTGTTGCTGTTGACGCTGTGCTCCTGTACGCGCGAGCGGCCCAGCCGCATCGTGAAACTGGCGGAACAGGCCGGCGCCGGGCAACTTTCTGAAGCAAGCACGGTTGATATGCGCGTGTGGTTGAACGGCCATCCGCAAATCGCCATCCGCGTGGATGCCCTTTGCGCTCCGGTGCGGACCAATGCACCAGCGGCTTGGCCTCAAACTACCGAAGGGCGGTTGTGCGCAGCCGCGAGAGTCTCGGTTAGCCAGATCGACGCACAGCGTCATCCGCGGCCCAACCCGGATACCACGGGCTTTCTACCTGGATGGAAGTGACTATGGACCGCAAACCAATTCCCTTAGAGCACCCATACGCTGCGGCGCGTCACGAATGGGACGAGCGCTATGGAGGGCTGCTCACGCGCGCCCGAAATTGGCGCATCGCGGCGCTGCTGGCAGGCATCACCGCCTTTCTGGCAGTGGCGGGACTGCTGTGGTCCGCGGCGCATTCGCACGTAGTTCCCTTCGTGGTGCTGGTCGACCGGTTGGCCCGGCCGGTTGCCGCAGGTGTAGCCGACGAAACCACTGCCAACGACGACCGTCTCAAACGGGCCGCGTTATTCGGGTGGATCGAAAACCTGCGCACCGTCACTCCCGATGCGGTCGCCCAGCGCAAGGCCATCGACCGGGTCTATGCGCAGATTGCCAGCGCGACCCCGGCCCAGACTTTTGTTACGGAGTTCTATCGCGCTGCCTCGCCCTTCCAGCGCGCCCTGACCGAATCTGTGGCGGTGGAAATCAAATCAGTGCTGGCGACCAGTGATCGCACCTACGAGATCGAGTGGGATGAGACCACACGTGATCTCTACGGCGCAATCAAATCCGCGGAACACTGGAAAGGCTCGTTCACCATCGCCCTCAATCCGCCCAAGGACGAACGCAACATTCGCATCAACCCGTTGGGCCTGTATATCGTCAACGCCAGTTGGACCAAGGTCTTATAAGGAGAAGAATCATGAAGCTCTTTTTTCTGTTTTCTGTTGGCTCGGTCTTGCTTGCCCAGACCGTCCCTGTAACCCGCAGACCAGCGCCTCAAACTCCACCGAACCTGCAGGACGTCGCCGCCGGTGTCCAGGCTCTCGAACAAGCCGAGCCAGTGGTACCGGGCTTCGGCAAGTCTGCGGCGCCCATACCCAAGGACTTCAAACCACGCACCGATGTACCACTGTCTCCGACCGCTGCGGCGGCCGTGGCCGCCAGCCAGCAGTGGGGCACGCAAACTAACACGCCCGCTGCCGGTGCGGATGGCCGCGTCCTTTATTCATACGGCGCAGGCATGCCCACAGTGGTTTGCGCGCCCCTGCGCGTTTGCATCGTCGAGATGGAGCGCGGCGAAAAGATCGTGGGCGAGCCACACATTGGCGACGCAGTGAGATGGAATGTAGCCCCAGCGATTTACGGAGAAGGTCCGCAGGCCACCGCGTTGATCGTTCTGAAGCCGCAAGCTCCAGGCCTCGACACCAATATGCTCATCACCACCGACCGCCGCGCCTACTATCTGCGGCTAATCTCCAAACCCGCCGACTACATCGCGCGGATCGCTTTCGCCTATCCCGACGACGATCAACATCGCTGGCAGCGCCATCTGGTGGAGCAGCGGGCTGCGGAGGAGGAGGCGCGCGTGAAAGTATTGCCCGCCATGATCGCGGTTGAAAAGATGCATTTCGATTACCGGATCGCTGGCGGCGACGAGCACCTGCGACCGCTGCGGGTCTTTGACGACGGCGCCAAGACTTACATTCAAATGCCCCCCGCCATCGAGCACATGGAAGCCCCCGTGTTGCTGGTCATCGGCACAGACGGCCAGGGCACCATGACCAATTACCGTGTCCAACAGCAGACCTACATCGTCGACCGGCTCTTCGACCGCGCGCGCCTGGTGCTCGGCGCCGGCAAGAAGGCGCAGAAGGTGGAGATCAGCCGGGCAGGAAAAGCGTAAGCAAGATGGAACCAACCAACGAGCCAAGCGCCAGCAAACCGACAGTTCCGCCGATCGCCGCGCCCACCGGCATCGACTTGCATCCTGCGCCTCGTCCCACCGTGCGCATCAGTAAACGCGCCGGGATCGCCATTATCAGTGTGCTCGCGTTACTCATGCTTGGTTTGGCGTGGGGCGGTTACCGGCGTAGCCTTCAGAACCAGGCCACCGCCCGCCAGGCTGGCCTGCCCCGAAGCGTCACGCCGGCCCACGCCGACGACCAACTGCTGCATGGAATCCCACCGGCGGACGCTTCGCTGGTACACCCGCAGAATGGCCTCGTACCCAAAGGCCCGAACCTTCTCCAAGCTCCCAACTCAACCGGCTTTCCGAATGTTGGCCGTGGTGCCGCCCTCAACTCTGCCGCCCCGTGCGGCCTGGATGCGACCGGGATGCCCATGCGCTTCAACCCGCAGACTGGACAGCCCTGCGATCTCCCTGTGGAGCGCGTGGTCGTGCGCCAATCGCCGCCAAGAATGTCTCGCGGTGGCCCGCCTCAGTCAGTTGCGCCACCCGAAGATAACGCCCGCGACGCCGCCTGGCAGCTTGAGCACGAAGCCATGCTGGCGCCCACTGCGACGGGTAGCAGCACGGCCCTCGGTGCCAGTTTGAAACCCGCGCTCGCCCAACTCGCTTCCTCAGGGGATCAGACGCCCAATCTGGCCGCCGTCGGAAAAGCCCTCGGTTTAGGTTCCAACGCCAGCACCGCGTCGGCCGCTGCCGTCACTGAGACCGATTATGAGGCCCAGAACGCACAAACGCGTAAGGATGCATTCCTAAAAGCCGCCCAAAACAAGGGCGCTGCCGAAGACTACCTCCGCTACACAAGGGATGCGCCGCTGTCCCGCTACGAGATCAAAGCCGGCTGGGAGATCCCCGCCGTTTTGGAGCAGAGCCTCAACTCCGATCTGCCGGGCGAGTTGAAAGCATTAGTCACCTCCAACGTTTACGACACTGCCACTGGCCAATACCTACTCATCCCACAAGGCTCCCGGCTAGTCGGCAAATACGACTCCCGCGTCTCGTATGGCCAGGACGGTGTACAGGTGGTCTGGAGCCGGATCATCTTTCCGGACGCCTCCTCCATAGACCTCGACGGCATGATGGGACTCGATTCTCACGGTAACGCGGGTCTGCGCGATAAAGTCGACCGCCATTATAAACGCCTCATCGGCATGGAGGTTCTCACCTCTATGTTCATGGCCGCTTTCGCCATCTCCCAAAACCGCAGCCAGACCATCCTTGCCTATCCCAGTCCCAGTCAGGCTGCCGAAACCGCGGTAGGGCAGGAGCTGACTATGAGTGGCGCGCAAATGGCCCGCCGCAACATGAACGTGCAGCCGACCATCAAGGTGCCGGCGGGATACCGCTTCAACGTGCGCGTCAACCGCGACATCCTGTTTGAAGCGCCCTATGAACCAGCCCGGCCGCAAACGTTCGAGCCTCAGGCCCAGCGCTCCGCTTTCAGCGCCAGCAGGTAATCGCTATGCAAGTCAGCCCTCCCACCCAGTTTCTCCAGACCTTCCAGCAGATGCGTGGCCAGTGGTTCGCCGCCGTGCAAGGACCGGCCCAGACCTTGTTCGGCCTGCTGGCCCTCATCGAATTCGCCTGGAGCGCAGCAGTGCTGGCCCTAGAACGTACCGATCTGCAATCCTGGACTGCCGGCCTCATCCGCAAACTGATGTGGATCGGTGCATTCTATGCGCTGCTAGTCTTCGGTCCCACCTGGATCCCCGCCATCATTGACAGCTTCACGCAACTGGGCCAGCAAGCCAGTGGCGTCGGCCCACTGCAACCGGGCGCGGTTTTCCAGCGCGGCTTGGATATTGGCGGCGCGTTATTCGGTGGCGCCTCCGACGCCGGCTTCTTGTCTAATTTCGGCACTGCGATGGCGATGGTCTTCGCCGCCATTCTAAGCTTTGTGGCCTTCTGCTTCATCAGCATCCAACTGGTTGCGGCCTTGGTGGAATCCTATATCGTCGTGGCCGCAGCCTTTTTCTTCCTGGGGTTCGGCGGCTCTCGCTGGAGCGCGCCATACGTAGAGAAATACATTGCGCTGGCCGTGGGCGTGGGCGTGAAGATCATGGTCCTGTTCCTTCTGATCGGCGTGGGCATGGCGCTCTCCGCGGGCTGGGTAGCGGTCGCCCAAACCGTCGCCACATCCCCCAATCCGGCCATGGGCGCGCTCGACATCGTCGGCGAATCCCTGATCTTTCTCGCGCTCTGTTGGTTTGTCCCAAAGATCGTAGCCGGCGTGCTGGGCGGATCGCCAGCATTCACCGGTGGCGAAATCATCGCCGTCGCCACGCCGATCGCCTACGGTGCGGTCATGGCAGCGCAAACCGCGGTCAGTCTGGCTTCCAGCGGCATCGGCGCGCTGGCTGGCGCCGGCCCGGGCGCGGGAGGTGCCGCAACGGCCAGCGCCGCGCCGCCCGGTCCAGTCGGACCGCCCGGCATGGGTGGTGCGAGCGCCTCAGGCGGCCAACCTGCGCCCCCAGCACTGCCCACCATGAACGCCGGTACAGGCCAGCCGGCGCCGCCGTCGAACAACAGCGCAGGCTGATGGAGGTGTCTTATGCAAGCACAACCAATTCCGAAAACCCCAGCCAAGGGCGCCATGCTCCAAGGCTGGCAACAGTCCCTCAGTGAGGCACACCAAATAGCCAAGATGGTGCTCGGACGTGCGGCCTCCACCGTCGTGGCGGAGCACAATAGCGGTATATACCGCGGCGTGATTATCGGCCACACCCGCGATTACATCATCCAGCAAATTGGCAAGCAGGCTGCCGCCGTTATCCACTCCAAAGATCTGTTTCACGCACCCGATCGCGAGTTTCCATGGCCGGAGGTCGGCCGAGCGTTTTCCATTCATTACTCGCGGTCGCACGCCGTCGCACGGGAAATTCGCGAGAAGCTGCGCGAACACGGGCTAATCCGATGAGTCAACCCGAGCTCTACCGAAGCCCCGCCAAGCCCGGATATCTGGGCGGATACAACTGGCCCGCCGTAGTGGTAGGTCTGCTGGTGTTGGTCATTGCCAATTTCTTCTGCACCCAATACATCGCCAACCGGTTCCAGTATCAGCCTGCCCTTGGTCCGCCGCTGCTGCGCTTGCGCGCTGGCGCCATCTATCAACCCTTCGCCTGGGCTAAGTGGGGCTGGCAGCACATGACTGACCAAGACCCAGCGATCCGAATGCCGTTCCTACTGGGCATGCTTGTCCTGGTTGCCGGATGCTTTCTCACCGTTGGTGTCTTCTTTGCGATGACGAACCGCCGGGCGCGTCTGCTCTCCATGAACGCCGAGCACCTGCATGGTTCTGCCTGCTGGGCCGAGGAGAGCGATATCCGCACTAGCGGCCTGCTCACCTCGAACGACGGCGTTTTTGTGGGCGGCTGGTCGCCCGCAGGCAAGCGCCTGCACTACCTGCGACACAACGGCCCCGAACATATTCTGGCTTTCGCCCCGACCCGCAGCGGCAAGGGTGTGGGGCTGGTGATCCCCACTCTGCTGGCATGGTCGGAATCCGCCATCGTCTACGACATTAAGGGCGAGAACTGGGCTAAGACCGCCGGTTTTCGGGCTCAAGCCGGGCATGTTTGCTTCAAGTTCGCCCCGGTCGAACAGCAGGCCACTTCACGCTTCAATCCGCTCAGCGAGGTGCGGCTGTTCACTCCCAGGGATGTCAGTGACGCTCAGAACATTGCCAGCATGATCGTTCGGACCGGTGAAGATAGTCCCCAAGAGCGTTACTGGCAGGATGCTGCCACCTCCATCACCACTGGCATGGTCCTGCACGCCTGCTATGCCGCGGCGCTCGAACGGCGCCAGGCCAGTCTGGCGGATCTCGCGCACTTGTTCACTCGCCCCGGATTGAGCTTTAAGGACACGCTCGAAGAGCTGCTCAATTTCGAACACGACCCCGGCTTTCAGCACCAGTGGCGGATGCCGGATGGCTCGCGAACTGTCACGCACCCGGTGGTTCGCGAGAAAGTGCAGGAGATGCTCGATAAGGAAGACAAGGACTTTAGCGGAGTGCTCTCGACGGCCAAAACCGCGCTGACGCTCTACAGCGATCCGCTGGTGGCCAACAACACTTCGGCCAGCGACTTCGCCATCAACGACCTGGTCAACCACGAACGCCCTGTATCGCTTTACTTGGTGGTGCCGCCCAGCGACAAAATCCGGCTGCGTCCGCTCATCCGCCTGATCCTCACCATGACCGTCAACCGCCTGACGGAGCGAACGCTTTACGCTGGTGCGGAGCAGCAGCATAACCGTCATCGCCTGCTGTTCCTCATCGATGAATTTCCTTCGCTGAACCGAATGGAGATCTTCGCGGATGCCTTGTCTTATATGGCGGGCTATGGCCTGAAGGCGTATCTCATCACGCAGGATATCCGCCAGATTGTCGACGCCTACGGCAACAACGAAAGCATCGTTTCGAACTGCCATGTTCGAATCGCCTTTGCCCCGAATCAATTCGAGACCGCCAAACTGATCAGCGACATGAGCGGTACCACCACCGTGCAGAAGGCCACCTACAATTTCAGCGGTCAGCGGTTGTCGCCGGTCATGGGGCACCTCAACGCTTCGGTGGACAACATTGAAAGGCCTCTGATTACCCCGGACGAAGTATTGCGCCTGAAGCCACCGCAAAAGGCCGGGAACGGCATTCAGGAACGCATCGTGGCGCCTGGACAAATGCTCATCTTCGTCAGCGGACTCCACCCCATTCTGGGGATGCAAATGTTGTACTTCCTCGATCCGACCTTCAAGCTTCGCTCGGAGATCCCGCCACCGGCCAAGTTTGTGAGCCTCAAGGGCAGCCAGGTTCTGGAGCAAAACTCTGTAGACCGCCCGCAGCATCTCACCAGCCCCCCGGAGACACCGCCGCCCGACCGCTCACGGGTCGAGCAGGCTTTCTTGGACGGTCTCGAAGAGCTGGACGAATACCAGGAATTGAAGGAGGAATCTCATGCAGAAGAATCGCATTGAAGTCAGTGGCTGGCTGGCGGCCAAGCCCGCCGTGCGCTATCTCCCCTCAGGCACGCCCGTGGCCAGCGTGCGCCTCGGCGAGACGTATTCGTACACGTCGCAAGGCAAAACGGAGCAGCATACCAACTGGCACTCGCTTTCGTTCTATGGCGATCTGGCCAACCTGGCGGCGGCCTTCAACAAGGGCGACCACCTGTTCGTGGAAGGCTGCATGGAGCAGCGTCAATTCACGCCGGCAGATGGCACCAAGCGGACGATCTGGGAGTTGATCGTGCACTCGTTTCATCTGATCGGCGACCCCAGGCCGAAGGCCGCAACCCCACCGCCCGAGAGCGTAAATGCGAGCGACGGGCAGGCCCAGGATGATTGGCCGGTAGGATGACGGCAATGCGCGGTCGTATCCTGATCCTTGCGGTGACTCCCGTCCTCGGCGCCTTTGCCCTGTTTAACGCCGCGGATTTGCGCATCAACACCTCGGCGTCTCTGCCTGTGGGCCTCTATATTGTGAGTTCCAACGGCACCTTCGTGGAGTTCTGTCCTGACGATCAAGGTCTATCTGCCCAGCGGCGTTACCGTGCCAGGGGAGCCTGCCCGGACGGAGCAGCGCCCCTTCTCAAGCCGGTGATTGGCCGCCCTGCCGACGAGGTCGTCGTAGGCCCCGCGGGCATTGCGGTGAACGGCAAGCTTCTTCCGCATACAGCACCGCTGGACCATGATAGCGAAGGACGACCCCTGACACACTGGCCTTCCGGACGCTACATCGCCGTACCGGAGAACTTATGGGTAGCGAGCTCCTATAATTCGCGCAGTTACGATAGCCGCTACTTCGGACCGATCCGGGAAAGCACCGTGCGTGCCAGACTGCGGCCTTTGATCCCGTGGTGAGGCATGAAGATCCAGCACACCCTAAGCTGTCTGGCAACGGTCGTCCTAGGTTTAGCCGTCTCCAGCGCTCACCCGGCGGGCATCGTGGCCGCCTTCCTCCTGCTGCCGGCGTTCACATTCCGGCACCCATCTCGCCGGATCTGCTATGCCGCGGCAACGGGATACTATGTGGGTGCACTTTGGCCCCTCGCCGTGGGTGCGAAGAATTTCTTCGGTCCGGATGTTTCGGTTGTCGGAGCGATAGCGTTCTGGGCGGTATGCGCCATGTTGCTGGCCGCGCCTTACGCCTTGCTTTGGACAGAGAAAACCCAGCAACTGCTTTGGCGGGTACCCGTCGCTCTCCTGATCGGGATCATTCCGCCTCTGGGCCTTATCGGCTTTGCTTCGCCGTTGACTGCCTCAGGCTTTCTTTTTCCGGCCTGGTCCTGGGGCGGCTTCGCTTTGTCCCTGGCCGGATGCGGTTTGATGTTGACCTGTCCAAAGGTGGGTTTCCTCGGCCTCACTACGATGGCCCTCGTCGCCAACATCCTGCACCCCGGCGACCGGCAGCCGCCATCGGGCTGGCAAGCAATGGATACTCACCTTGGGGCCATCAGCCACGGACCGGTCAGCCCTCTGCGCGAATACCTTGCCGCGCAGGACGTACAGGCCTTGGCCGTCGCCTCGTCTGCGCGGACCGTCGTGTTCCCGGAGAGCGTGGTGCCCCGCTGGACCATGTCCACCGATCTGTTTTGGAAACCTACCATCGATACACTTCGTCAAAACGGCAAGGTCGTTGTGATTGGAGCACTCATTCCGGAATCGCCGCCGTTCTCGAACACTGATATTCACGCTGCAATCGATCTGCTGCGAACGGCGCACGCAGGGCAGCCGATCCCACGCCAGGCGGAACCCTACTCCTACCGGAACGTGGCGATTATTCGAGGGACCCAATCCGGAATCTTCTTCCAGCGGGTGCCCGTGCCGGTTTCGGTGTGGAAACCGTTTTCGCGCGGAGGCGCTCCGCTGCATTTGGGCGGGCCGGCGGTGCTAGAGTTGGGCGGTGAGAGGGCGGCCCTGCTGATCTGCTACGAGCAAGTCATCCCGTGGACGGTGTTGACTGCCGCTTTGGCGCGCCCCACACTTTTCGTCGGGATGTCGAACGATCACTGGGCCACCCGGACGCCCATCCTGCAATGGCAAGCGCTTTGTCTTCGCGCTTGGAGCCGCCTGTTTTGGGTACCCTATCTGCTGGCAGTGAACACTTGAAGGAGGTCTGAACCATGTGGCGTTTCCTGTTTCTGGCGTTTCAGTGGCAGAGGGGCAAACGGGCTTTCGTCATCCTGTCCTTGGCGTTTCTGGCTTTCCTGCTGTACGCGGTCGCGCATGTGCATTGAACGGAACAGTGCTGGTGCTGATCTCGGCAAACGCCGCTTCTGAGCCGTGGACAAGCAGAAATCAGCACTGGCGACTACGCAGCTATGCGCCTGCGCGCCCGTGGCGAGTTGCGCCGGGGCGATAAATTCCGGATGGCGGACCAAGAAGGAGTTGACATCCCACTTTGGCAGTGCGGCGGGACGCAATCCAGCAGGCATCACTCCGGTTGCATCCCGCGTCGAAATACAACGCGTTGGCCTGAGGCGTAGTTCCCGTATTGTATAATACAATCTTTCTGAACGGCTTTGAAAATGCGCTGGCCCGATACGTGAGCTAGCGGCGTTGCGCTGCGGGTTCTCGCCGCCGTTAGTGATTTTAGCTGTGTTGCGATGACCAGGTTCTTGCGGGCAAACCGAGATCTGCCCTGCGGCGATAGCGACGATTTGATAGAACGGAAGGAGAACATACAAGATGATCATGCGATCCGGATGCGCGTCCGCGTTCTTGCTGGCGTTGGGATTTACCGCGATTCTCTCCGGGCAAATCCAACGGCCGAAGGTTGAAAAGAGAGACGGACATATTTCGCCCCTTATGGCAAAGATAACGTATGAGTCAGGAACCGTCCGAACAGTCATGGTTTTAGGCCTTGTCAATGCGGGCGGCAACAGTTACCACACTCACGCCGTTGTTTTCAAGGACGAAGCTGAATCCCAAGTTACCCTGTTCCTGGACACGATCAGCGTCATAAAGAAGCCAAACGAAGAGGACGCCATCTTTGTGCTCAAGTCTGGTAAGGAACGTAAGCTGTGGTACAACGTGGAGTGTTGTGACGCTTCCCAGAAAGCTCGGTGGTTGGTTACCTGGAACGATGATGGCGGTAACGAGAAGATCGACATGGCACGACTCCAACAAGTCGAATTCCTTGCACCAGCCCGTAAAGACAAGGCAGGCAACGCTATGTTCGATTGGTGGAACTATTCTCCTTTCACCGGCGAGAAGCTGCCGGATGATTGATTCTAACGCTGCATGTTTGATGATTCGAATTGGCCAACGGGGGACCATTCCTCGCGCCGTCTCGCCGCCTCACCATTGCTTCCCCGTCGCATACGCCAAAGGAAGACCAGGAAGGGTAATCGGACGGTCGTGACGAATGAATGATGAAGGATCTTCGCACCAAAACCTCCGATAAACGCGGCTGCATCGGGTGCGTCGTAGTCCTCTTGCTAATCGCCTGTGTACCTGTCCTAATTACCATCCGGCAATTCGGAGTGATGGGGCTTGTACCTGCGAAATGGAAGGGCTCGGATCGACTACTAGGCGAGTTGAAGAGTCGCCCGTTGGATTCTTCGGCGGTCCGAGAGATCGGGCGGCGCAGAGACGCGCGCGCTATCGATCGGCTCATCGAGATTCTCAACGAGGCGTCCGGCTGGTCTGCCAAATCCTCCATTCCGGGTCCAAATAAACTCGAAGGGGACGCTGCAATCGCGCTCGTTGAGATCGGAGATCCACGCGCGATCATTCCCTTGCTAAGGGCTGCGGACGCCAAAGGTGCCGACGCGCGAATCAAGAGCTATGCGGAGAGGGCGTTGACCAAAATGCGAGACAGGGAGGTTCCTGCGCTCATAGAAGGCTTGAACGACCCCTCCCGCGCTGTCCGCCAACGCGCAGTGCACGAACTCGGAGACCTTCGTGACGTTCGAGCGGTCGAGCCCCTTCTTCAGGCGCTCTCGGACGGCGCCGTGCAGGAAGATGCGGTGCAAGCACTTGGGAAAATTGGTTCGCCGGCGGTGGAGCCCCTTCTCACGAAGCTTAAGCGGAGCAACAGGGAACACCTTGATGATTTTGTCATCATGAACGCCCTCGCAGCTACCAAGGACCATCGAGCAACTCTCGCGATCCTGCCTTTCTTGCAGACTCACGGTCCCGGATCCAGCACGTCGGTTTTGGCTGCGCGTGCCCTAGGGAGGACTGGAGACCAGAAGGCAGTGGCACCCCTGATTTCGGCGATGGAGAACGGAAATGGTGATGCTCAGGCGGCACTTGTCGAAATCGGTCAACCAGCAATCCCCGCTTTGCTTGAGAGGTTGGGCAAGTCTAGCGTTGTCTCGTACAAGAGCGCCGACGCACTTGGAATGATCGGTAAACCAGCCGTGCGCGCTCTGATTCAGAAATTCGAGCACTCTTTGGGCCTTGCGCGACTTGACGCCGCCAGAGCTTTATCCGAGATCGACGATGCTGAGGTGAGCGCCGTTCTGTCAACGGCGCTTTCTGGCGGAGACCTGAGTCTTGTAGCCGCAGCGCATCGTTTCTTAGTGCGTCGCGGCGATCCTCAGTCAAAGGTGCTATTGATTAGGGCCCTCATCGCGCAAACTGACTCCGACATGGCGGAGTCCTTGCTTAACTGCGGAGATCCCGCACTGGAAGATGCGGCTCGGATGTGGGCGAAGCGTCACGGGTACCAGGTTTCGACGATGTTGGGAGGCGGCGGGGGAACAAAGTGGGGCAACAGATGAGTATCATTCTTCTACCGCCAATCGACGGTGGTAGCGTGGTTCGCCCACGCGATAAACAAGCCACGGTTCTTGTCGCCGAGCGTGGCACGGAGCTCCCCCTCCGACGTGATATCTTAGGCAAGGAGAGCTTCGACAGAACTTCTCCCTTTAGGAGTAGCGAGCCGTGCCGGCTCCCCCTGGTCGCCCTCTTCGTTGGATTTCAGCTTTTGCCGCCAGACGTATTTCATCATTGTGTGTGCCGCGGGACTCTTCCGGGTTCCCGGTGTCGACGAACTCTGGCCAAGGTCCCTCAGTGTAATATCCTCCGAAACTGCGTTCTCTTGTGACCACGTAAGTATCGCGCACACTTGCGAGACGATCCAATTGCTCATCGGAAATAAAGCGCCCATAGTTTCGAAGAAGTTCCAATAGAACGCATTTGCTTTCCCAAGCACCGCTTTGCGACTCTAGTCCCCAAGAAAGAAAGTCAACGGCGGCCGTAATGTCCGCCTCAGAGAACACGATACCCTTTTGGGACACTATGGTCTTGGCCGCTGCTTCAGCGTCACCCCGAAGCCGGGAATCATTGTTAGTGAGCCATGGAAGAATTGCGGACAGTACGAACGGTTCTTGCGTCTGGCCGAGGTGTTTTATGATGCTTGCGCGATCAGGGTTTGCCGGGTCACGGAGCGATTGTACGAGCTTCGTGAGATAGGTTTTGATTACTTCAGAACTTGACGGATGGTGCAACTTTTCCAAGGCGAGCCGCGCTTCGTGTTGGCGGCTAATGTTCGCGCCCATGTCTTCCTTCAGGATGGAAGCCAACGGCCCAAATGCCCGATGGTCTCCTATTTCCCCCAAAGCCCTGGTTGCAGCGAGGTTTTCCAAGAACGACGCCGCCCGAAGAGCCTCTATCAAAGGGACAACAGCGACGCGGCCGAGATTAACGAGCGCTCTCGCAACATCGTCTACGTCGAGCGCGCCATCTGTAAGGCCCTTAAGCAACGTGGGGACAGCACTGACGTCACGTGTGTAACCAAGCGCCTCGGCTACACGGCGCACTGTTGTTGGCCGGATTATCGCCAAGAACCGTGATCGCTCCTGCAGCACTCGTGCCAGGAGCGGTACAGCAGCCGCTCCCTCTTCACGACCGGCCCTCTCGTATCGGTTTGCCACGATTAACAGATTCGCCCGCTCGCTCGGCGATTTCGGCCAGTTGCGTGCCAGCAAAAGATCAGCCGCGGCAATCCTCACGGATTCTTCCTCATCGTGAGTCGCCCCAATCAGAGCCTTGAGCGCGCGGTCTCCGTGGTGGCTCGCTAAGTCTTTTACAGCTTTTTCCCTAGTCACCAACGATTTAGATCGGAGTTTCTTGAGTGTCCAAAACAACATTGCATTCGGCTCCCGGCGAGAAGTACGTGTCACCTTATTACACGGACAAATACCCCGCTGAAGTCCGGAAATGTCGGCTCTTGTTGAGTGTGCCGTCCAGTCGCGAATTGCTGATTTCGGAAGGGCAGGTTCTCCTGTGGCGCGGTCTTCCGAAACTCCTGGTAAGGAACAAGCTCATGGACGTCGCAAATGAGATTAGCACAAAAGTGTTTCGCTGCCAAAGGGTGGGAGCCCGCTCGCGAGCGCCGAAAACGTAGGGCCGTTCCCGATTTGGCTCCGCCTGTGATGCGTCTCGACCGCCACTTGGCCGTATCACGCGCGACCCGCTGCTGCGCATAGGGGAGCGCGAGCACAAGCCCCGATCTGGGAGATGTCCCGGGCCTCGTCGGCCTCGCGTGCTCGGGAGCCGTTGGCGGCCCCGCTGGACGCCTGCCGACTTCCGGGTTCGAATCTGACGCGAGCGTGAACCGCCAAGTCTTCTGGACTGCCCTCCCGACTCTCTCATATTCGGGAGGCGCAGCGCCCCAGGTGGCGTCGGTGGCTAAGGTGCCCAAGCGCCTTCAGGTGAACGGTTGTTCTGGGGTGCCGCAGTGATCGCGTAACGCCGGTTCACGTTCTGGTGAGCCGCGCTCCTCCTGTATCTTCGTCAGGCGAACTTCATCCTGCCCGTGTCACGATTCATCGCCTCGGAGGCGTGCAGGGTAGAGCACGCGTGGAAACAGATCGAACATTCGAACCATCAAGGAGGTCGCTCTGGCGCACCCCACACTTTTCGCGGGGATGTCCAACGATTATTGGGCCACCCGGACACCCATCCCGTAATGGGCAGGCGCTTTGTCTTCGCGCCCGGAGTTGCCTGTTTTGAAAACCCTGTCTCTGCTGGCAGTGAACACTTGTAGAAGGACTGAACTATGTGGCATTTTCTTCTCTTAGCGTTTCAGTGGCACAGGGGCAAACGAGGTTTTGTCATCCTGTCCCTGGCGTTCCTGGCCTTCCTGCTGTACGCGGAAGCACATGCCCACTGAACGGTGACTGCTTCTCATGGCCGCCCGCCGGACTCTTGACTATTCCCAGCAGCTTGACCTCTTCGGAGGCCTCGGCGTAGACTCGTGGACAGACGCAACAGAGGAGACCGCAAATGTACGAGAGAAACCGGCTCGGACAGATGATCCTCGAACACTGGCAGAAGCACCGGCCGCAAATGGTCGAGGAGTTGCAAACAACGAGCCAATTGGAACAGACGATCTACGAAGCCCAGGAGACGACCGGGGACCTGCTGTACGAACTGGTGTCGGTCCAGAAAATGGACTACCAGGCGGCCTGGGAGATCGCGATGCGCGAGTGGGCACTACTGCCGAGCCCGGCCCGCCGACAGTCATCCTTGGCGGGGACGCCGACGAGCCGCTAGCCAAACCGTCCCGCGATTTCCGAATAACGGCAGCGCACAGGATCGGTGAGGGCAGCCTTCGCGAAAAGGCTCTCGCCAACCTCGCCGCCATCCGCACACTGAACCAGCTCGAAGCCGATGACCGCGAGGCCACCGGCGAGGAAAAAGCCATTCTTGCGCGTTACAGCGGGTGGGGCGCAATGGCAAACGTCTTTGAGGCGCATCCGCCGCGGGAGTGGGAAAAGACCGCCGACGAACTGCGCCAACTGCTCACCGCGGACGAATACGCTTCTGCGCGCGCCTCCACTCCCAACGCGCATTTCACGTCGCCTCTGGTGATTTCCGGTGTGTGGGAGGCTCTCGAACGCCTCGGCGTTGAGGCCGACGCGCAGGTTCTGGAGCCGTCCATGGGTGTGGGGCATTTCTTCGGACTCATGCCCGAGACGCTAGCGCCGGGCGCCCGCAGGACCGGTGTGGAACTCGACAGCCTGACAGCACGCATCGCACAGCGGCTCTATCCCGATGCAACCATCTTTGCCAAGGGCTTTGAAGAGACGCCCCTGCCGGACAACTTCTTTGACGCCGTCGTTGGCAACATTCCGTTTGGAAATTATCCGGTGTTCGATCCCGCTTATCGCGGCAGTCCGGCCGTTACGCGTGCGATCCACGATTATTTCTTCGCCAAATCGCTCGATAAGGCGCGCGCTGGCGGTGTGGTGGCGCTCATCACCAGCCGGTACACGATGGACAAGCAGGATGCAACCATCCGGCAATACTTGGCCGAACGCGCGAACCTGATCGGGGCCATACGTTTGCCCAACACCGCTTTCAAGGCCAACGCTGGTACCGAAGTCACCACCGATATCCTCTTCCTCCAGAAACACGGCCCAGGGGTGCCTCCGAGCGGCGAGGCCTGGCGCGAGCTTGCACCCATCGACACCCTGGATGGGCCGATACACGTCAATGAGTACTTCTCGCGCCACCCGGAGATGATGCTGGGCCAAATGCGGCTTGAGCACGGGATGTACCGAGGCGGGGAACCGTCGCTGGTGGGCGAGTTGTCCCAAGCAGATCTCGGAAGGGCCATGGGGTCGTTGCCCGCAGCCGTCTACGTCGCCAGAGATTCAGGCGCCAGGGTGCGTGCAGACATAGCGCCGGCGGAGGCCACCGAACTGGGAGCCATCAAGGAGGGGGCATTTTACGACCGCGACGGAGTCATTGTGCTCAGGAACGGGAACCGTTTGGACCCTGCCAACCTGACCTCGTCAGTTGCCGCACGCGTCCGTGGAATGCTGGCGGTGCGCGATGCAGTGCGGCTGGTGTTTGAGACACAGCTTGAGGATGCGCCCGAGGAACGCATCACCGAGGCGCGCAAGACCTTGGGCGCTGTCTATGATTCGTTTGTCGCAAGGTACGGTCCAATATCGTCGCGCGAAAACGTCAAGGCTTTCGCCGGCGACCCCGACCACCCGCTGCTTCTGTCACTTGAGAACTACGACCCCGAACTGAGAACCGCCACCAAGACGCCCATTTTCGAGCGACGCACTCTGGAGCGCTATCGCCCGGTGGAGCACGTCGAGACGGCCGCCGAAGCCCTGGCCGTATCGCTGAACGAGGCGGGCGAGATTCACTGGCCGCGCATGGAGCAGCTTGCCGGGCGGACCGCGGGACAACTGCGGCGCGAACTGGGGAGCCTCGTGTACCGCAACCCGGAAGGTGGCGGTTGGGAGACTGCCGATCGATATTTGAGCGGCAACGTGCGCGCGAAGCTCGCGACAGCCATGGCGGCGGCGGAAATCGATTCGTCGTACAGGCGCAATATCGAAGCCTTGAAGGCCGTGCAACCCCCAGACCTGGAGCCGGGCGACATCGAAGCGCGTCTCGGGTCGTCGTGGATTCCGGCAACGGATATCCGCGATTTCGTATCACAGTTGCTCGACATCTCTGTGTCTGATGTGCATGTGGCCCACGCAGGGGCCATTGCCACCTGGACCGTACAACTCGATCCCGACGCGCGATGGCATGTGAGCAACACCACCGCCTGGGGCACGTCGCGGTTTCGTGCGTCCGAGCTGATCGATCAGGCCCTCAATGGGCGCACTCCGACCGCATACGATGAGCACGAAGATGGTTCGCGCACCATCAATCAGCAGGAGACCATTGCCGCACGCGAGAAACAACAGCAGCTCAAAGACCGTTTTCGCGAGTGGATTTGGCAGGACGGTGAGCGAGCATCACGGCTTGCCCGCGATTACAACGAGCGCTTCAACAATCTGCGCCTGCGCAATTTCGACGGATCGCATTTGACGTTGCCCGGCATGGTGCGCGATAACCTTCGCGACCGTGACCTGGGCCGTCATCAGAAAGACGCGGTGTGGCGCATCCTGCAGAGCGGCAGCACACTGCTGGCACATGTGGTAGGCGCCGGAAAGACCTGGACCATGGCCGCCGCCGCGATGGAAATGCGCCGCCTGGGGCTTGCCAAGAAGCCGATGTTCGTGGTCCCGAATCATTTGGTCGAACAGTGGGGCGCGGAGTTCCTCAAGCTGTATCCACAGGCGCACCTCTTTATCGCCGGCAGCGAACACTTTGCGGCCGGCAACCGCGAGCGCGCGATGGCGCGCATAGCCAGCGGCAATTACGATGCGGTAATCGTCTCGCACCGCTCATTCGAATTCTTGCCCGTCTCGGATAAACTGTTCAACCGCTTCATTGACCGCCAGCTCGATCAGTTGGAAAACGCCATACACGAAGCAAATGCTGAAACCGGCGATAACCGCCGCATCGTGAAGGAACTGGAGAAATCCAAGAAGCGCCTCGCCACCAAGTTGAAGCAGCGTGCCGACCGCGAGCGCAAAGACAACACCATCACTTTCGAGGAATTGGGCGTGGACCAGATTTTCGTTGATGAGGCGGATCTCTATAAGAACCTGTTCTACACCACCAAAATGAATCGCATCGCGGGACTGCCGAACTCGGATAGCAACCGCGCCTTCGATATGTTCCTGAAGACCCGCTACCTGCTGGAGCAGGCTGGAGGCCGGGTGGTATTTGCCACGGGTACGCCGATCTCCAACACCATGGCTGAGATGTACACGATGCTGCGCTACCTCGCGCCGGGCCTGCTGCAGGAGCGCGGCGTGGAGCATTTCGATGCCTGGGCCGGAAACTTTGCGGAGGCCGTGACCGCCTTGGAACTCGCGCCAGACGGGTCAGGCTATCGCATGCACACGCGTTTCGCCAAATTCATCAATCTGCCCGAGCTTTTGACCATGTTCCGCACGGTTGCGGACGTGCAGACTGCCGATATGCTGAAACTGCCCCGACCGGAGATTGCCACGGGGCGGCCGGAGATCGTCGCAGCGCCAGCGAGTGAACCGCTCAAAGCCTTTATCAAGACGCTCACAGACCGCGCCGAGCGCCTCCGGTCGCAGCGCATCGATCCTTCACAGGACAACATGCTCAAAATCACTGGTGACGGCCGCAAGGCGGCGCTCGACATGCGCCTGGTGGAAGAATTCGCCGATCCGCACGGCGATACCAAAATCAGCCGTGCCGTCGAACGAGTTCACAACGTCTGGCAAGCGACCGGGAACTCCCGATCCACCCAGCTTGTATTTTGCGACCTGTCCACGCCAGATCCCTCGCGATTCAACGTCTACGATGAGTTACGCTCGCGGCTGATTGATAGGGGCATCCCACAACAGGACATTGCCTTTATCCACGACGCCGACAGCGACGCCGCCAAGATGAGGCTGTTCAACGCGGTGAATGCGGGCAGGGTGCGCATTCTCATCGGCTCGACCGAGAAGATGGGCGCAGGCACCAATGTGCAGCGCCGTCTTGTCGCCTTGCACCATCTGGATGCGCCCTGGCGCCCGCGCGACATCGAGCAGCGTGAGGGACGCATCCTGCGTCAAGGGAATCTGAACTCTGAGGTGCGCGTTTACCGCTACGTCACGGAGGGCTCGTTTGATGCCTATATGTGGCAGACCTTGGAAACGAAGGCCCGCTTCATCCAGCAGGTGATGAGGGGACAGACGTCGGTGCGTGCCGCCGAGGACCTGGAGGCCAGCACTCTCACCTACGCGGAAATCAAAGCCATCGCCTCCGGTAATCCGGCGGTGATGGAGAAAGTTAAGGTGGACACGGAAGTCCGCAAACTCGACCAGCTCCGTGCGGCGCACGTCAACCAGCAGCACAGCATCCGGTTGCAGCTTCACCGGCTGCCGCTGGAGATCGCCGAAGCCCAGCGGGGCATTGCCACGGTCGCAAAGGACATCGCTATGCGCGACGCGCATGCCGACACCGAGTTCAGTATGACCGTGGGCAACCGCGTTTATTCCGGCAAAGGCGCGCGCGAGGAAGCCGCTAAGGCCCTCACGTATACGGTGCTCTCCTGGCGTGACGACACCACAGTGCAAGTACGTGGTGCATTCCGCGGGTTCGAGATCTTGAGCAAAGGTAAATTGGCCACGGGGTTTAATCCCGAGGATGAACGTCTGCCGGAGATTTTCATCCGGGCCGCGGGCACCTACCCCGCGCACCTCAACCCAGAGAATACTGTTGGCACAGTGCAAAGCATAGAGCACACGCTGCGATCGCTGGAACGAGTTGCCGCGCAACAACAGGAGCGCGCCGATTACCTACAGAAGACGCTGGCCGATTACCAGGCCCAGGCGAACCGGCCCTTTGAGCATGAAGCGCGCCTCAAGGAGTTGCTTGTGCGTCAGGCCCAGGTCAATTCATTGCTGGACCTCGACAAGGGCGAGCGACAAATTGCGGAGGCGGCCAGCGACCGCGACGATCTAACGACGCCCGACCAGGCTATGGAAATCTCAACCACGCCGGGCGTTGAGCGTGCCTCCTTGTCTGTGCCTCGGAACGGCTCACAGAAACCGGCGGAGAACGGACGGGCTGAGCTGGCCAAGTCAGCCATTGGATACATGCGGCAATCGCGAATGGCTATAGCCGACATGGCGATCAGCGAGCGAACAGCCCCTCAGGCCGGCCTAATAAGCGGAACCGCAGTCGCGGTCAACGGCACCCATCTGGCCGTCGCCACTGCTGGAAATCGGTTCATGGTCCTCGAACTTGATGGTTCCAGCGGCAATGTTGCGTTAGGCGTCGGCGTGCGCATACGCTTCAGTCAAGGACGAGCGACGGTTGAGGCTCCAGAGCGAGGTCGTGGACGGTGAGCGTGTTGCGCCGATTGAGATTAGCCGCTATTGCACAGCGCCTCGCCGCGGCGCGCCCGCAGCCGCCGTAATGACGGCACAGCCCGTTCCGCGCGGTTTGCCGACGACTAAGCCGCCAAGTGGAAGGTGGATCCCCAGACGTAAGCGCGTTTTATCAGGAGTAACCGGTGATCGCGGGTGCGTCTTACGGCTCTGGCACCAAGTCGGGAAGTTGCAGGGCTCGTTTGGGGCATTCGGGTACTCGCAGTCAGAAGCAGTCTCTTGAAGATCAAAGGACACGGTTGGTGTCTACGGAGTAGAATTAGCTGTTACGGAGAAATGACACCGAAAAGTCAGAAGACGTCTGCACACCACGTGGTGACGAGTCTCAACGTTATCGGCGGATTCCTAGCCGGTGCGCATCTGGAATTCGCAGATGGATTGAACTGTTTGATCGGCGGTCGCGGAGCAGGAAAGACCACCGCTCTCGAATTTCTTCGCTTCGGCCTTGGCCTGATGCCCGACGCCAAGACGAATTCGCAGCGGCACCGTGCGATCGAAGGCTTGGTAAAAGCGAATCTGGGAAACGGACGGATCAGTATCGAACTGCGGACCAAGACGGACATGAAGTATACGGCCGGCCGGAGTGCCCACGACGCGGTCCAGGTACTTAATGAAATGGGAACGGCCGTTCCCATTTCCCTTGATCGTGATCAGATATTCGGAGCCGACGTTTTCAGCCAAAACGAAATTGAAGAGATCGCATCGAGCCCAGCAGCCCAACTGGAGCTCCTTGATCGGTTTGAAGAAAACGAAACAATTTCGATTGACCGCGAATTGGAGATGCTTCAACGCCAGCTCGATCAATCCAGTATTGACCTTCGCCAAATCGACCAGGCCGCAGAAGACGCTCTGGGGCGAGCCTCTGAATTACCGGTTTTGGAGGAAAAGCTGAAGGGTCTGGCCGAAGTTACCGGTCCAGACGCCAGTCGGATCAATGCGGCACATGCCGCGAAGACCTTGCGTACCCGCGAAGAAAAGGTTCCAGGACTCCTCATGGCGGGTGTGCAGAAGCTCGTGCGAGACCTAGCGTCAGCTCAATCGACTTTTAAGGCCGGTGTCGATGCGCAAATCGATAGCCCCATTCGCGAGGGCGCCAATCAGGAATTCTTTAAAGCCCTTCAGGAGAATATTGCCCATTTCATTCAGTATGTGGCCGCCTCTGTCCAATCGGTGGAAGACAAGGCGCGAGAACTTGAGCGCAACATAAGCAAACAAGCAACAGCGCTTGCCGAACGACATGCCATCCAAGAAGCCGAATACCGGACCATCGTCTCGGCCTCCGCGGAGCAGAGTGAACGTGCGGCTGAACGGGTCGCGATGCAAACCGCACTTGCGAATGCCCAATCTGCGGCGAATGAACGCTCAGCCAAAGTACAACAACGGCAGGCGATGCTCAAGGACCGCTCTCTTTTGTTGAATCGCGTTTCCGAACTGCGCGATCAACGCTTCGCTCTCAGGAAACGGGTTGCCGAACAGCTGTCCGGCGAATTCCCAAGCATTCGGGTTACGGTTGCGCAGGCGGCCGATGTACAGGAATATCAGGAGCGTGTTACCGACGCCCTCAAAGGTTCTGGCATCAAACAGGGACCCACGGCCGAACGTCTGTCACAAGTGTTCCTGCCCGCAGAGCTGGCCGAGGTCGCGGCCAAGAACGACATCGCAACCCTCATGCATCGGGCTGGGTTCGATGAAGACCGTTCGAAGAAGATTTTGAACGCGCTTCGCGCCGGCGGCACCTATTACACGATCGAGACGGTTGCCCTTCATGATCGCCCCTGCATCGAGCTGCTTGACGGAGACACTTTTAAAGAGTCGACCAATCTTTCCACGGGGCAACGATGCACGACGATTTTGCCCATATTGCTGACGCAAAATGAACGTCCGCTCCTGATCGATCAGCCAGAAGACAATCTCGACAACGCATTCGTAT
The DNA here is from genome assembly GCA_003132865.1 of Bryobacterales bacterium. Next base: position 43,179 of record PKYZ01000932.1, read on the forward strand.
ACGAAACAATCGTGCGGGCATTACAGGCGATCAAAGGCATGCGTCAGGTAATCTTCGTCACCCACAATCCGAATATACCGGTCCTTGGCGATGCCGAACGCGTTTTTGTCTTCGCATCCGATGGCCAGCACTCAACTCTCAAACAGGTAGGAACGGTGGACGAATGCAGGGATCAGATCGAGAGGATTCTGGAGGGCGGTCGCGAGGCGTTTCTGAAACGAAAAACGCGCTATGGCCATTAACGATCCTGCCGAAGGTCAAGACCTGCTTCGGGCGTTAAGCGCAAACGACTGGTCCGTGACGCTTGAAGCCGTGGCTGCTGCCGAGCGAGCCATACGGGACACAATTGTCGGCGATGCTCAATCCGATCCGATTGTGCAAAAGCTGGTGATGCTCGCAAATCACCCGAAATGGGAGGTTCGCCGAGCGATTGCTAATGCCGCGGCGCAACTGCCTCATCCGGCATTTGAAGCGCCGCTTGCGAAACTTGCGCTTGACGATAACAATCGCGTCCGGCTCGCGGCCGAGCAAGCCGCGTTGAGGCGGCGCGACTCACGGCATGCCAGCTCTCTGGGAAAGCAACACCAGGATCGCATAAATTCGATTCTCGACGATATTGCAGCCCGTTTCGGCACAAAAGGGCGCGATGCTGTCAGGCGGGCGGCGAACGAAATTGCGAATATCTTTGCCCGCGAGTTGTATCACGAAGTCATCAAACTGATGTCGCCTTTGGCTTTTTCAGCCGAGACCTTACGAACCCAGCTTTTGGCGAGAAACGTTCCTGCCGAAGCACTGGTTGACGAAGCGGCGCGCATGGGTCGGCGGGTCGAACAAATCCGGAACATCCTGGATGCGATGCGCGCCTACACAGCTCAACCCCCACTCAGCTATAAGCCGGAAGTGCTGTGGGATGTCATCCAGGAAGCGGCAACCGTCGCCATCGAGAGCGATTCGAAACGCTCCCGACGGCCGGCAATCGAGATCGACGTCGCAACGACTCTGGTCGTCTGCGTCGCACGAGGACGCCTGGTTCAGGCTCTTACGAATGTCTTGGTGAACGCTATTGAGGCTTACGGTGACGGGGAATCACCGAAACCAATCAAAGTTAAGGCTCACCTTCATCAAGGCATCGTTGGAATAACAGTGAAAGACTCAGGGTGCGGCATGTCCGAGGAAGCGCAACGCGACGCGCTTACACTGTTTGCAACGAGTAAACCGAACGGCACCGGTTTCGGATTGCCACTAGCCGTCAAAATTATTGAATCGGAACATGGAGGGCGGCTGACCCTTGAAAGTGTGAAGGGACGCGGAACTCTCGTGCGGATCACCGTACCCGCAAACCCTCAAATGGACGCGGCATGAAAGAGCGGCACCTTGCGTTGGTCGTCGAGGACCACTCCGAAACCGCCGAAGACCTCGTCCAGATCCTGGAATCGATCGACTGTGCGAGCGTTGTCGTTGACAATGCTGAAGACGCAGAGAAACAGCTTCAGGAGAAGTCGTTTTGTCTCGTTCTGCTGGACCTGGAAATTAAGCGGGCGCCGGACTCGATCAAAGGCCACGTCGAGCACGGGAAGAGCGTACTTCGCACAATTCGGGCGACCTTTAGCGAGCATCGGGAAACGTTCTACTCGTTACCTGTGCTCATCGTCAGCGGTTTTGCACGTGAAACGGATGTTGCCGTCGAAGTGATGAAAACCGGCGCCAGCGATATTATTCACAAGCCGCTTAACAGCGGCCAGGTGTCGGACGGAATTCGGCAGGCGCTACAGAACAGCGGCCGCCGCACGCACGAGGCCTGTGGTGCGATCCCCAGACAGAGAGGGGTCAACGCTGATAACGACATAGTCTTGGCAATTCCGGGCGACCGAATACGGCGCCGTACTCGTGTGACCGTAGCCGGCAATCCGGTGGATCTGACCGACGCCTCACTGAAGATACTTCTGCATCTGATGGTGGCTCGCCAGAAGGGCGGGCGGGCAAACAAGGCCGACATGGGTGCGAGTGCCGAGCAAGGTTTCAAGGGAATTTCCAACCTTCGCGCCGAACTCAAACTGGCTTTGGACAATGTCAACATTGTCGAGAGCAAGTATCATGGCGAGTACTGCTTCATTGACCGCGTGCGCATTGGGGATTGCGCGTTCGACAAGCTCATGCAGATCGACGACCATGCAATCTCGACACTCGTAGAAGAGCTTGGAAGGATTTCCGGCCCGCCCGCCCAAAAGTCTGAAGGAAACTCCTCAAAGTTTCCGCCACACCGCCGCCGTAGCTGAAAGTCGGCCTGCCGATTTAGAGTGGCAATTGGATGGCTGGAATTCAGCGGGCCGCTTCCCGTTAGCGCTCGCCAAGCTACAGCAAACCACAGACATCCTCTGAAAGGAGCCTTTATGGCCCGAAGAATATTCTTCAGCTTCCACTACGAACGCGACGCGTGGCGCGCCGGCCAGGTCCGAAACTCGAATGTCGTCTCCGCTGAGGACCGGACTGGCTTCATTGACTCGGCAGAGTGGGAATCCATCAAGAAAAAAGGTGACGCGGCCATCCAGAACTGGATCGAAGAACAACTTAAGAACACAAGCGTAACGGTCGTTCTGATCGGCGCCGAAACGGCCTCGCGCGAGTGGGTTCAGCACGAAATACTCACGAGCTGGAATCGGGGGAACGGGCTGGTCGGCATGCGCATTCACAATATCAAGGACCACAACCAGAAGATCGATCTCGCCGGCCGCAACCCCTTCGAAGATTTCAAGCTGCCAGACGGCATCCTGCTCTCATCCGTATGCAAAACCTACGACTGGCTGACCGATGACGGCAGAAACAATCTCGGCAAATGGGCGGACGAGGCCGCCGACATACGGGCGGAGTATAAAAATGGCGACAAGATCGCACGGCTCGAGGAATCCACCAAAGTCAACAAGTCGTACGGCTCGGCGCCGGCAGCGGTCGGATTTACTCCCCGATCGCCCTGGTGCCCCGACCATGCTGCAACCCGGCGATGAAGAGTGGCTTCGCGAGAAGCACCCCGGACTGACCGTAGCGGGCGAGATTCTCAGCGGGTCAATCCAGTTCAAAGCAGGGTACGACGCCAAAATCAACCAGTTCTTTTCAATTGAAGGGGATGCCACCGCCACGTCGACCGATGCCGTGATCCTGTCAGGCACCTTCAAGGTACGCATCGAACCGAGAGCCGACCGCTCGACCTCCCGATTGCCAGCTCTCTATGCCGATGAGATAGGGCCGGCCGCTAATCGACACTTCAATTCGGTAGATAAGAGTGCCTGCCTTTGCAGCCCATTGGAAGAGGACGAGTTTCTACAGCCAGAGCTGCAGTTCCGTGTCTTCCTGGAACAGCTCGTAATTCCCTTTCTCTACGGACAAGTCTATTTTTCGTCATATGGTCGCTGGCCATGGGCGGAGTACGCCCACGGCGCTACCGGCATCCTGGAGGCCTATGCGAAGATTCGGGATCAGAATCATGCAGAAGAATGCCTCCGATTGCTTTCACAGGATTCTAAGTGGCCTTTGATACGCTCCGCGCTGCGGCAGAAACCCTATATAAAAGGCCATGGCCCCTGCTTTTGTTCAAGCGGGGACAAATTCAGGCGGTGTCACTCCGCAGCCTTGAAAGGCGCACTACAGCTCCAAAGGGACCTTAATGCCCTCGGAATCGTAATCCCGCAGACAGTGAGACAGGGAGTTCAATAGGATGAGTACAGAAGCTATTCCCGCCGCGACGTTTATTCGTGAATACACAAGGGAGCTGCACAACAAGAACGCGGCCGTCTTTGTCGGTGCAGGCCTCTCCATGGGTTCGGGCTACGTGGACTGGAAGGGCCTGCTATCCGAGATCGTCCGCGATCTCGGCCTGGACCCGGAGAAGGAGCACGACCTGGTGACGATAGCGCAATATCACTGCAACCAGGCGGGCGGCAACAGAACGCACCTCACGCAAACCATTCTGAATCACTTCGCCACGGTAAGGTCGCCGACCCCCGCCCACCGGATCCTCGCTGGCCTTCCGATCCTTACTTACTGGACGACCAATTACGACAAGCTGATCGAGAGAGCGCTGGAAGACGCCAAGAAGGTTCCCGACGTAAAGTACACGCTGAAACAGCTCTCCGTCACCAGGCCCGACCGGGATGTCGTTGTTTACAAGATGCATGGGGATATCGATCATCCCGCTGACGCCATCATCAGCAAAGATCAATACGAAGCCTATCCTCTGGAGATGTCTGCCTTCGTCTCCGCCCTGCGAGGCGATCTCGTGGAGAAGACCTTCGTGTTCATCGGATTCAGCTTTACCGACCCGAACATTGACTTCATCCTTAGCCGCGTGCGGGTCCAGTATGAGAAGCATCAGCGGCACCACTACTGCATTCAGAAGAAGGTATCGAAGGCTGCCAGCGAGACCGACGACGAATTCAAGTACCGCCAGCTGAAGCAGGATTACTTCATCCGCGATCTCAAACGGTTCAGCGTCTACACCGTCCTCGTCGATGAATACTCCGAAATCACCGAACTTCTCGCCCGGATTGCCGCGAACTACCGGCGCTCATCCGTCTTCATCTCGGGGGCGGCCGAGGAATACGGGACCTGGTCGCGAACCGATGCGGAGGCGTTCATACACAAGCTCAGCCACCAGCTCGCCTCGAAAAAGACCCGGCTGATCACGGGCTTCGGCGTGGGCGTCGGGGGAGCGGTGATCAACGGAGCGCTTGCCTATCTAAATGAGGCCGGAAAGACAATCTCCGATGAGGATCTCGTCATGCGGCCCTTTCCGCAGGCGGCGACTGGCACGGGCACCCTTTCGGAGCAGTGGACAAATTACCGCAAAGCGATGCTCGATTACGCCGGCATCGCTGTTTTCCTCTTCGGCAACAAGCGCGACCCTGCCAGCGGGGGGATTATACCGTCCAACGGCATGCGGGAGGAATTCGACCTGTGTGTCGAGCGCGGCGCCTATCCTCTTCCGGTCGGCGCCACGGGCTTCATGGCGCGCGAGCTATGGGAAGCGATAAACCGGGATCTCACCAAGTTCTATCCGGCGGCATCTCCGGAATTCACGGCCGATTTCGGAAGCCTGGGCGATACGACCAAAACCGGCGATGAACTGGTGGCGATCCTTCAGCGCCTTGTACAACACCTGCAGAAGGCATGACTATGGCCAAGCGGGTCTCTTTTGCATTTTCAGCCGCCGATGAACCGAGGCAAACACATCCAGCTTTCTCACTGGCTGCCGGTATTCGGCGGTTTGTCCGGCGAAGGCTATAAGGATTTCAACACGTGCATTTTGTGAAGTAGAGCGTAACCGAACAGGAGCAAATGCGATGGCATATATCAGGATGGACGAGGCGCGCTCGGTGGGACGAGCCGCCGTGCCCCTTCAGAAGAGCGCGCGGGGAATATTGTCCGAGCAGGCGCGGGCCTTCGATGCCGCCCTCAGCTATGACATCTTCTTATCTCATTCCTTTGACGACGCCGATGCGATTTACGGCGTGAAGAGGATGATCGAAGCTTTGAATCTCCGCGTCTATGTCGATTGGATCGACGACCCGACGCTGGATCGCGGCAAGGTTACCGTGAAGACGGCGGCAGTATTGAGGGAGCGCATGAAAGCGTGTTCCTCGCTCGTCTACGCCCACTCCCCGAATTCGTCGAACTCCGTGTGGATGCCCTGGGAGCTGGGCTATTTCGACGGCATCAAGCCGCAACAGGTCTGGGTACTTCCGCTCGTAACCAGTGACGACAGCGAATTCAAGGGCCAGGAGTATCTCGGTCTTTACCCGCCGGTGGAGAAGCTGAGTAGCCTTGGCGGCCGCACTAAGCTCGGATTCGATTGCGTCGGAGATGACAACCACCAGGTACTGCTGGAAAATGCCGCCCGAGGCCGCGGCGTCTTCCTCGTTCCGAAGAACTAATGGCGAAGCGGATATATTTCGCATTTCACTATCAGGATGTTTGTGACTTCCGCGCAAACGTCGTTCGCAACCACTGGATGACAAAGCCGCATCGTGAAGCGGCTGGCTTCTTCGATGCCTCGCTCTGGGAGGACGCCAAGAAACACGGCGATATCGCCATCAAGAGGCTCATCAACTCCGGAATCGAAGGTACCTCTACAACCTGCGTCTTGATCGGATCGCACACCTTCAATCGGCGATGGGTTTCTTACGAGATCATGCGCAGCTTCAAGCGGGGCAATTCCATTCTCGCGGTTCACATCAACTCGATTACCGGGAAAAACAGGAAAACGAAGCCTCTGGGCCCCAACCCGCTTCATTATCTTGGAGTGACATTCACGAACAGCGGACTCACGGCAACCCTTCACGACAAAATTGAAGGAAAATGGATAGAGTACACCGAACTGGACGGTTGCGCATCTTACCGGACCGACGGCATTGCCCAGAAGTATTGCGGCAACGAATTTCATTTCGGCCGATTGTTTCCAACGTATGACTGGGTGGCCGAGGACGGCTATAACAATTTTTCCAGTTGGCTAGAGTAGTTAAACGCCTTTCGGAACGGCCACGGACGGGGCCAGCCCACGCGGAATCGCCCCTCCATGATGTCCCCGCGCGGATTTGCATTGATCCTCGCTGCCATCGACGTGAACCTTGCTCCGCTCGCACGAAAGAAGCTCCGGTTACCGCTGCTGCCCTTCGCAATCTTAGGCACCTGCCGGGTAGGCAGGCGAACAGCTTCCATGAGCGCGGCGCCGCTGCTTGCCGGGCAGTTGCGTTGGCCGATCTGGCCAATAGGGAACGATAAGTCGGCCTGGCGACCGTAACCGTCCCAATGGCGGCAACTCCACGTATGACGCGCAAGCGGAACCTGACGGCTGTGTTGTCGCGCCGGATTCCTGTCGTGAAATCCCCACCAGTGAACCGTTCGGGCTGGTGAAGCGAGCGGATCGTTCCGTAGCCGATGGTATGAGGCACGGAGACCGGCCGGCCCTCCCCATGGACGGCTGTTCCGCATCGCCACCTAACCTAACATTGCTTGGCTGCCCCGGAAAACGGGACACATCGTGAATTATCGGTACACGAGTCGGGCTAGAAACAAGGACTCCTTTCTCCGCGAAGGTGCGCTGCGGTTGCGCCTTCAGGAGAAATCCACAGATTCACAACATTGGATCCCCCTACTACTGGTTCTGTACAGGGCATACAGGATTATATGCCCCTAGAATGCCGACGTTGCGCCCCCAGAATGCCGAACAACAGCATCCAATGCGCCCCTGGGTTGCCGAGGAAAACTCGGTTTCCAACAGACGGCTGTGAAAAAAGCGCCCCTAGAATGCCGAACTGCGCGGCTCCCGGTGGCCGCATCAGACGCGCCGAAGCCGACGAGGCCGAACAGGTTCTTGAACGCGGGAGCGCCCCTAGAATGCCGATGAAACCGTGCGGCTGATCCTGTCATCCGCTCGCGGGCAAAATGTTGAACGCGGATGCGTCACAACGCGCCCCCGTCGGGGCGTGCAGAGCAGAGGGGCACATGGAGAACACATCGAACATCCTGACCATCAAAGAGGTGGCCGAAATCCTGCGCTGTTCGAAAGGCCACGTGCAAAACGTTCTCGTGGGGAGGGTCCGCGGGGTCCCGAAACTGGCCCATCTCCGTATGGGCCGCCGCAAAGTAGTTCGCAAGGAATGGCTCGACCAGTGGATGGAGGCGCACAAAACGAGTTAGTATTGCATCATGTCAGAATGCAACGTTTTGGGCGCAAGAAAGAGAGCTTTTCATGCGTCGAAACCGATTTCAAAAAGGAAGCGTCCGTCCTCGCAAACACGGCTGCCACAAGGTTTGGGTGGCCCAATGGTGGGAAGGCGGGCAAAAAAAGTCGAAGGTGCTTGGGCGGTGCGCCGACATGCCGAAGGGCGAAGCCGAAGCGCTGATGGCGGTGATTCTCAAGCCGATGAACGACAAGGCAGGTCACAGCCAAAAACCGGTGTACACCTTTGGAGTGTATTTAACCGAGGTGTTCCTTCCACTGTGCCGGCGGAAGTGGAAAGAGTCAACTCGAATGACGACTGAACCCAGGATGGTTTATCATTTGACGCCGCCGTTTGGGACGGAGTTGCTGCACCGCATCACGCGGGACCAGATGCAACTCTTTCTGGACGGCAAGGCGAAGTGCCTGTCACACAGCATTGTGGACCACCTCCGCTGGGACTTGAACGCAATTTTCAAGACTGCTCTGAGCGATGGGCTGGTCGAAACGAACCCGGCGGCGGCACTGTTCACGCCGCCATGCAAGCCTGATGCGGACAGAAGGGTGATGACCCCGGCGCAGATCCGGCAGGCTTTGACAGTGCTGGAGGCCCGCGAACGCCTGATCTTCAGGATGGCCGTCTTCGACGGAATGCGGCCAGGCGAGATTCTCGCGATCCGACTCGGCAATATCTCGAAGGATTCGATTCTCGTCGATCAGCGCGTCTACAAGGGGAACATCGATACGCCCAAAGGGCGAAGGGGCAAGCGCACATCGCGTGTCGTGGGCCTATCGCCGGGGACGTTGATCGAGCTCGGGCTGTGGCGGGCAACTCTAAGCGATGCGGACCCGAAGGCGCTCTTGTTTCCGACTGAGCGGGGCACACCATTGCGCCGGGACAATGTCTGGAACAGGGGGATGCTGCCGAGGTTGAAAACCGTTGGCCTGGAATGGGCAACGTTCCAGGTGCTCCGGCGGAGCAACGCCAGCCTGTCTCGGAAGGCGTCGATCGATGACAAGGTCGCAGCCGACCAGAGAGGACACGGCCTGGGTGTGAGCCTTGAAGTTTATTCAGTGAGCGATCTTCAACAGAAGATCGAAGCGGTGAAGCGCCTCGAATCCGAGGTGATTCAATAATGAAACCCGCGATTCAGGGGAGGGGTGAGCGGCCGGGAACGCAGTCGTCTAGCCGGTCGCCGGAGAGAAAACGGAGTAAACGGAGTAACGCGTGAATTTCGGAAGTTTCCAAGTCATTGAAAAGATGGAGCGGGAGACGGGACTCGAACCCGCGACGTCCAGCTTGGGAAGCTGGCATTCTACCACTGAATTACTCCCGCCCTTCGGCTATTGCTGCATTTAGCTCATTCCACTACGCTTACATTCCTAAGACTCTGTCTATCCAGTCTATACTGTCTCTGCAATACCCCCTGTTCGGACCCGAAAACAGACAGTAAAACAGACAGTACGCCAGCCTGAGAAGCCCGTCTTTTCCGCTTTCCCATAGCCTCTGAATGTCGCACGATCCGAGTATACCAAATACTGTCTGTCGTACTGTCTGTTCCCTCACGGCTCATTTCCGCGGCCCCCGAGTGCCCGGCTTGAACTGGCGTTCCTCCATCCATTGCAAAATCGCGGGCCGAAGAAACCGGACGTTTGACTGGATCTTCACATAGGGCAGAAGGCCGCGCTTCACGTAGCTGTAGATCGTTTTCACGTCGATCCGAAGCAGTTCCTCAACCTCCTTTGCCGTCATGAGCTCATTCGGATCGACCGTTCCCGCCCTGCCCCCGGCCGTAGCTTCGAGCGATTCGATATAGGAGAACACCTGCTCGGGCGTCAGGAACTTTACCAGTTTGTACTGCTGCGGGCTAAGCGCCGCTATCGCCGCGTGTTTCACGGCCGTGAGCTGCGATTTTTCAGAGGAGATCAGGATCACCTCGCTGAATCCGGCGGCCAGGCACTTTTGGACGTTCCCGAGCTCATGATCCGCCGCCGTGCTTACGGAAATCTCGCACGCAATCGAGCGCTCGCCCTTCTGCAAAGCAACGTCCACCCATCCCAAACCGTCAAGGATCGGTTTCTCAATGGTTACCTCATAGCCGCGGCCTTCCGCCCAACGCTTCACGAGCTGCTGGAGGTATTTGTGATGCTCGCCGCCCCGGCCCGCGACCGGTACCGTGGGAGTCGTTTCGGGGAGCGGCTCGCCCGTTAACTGCTTTTCCCGCACCGGTTCCGGCGCCGGCTCGGCGCGTTCGGGTCGCTTGCGTGCCGTCCGTTCGGCTGGAGGCGCGCCCGCCTCCGCCCGATGAGCGGAGAGGAGCGCCTCCACATCTTCGCGCCGCGTCGCATAAAGGTCGCGCGAGGATGCGACGATCAACTCCGCGCGCCGCCGGGCGAGTTCCGGCTCGACCGGAGGTAGCGGCAGCGTCCTCAGGTTGAAGTCGTACTCGGAGCGCTCGATCCGGCAGATGGCTTCCCCGATCCCAAGATTCTGGAGATCTTTTGCGTTGAAGGATGAAAAGCCCTCGGCCAGCTTCTTCGCGTCGAAATCGCCGAGACGGAAGCAGATCCGCGTGTAGGGATTAGAGATCACGGCGCTCGCGATATCACTTTCCCGACTCGCAAGCTGCTGAAGCTCCTGGTGCGCGATGATCAGACCCATGCTGAACTTGCGGGCGCCCGACAGGATCGCCGCCATGGACGGCGTCACGAAATTGTGGAATTCGTCGATGTACACATAGAACGGCTTGCGCTCGCTTGCGTGGATGTCCTGGCGGCTCAAGGCCATCTGGTTGAGCTTCGATACCAGGAGCGCTCCGAGGAGATGGGAGTTTTCCTCTCCGATCAAGCCCTGGGAAAGCTTGGCCAGGAAGATCTGTCGCCCGTCCATGATGGCCCGGAAGTCGAGATTGCGCTTCTGCGAGACCATGTGCCGGACGACCTTGGGGCGCAGGAAGGTATCGAGCCGCGTGAGGATCGGCGCGTGGGGTTTGCCGGTCAGGAGCGGGAATTCCTTCTCCCAGTAATACACGACCTCCGCATCGCGCACCGTCTGGAGAAAGCTCTTTCGGAAATCGGTCTCGACGAGAAAACGCCGGAGATCGGCCAAGGTCCCTCCCTCATCGCTTTCGAGGAATGCGAGGATGGCGTTCCCGAAGACGGCGGTCATCTGGTCGCCCCAGCTCGTCGAGAGGCGCTTGAAAACGGCCACAAGATCGGAGGCGAGCAAATTCCGCTCAAGCTCGGAATGCGCCGAGAGGATATTGAAGCCCACCGGATACGCTTCATCGGAGGGATCGAAGAGGACGACATCACGGGCGCGCTCTTCGGGAATATGCCCCACCACCTGATCGATGAGATCCCCGTGCGGATCGAGCACGGCGATCCCTTCTCCATGCGAGATGTCCTGGGTGATCATATCCAGGAGCAGCGTCGATTTGCCGGTCCCCGATGCCCCGACCACATAGGTATGCCGGAGCCGGTGCTCGGAACTCTGCGTCACCCGCACCGTCTTCCCGCCGTGCGTATTCTCGCCCAGAATCAGCGCGTGCCCTAAGGCAAGCGCGGGTAGAGCCTTCGTCCTTTTGTCCTGGCGCTTCAACTTCTCCGCGCGCACCGTGGGCGAGGGCAGGTGCACAAAGGAAACCAACTCATCGCTGTTGAGAAGCATGCCCGTGCGGCGGCTCTGCCGGAGGACGACATCAGCGGTATGCTCGCGGTCGTCATATCCGTCGTTTGTGAGAGGGATTAGCTCGTTGCTCTTTGGATCGGCAAACGGCCGGAGCGCCTTCCCGATCCCTTGTGCGATGCGCCATGCGCGGTCTCCGCGCGCGCTCTCTGCGGCCACGCGAATCACGGCCGCAAAGAGGGGACGCGCGATCTTCTGCCCGGCCAAAGACAGCATTGCAGGATCGTCCGCAAAAAATGCCTTCCCGTCATCGTCAGTTACCGCGCGTAGGATGTTCTCCGGCCAGGGATGCCGCGTCGGAACAAAGAGCACTTGGAAGACCGCGGCTTCTCCCTGGCTGAGTTCCCCCATGGCGCCGATGAGACCCGCCAACGGGTCGGGTTCAAAACGGTCAAAGCACCGGAGCGGACGCATGAACTCGTTCGACAATCCGAATTCGACGACGACTGCCGCGGCAGCGCCGGTTTCATCCCAGAGACCCCGGACGTAACCGTTGCGTTCCGCAAGCAGCGCGTCCGGAAAATACGCGTGCAGTTGCTCGCGAACCTGGCGCCGGTCAGGCTCGCCGCAGGCAATCTGCATGACGACGGCGTCCTTGGTACCAACGATCTCAAACCCTGCTGGGCGCGACACCTGCCCCAGGCTCATGACAAACTGCTCAGCGACATCCTTCGAAACCTTGATGTCGGGCGGAAGGGCGATCTGGATTTCGACAAGGTCGGCCTCGGATTCGAACGGCTCCGGTTCCGGCTCATCCGGATCTGCAATCATCAGGTCGTCGCTTCCGGTTCCCGCGCCGGTTTCGCCGCGAAACCGTTCAAAGATCCCGCCGAAAAAACTGGGCCGCCGCGCGTCGTCAAGGATAGATTCAGCCGCGATGTAATGACCGTAGAAAGGACGGAATGGTGGTTCGAGCGCCACCGGATAGTCCCCGATAGCCCACCCGCGCCCGCGCTTCTCCCAGGCGTAGAACTGCTCGGTCAGGGCTTCATAAGCGGTGATCGGCGCGCGTTTTCGCGGCGGTGACACCGTTGCCTCACTTCTTCCAGAAATCGCGCATGATGGGCTTCTGTTCCAGTTCTGTGAGGGCGCGGAGGCCGCCGCCGGCCGTTATCTGATTCACGACCTCCATTACCGCGTTCTGTACGGACTGCTGGAACATCTGTGACGTGTCGATCCGGTAATATGTCATCGGATGGAAGAACCGCTCGTAGAGCCACCCGAGGAGGGGCAACTGCAAAATGAAATCGTCGGCGTCTTGTTTGCCCATGCGGCTCATGAAGAACAGGATGAGAGGCACGAGGAGTATCAGGAGCGCCGGCCCGGCGAACATCCCGACATTCTGGACAAACCAGCCGAGGATAGCGAGGTACGCGAACACGATAAGGATCGTAATGATTGACGGGAGCGACGGCTTCAAGTCCGCGAACCACCAGGAGAAAAAGAACCCATTCGCGAACGGAGCGCCGCAAACATCGAACACTTCTTTGTGCCGACGAACGCGCAAATACTGGCGCACGCCGGACAAGGCGCCGCCCTCGCGGTACTCAACCCGCTCAATCACCGTATCCGGAATCGAACGATTCCCGACCGCGGCTTCCACCTGTTTGTAGAATTCCAGCGGGGAAGCCTGGAGGCCTTCGCACAGCTTCGCCCAGTGCGCTCGCGCGTTTTCCGGGCTCGCATCTGCCATCGCGATAACTCCTTGCAAGTAGAATAATGCCGAAAAAAACGGAGAATAATTGAGCTGTCGCGACAACTAATTGTACCGCGCGTGAGGCACGGTAGGAGCATTCGGTGGTACCTAAGGTCGCGTGAAGCGAAAACGCTCCCACCATCCCTCCATTGGTTTTGGTGCTTTCTGTTCTGCGGCGTGATGTTCTCGGTATCCGTTGTACTCGGCTGGGCCGCTCGGCACGAAATCTCCCAAGGGTGGCCGATAAAGATAGCACCATCTGGTTTCGTGCATGATTTCGCTATCCTTCCATCCGGTGAGGGTGTCCCTATACCGCACTCTGCCGTACACAACGAAGAAGTCAATCTTGGTCTGACTTATGTTCTCCCATATGGTTTTTGGATCGAACCATTCGGACATCCATTCGCGCACCGAGAAGGCATCATCAGCAGCGAAGAACCTAGTCTCCGGTATCCACGCTGTGCCGCTATATTTCGGTGGTAGAGGGAAAGTCTCGGGACCGGGTACCAAGAGATGTTCAGCCGATATGTGGGCCAGGTGTCCTGGGGTTCTTCCCTTGTTAGTTATGCGCACTCTCCAATTATTTCCGTCTTCAGATTGCCTCTCTATCGAAGCCACGAACCACGGGCGCTCGGTGTCGATTACGGCCTGAGCGCTGAGGAAAGCAGCACGCGCTTGGTCCCGTATCGGAATGAGCGTGCATATCGCGATAATACTTGCGATGATGCCAATGCCGAATAGGCCGACATTTGGAAGATTCTCAGGAGAAAACAGGCGCGCGAAGTAGCTCTTCGAATGCTCTTCGGGCCGATCTGTATTGTTATCGGAATGATACTCGTTTATTACGCTTGCGCAAGGCTGGGGCGGCGAGGTCGTAGACTTAGGTGGTTTTTTGGCGTTCTCTTTTTGGTTCTCGGGTGGGGCGCTTTGTTTCTGCCCGTATATTGGCAGGATGCATGCGAGTCCTACGAAGAATATGATCCATATCACGGAAGCGATCAAGTGCGCTTGGGCAACCATGTTGCGGAGTGCTTCCAGGCCTTGGCGGTTCACGTTTGGCATACCCCCCACGATAGCAGGGGGACGGACGGGCGAAAAATTTCCTTCACGCGACCTTAGGACAGTACCCATTCGGTGCGAACCTCCATGCGTATCAGATCCCGGACCCGAAAATCGTTGGATTTACGGAATCGGGTAGAAAGCGAGCTGGCCGTGACCCTGCACGCGAATCTTGTGGGAACCGTGGCGCATGGTCGTGAGTTGGGCGGCGTGAAGCGGGGGATTCTGCCCGCTGCCGGAATTCTTGCTCTGGTACCATTGATATGCGAGCCACCAGTTCTGCGGCGAACCCGTCGCCTCCATTCGGTAGTATTCCCACGAAAGCGGAATCAGAATGTAGCCGGAGAAACATCCGGGGCGTAAGTCCACGGTGAACCGATCAATTTTCTGTTGGGAGAGATCCCGATAAACCGAACCTGGTTGGCCATCGGCCACGCCATCACATTCGCGGTTTTCAAAGGCGAGCTCGGCCCTCGTTTTGACGGCCTGTTCCGCTTCGAGTGCCGCAGCGGCGATTGCCGCCTTTGCATCAGCCGTATGCTTGCCATTTGGAAACTTCGTGAGATATTCAGTTGCGCCGGAACCTCTGTCGGTCACGAGACCGACGTGCGTGAGCCAATAGACATCATCATCATTCGCGAGCGCGGGCTTCCACTGCACTGCTTTCAGAAGGCACTCTCGGGCGTACTCGCGATCGTCGGCCGACAAGAGAGTACAGGCGCTTCGCAACAGGCCGCTCGCATCGTCCAGCTTAGAGGCGCTTTGTTGCCCCGCCTCCATGGCATACGCCGCGGCCTCGTGCAAGAAGTGCTTATCAAGGTAGGTCTTCGCAATATCAAGCAACGCTCCGGCGATCCGATCTCTCGATTCTGGCGCAACCTTCGCAGCCGCCTGGAGAAGGCCGATGGGCGCAATGGTCTTGTCCGCCGCACTTTGCGCGGTGGCGCGCTTCACGGCCCAGTCAACGATCTTCCCTTTCAGGTCCGGATCGAGCGTTGCCGCTTCCTGAAGATAAGCGAAGATCAGCGGCGTTGCTTGATCGCCTTTCTTTTCGGCGAGACCCTGCGCGGCCTCGAAATACGTTTTTGAAACTTCACTCTTCGTGCTGGGGTCCAGGAGCAGCGCCTTATCGAATGCTGCGTGCGCGTCTGCCGGATCGCCGGCAAGCAGATAGACCTTCGCCAACATCACATAGGCTTCGACGCTCTTGGGATTGGCCTGAATCTCCAGGTCCAAAAGCTCCTTTGCCTTATCCAATTCGTTCACCTGGATGTAGGTTTCGGCGTTTTTCAACTCTTTAGATCGGGAACTGCACCCGAACAACAGCAGGACGGATGCCATGGCAGCAAGAAACAATGATCGGCTCATATTTCACCTCCGTCAGAGATCGGCGCGCTGGAGAACCGCCGTAGGCGGGACGGCTCGCGCTAAACGTGCGCTAATACATACCATAGATTAACAGGATTTCAGAGAATTGCATCAGTTTGTCGAGTATCCATTCATCTCCGGCCCACGTGCGGAGAGCCGTCCCACATGGGATGGAACCTCGCGCATCATGGAAAAGCACTTGAGAGTTGCGCCGGCCTTTGAGAAGTACTCTTCCCAGAAGGCGCGGAGGCTCTGCCAGTACGGGATGTCTTTCCCTGCGGCGTGAACCCCGTACACGTAAACATCGACGGCCCGGAGATCGGCGATTTGCTGCCGCGCTTCGACCGCCCGCAGCGCCCCGGCGACGGAAACGAGCCGGGGGGACTCGATGTTCGGCGGCGGCGCCGAGTGGCGCATGTCCGAGAAGATCACGAGCACCTTGCGGCCCCTGGGTTCCGAATGGAGCAAGTCTCCCGCAACGATGAGAAATCCGATCACGTCGGTTTGCGGATATTTCGGCGGCGCGGTCCGTCCGAGGTCGCGCATCGCTGCGGCGAGCCGCCTTCGGGCGACTTCGATGCGATCGACAAATGCCAAGGGGCCACGGTCTTCCGGAATCTCCCCCGAGAGCAGGACGAGCGGCCGGGAAAAGCTCTGATCGGTGATGCCGAGGACCCGGACGCGCGCGCCGGCAGGAAGCCCAAGGGCGAACCGCGCCGCGCCGTCCACGTTCTTCGCGTACTCCAGGTTGCCGTCGTAGTTCTTCGCGGCCGAGCTGAGACTCAGGTCGAGGCCGACGACGGCGTCGATGCGCTGGGCGGTGAGCGTGGGAGCCAGAAGCGCCACGCAGACCAACGCGCCAAGGAATGGACCCACGTGCTTCGAGGTCCGGCGCGCGGCGCCCTGGATCAGCCCGAGGTAGAAGTCGCGGGTGAACTGGCTCTCAAAGATATCCGGTTCCCGCTTCAAAAATTCGATGCGGTGGAGCAACGTGATCATCTCCGTCTCCACGAGCCGTAGCCGCGCCTCCAGGATCGCCAGCACGTCCGGCAGCCGGGGACCGATCCGCCGCGCCTTGTAGATCGCGAGGCCGGTCGAGAGTTCCATCGCGACCGCAAGTAACGCGAAGAACAGCCGCAGTTTTCCGGCGGCGGCTTCATAAAAGCGGATGGCATCAATACCGCCGAAGGGCGACGCATCCGCGACTCCGGCAGACAGCGTGTTCTTGAGATACAAGAGCAGGATGTCGCCGCGGACGAAAGCCATAATGAGGAGTCCGCCGAGGCCTGCCACGAAGCTCACGGCGGCAGCTCCCGTGACCAGCTTCTCCCAGCCGCATTGTTCAAGCACTTCGTCCGTGGCCACGGCGCACACGGTCGCGACCGCGAGCGAATACAGGCACGTCTCCCATCCGAGACCGAACGGCGTGAGGGCCAGGTGCGCGAACGAGAATCCGGCGATTCCCAGCATGAGCGCGATCATCACGTACCACAGCCGGGACCGCTGCGGCAAGAGACTCCGCCGTGGCGTTCTGCGGATCTGATCCGTCAGTTCATCGTGCTCCTCGGTCCGGAGCGCGAGCTCCGCGCCGAGACTCTTGATATCCGGGGCGTTCAGGAGCTCGCGCCGGCGCTTCTCGACGCCGCAGACGCACTCCAGATTTTCAACCGCCCGGTTCACGGCTGCGTCGCCGAGTTCGAAGGCAACCGCCGATGGATCGAATTCTTTTTTCGGAAACATACAATACATCCTCCTGCCTACCGTTCGGCCCATCGCGATGGATATTTATAGTCCACCGCCTCCAGGTCCAGAAAAAATTGTCAAAGTGCGCTTGGTGTGTGGGTTGGTCACGCAGGGGGTTGATCTGCCGGTTTCGGTTCACGTTGCGGGAAGCAGGCAACGGCGAAACTGACGGCGTCGAAGATCGCCATCCGGGCGTCCTCGCTCATATAGGGTTTCCGAAAACGCGGTAGGGACGGCTGCAGCTCGGGAAAACACTCCACCAGGAGACGTGCTCTTCCGTATTTTGTGCTTGCCTGCGGCAGCGGTCCGATGGCGCTGAGCTGACTTCGGTTCACGAGGCGCACCGGGAGGCGCGGTGATTTGGCGGAAACGATCCGGTCGAGCAACTGCTGCACGCGACCGCCTCGGCGCGAGCCGGCCGCGTCCGAATCTTCGACGGCGAGAACGTCCGGCTGGAATCGGGCGATGAGCGCCAGGGTCGCGCGGATGGCCTTTTCGTTATCCGCCCGCCCGGTCGTTTTCAGCCCCCAGTCGATGAGATGCTCCGGACCTTCGAGCACCGCAAAGCCTACGCCCCGACTGAAGGGATCGACGGCCAGCACCCGCATGTCGGTATCTCGTTGCATGATCAATGGTGTCCGGTTGCACCTGATTTGGAATCGACGATAGCGTTCAGAAGGGCTAACTTCCGTGCCGTCTGACGGTTTCCCGCTTGGGCGGCGAGTGTCTTTGCGAGTCGCTTCGCCCGCGCCCGGACGGTCTTGTGGGCCGCATCGTAAGCGCCGGCGAAAAGTTTGCTGGCGGGCTGATTGAAAATGATTTCATATCTAAAAATGCCGGCTACCGAGGGCAACCGCGCGAAATTTTCATAGCGGGATACCTTCGTGCCGGACGACGTTCCCAGGAGTTGGGCGATCTCATCCTGCGAGAGACCGCAACGGCGGCGATATGTGCGCAGATAGTTCCGTAAAGGTTGGTTTGCCACGGAGGAGATAAAGGTGAATTTTGGCCTCATCCTACTGACCACGGCACGGTCGGCCAAGGACGCAAAACTTGCCGCTGCCGGCAAGTTTAATAGTGCATCCCGATGCGCAGGACGAGGGTTTCCTCTATATATAAGTATAAGAAAAACACGTCGCCGCCCCGCTTGAACGCGTTGTTAGTGCGTCTGCCCCTACCGGCGGGCGGTGAGCGCAGCCCGGCCCGTGAACTTTGTGAACATTGTGAACTTTGAACGGCATACCGGTAGCGGGTCCGGCCCTCGGGGACCGCATTACGTCTGTCTTGCGTTATACGCCATACGCCATAGCCTGACCCTCCACGCAGAGTTCACAGAGTTCACAAAGTTCACAAAGTTCACAACGGCGGTGGATTCTCAGTGATCTCTGTTTCTCGACCTTCTGTGCCGCCACTCTCGATGCCATACTTCCCGTAGAGTCGCGCGAGCTTGGGTTCTTCCGCTTGCGGAACCACGTACCCGTCGCGCGTCCGTTCGGTCTTGAGCCCGAGTTTCCGCCTTACAATCTGCCCGATCCAGTGCGGAGTGACCTTGCGGTCGAAGTCGTCGCCGTGCCGGTCCGCCATGAGTTCCGTGATGGCCTTGATGCTGAGACCCTCCGGAAGCGAATTTTCCCGAATGGTCTGGATCGCTTCCAGAACCAAGCCTTCCAGATCCATCCCACGTTCCACCACCAGGTCGCGGTTGTATTCCAGCGCAAGCTCGCGGATCTCGTTTCGCGACTCCTCGTCAGAAACCACAGAGAGGAGTGGCGAGAGAATTTGCGCGAGCCGTGGTTCGATGCCCTGGCCGGCGAGATCGGCAGTCACGTCGTGCCTGCCCTTGCGTCGGAATCGGAAGAGCAGGAGCTTGTTACGGATTTCCCGCGCTTCCCGGCGCGCTTCCTCTTTGAAGCTCAGCGGGATGCCCGGACGCAGATCCCGCGTGCCCATCTGTTCGGTAAGGCAGCGGCTTTCGAGCGCCCGGTCCTGGAAGAATGCGCGCGTTCCGACGAGCTTCGGTCCGAACACGGTGTAGGCGCGGGGATCAAACTCATGGCCGCGGACGGATTCGCTCCGGAGCACCGGGAACCCGCGGGCGTTGCCGTTGTTCAAAATCTTTACGATCTCCGCTTTCTCATCGGAAAAACGGAAGTCTCCTTCGTCCACGATGAGCGTTCCGCCGAAGCTGTCGAGGATGCGGAAGATCGGCGAGACGGTGGACGCACCGCTCGTGAAGATCGGTTTGTAGCAGAGCGAGCCGACTGTCAGGAGAAACCGCGTCTTGCCGCTGCCGAAATCGCCCCGCACGCGGAGGTACGGCAGTTCGTTGAAATCATCGAAGACCCACGAGAAGAGGACATAGAAGCTCGCGATCTTCTCAAACAGGGGCGATACGTCCACGTACCGGTGGATGAATGCCCGAACCGCGGCGAGCAGTTCTTCCTCCGATTCGTATTCCGCCGGCTCGCTCGGCAGGAGCACCACCTCGTGCCGGAGCAGGTTGTTGTTGGGCGAGTACGGCACCAGGCGTTGGCCGCCTTCGATCAGATGATCTTCGAAACGGCACTCGCCGTCTTTGAAAACGCAAAAAACGGTACGACGGTCCTCGGGGCGGTGAAGCATCTCAACGAGCGAGCCGTCCGCAAGCACCGCCGAAACCGTAGGGATCGTGGATTCCTTCTTCACTTCGTGAGTCACGGATTTGATGTCTTTTTCCATGGGCGTTATCAAAGTTGCTGGAAGATCCGGAAGGCTTCCCGGAACGTCAGGTTCTCTATCTTCATCAAGAACGTCAGAGCGTCCCCATGAGCTCGACAGCCGAAGCAGTGGAAGGTCTGGGTGGCCGGAAAGACGACGAGCGACGGCGTCCGGTCCTGATGGAAGGGGCACCGCGCGACGTAATTCTGTCCCCTCACTGTGAGTTCAAGATAGCGAGCCACAATGTCTTCGATGGCCACGGAAGATTTCACCCGATCGATCTCCGTGTCGGCGCCGCGACTCGGAGCACTCTTGGTCACTTGCGGCCGGACCGGCAACGGCTGCGCCGCCTGGAGCAGTGCGCGAAAATCCTCGGCATTCTTGCCCAGTTGAACGAAGAAATCCGTCACGTCGCCGCCATCGCCGATCTCAACCGGCCAGGTGACGCCACGGGCGTAGGGAATGAGCGCTGTCACACGCGCGGCGCCATTCCGGCCGGCTTCATCGTTGTCGAAGCAAAGATACACATTCGGGATGTCCCGAAAATACGACGCCCACTCACGGAGAAACGTTCCAGCACCGGCGGTGGAGGTGACCGCCGAGAACCCTTGCGCTTCGAGCACCAGCCGGTCGAACTCGCCTTCGCAGACGACGACGCTTTCCGGCTTCGCGAGAACTTGTTCCCAGCCGTAAAGCTCCGCATGCGAACCGACCGGCGACGTGAGCATCTTGGGACCATCTGATGGATCATCGGGATCTTTGCGCAGTTTGAAGAAGGCGACCTCGCCATTACGGTTCGTGATCGGGATCGAAATCTTGCTTCCGGTCCAGCCGAGCACATACATGTAGATCATGGGGTTGGAAATGCCACGGGCGTTCAGGTAGTCCCGGATGCGATCGGGAAGCGCGCGGTGGTACCCGAGCGCCTGGTTGAGGAGGTTGGAAATCTGAAGCATTGCCATTCACGGTAGGGCGGGCCACCAGGAATTCCTAGACGGGATAAATTGCCCGTGGCGACAAGTTTTGCTCTCTTGGAAATGCGCGCTTGTGTGGCATCCTCGGCGCTATGACGACGAACCCAGGCAAGCCACAACGTGAGAAAACTCTCCGCCAACTCTACCCGCACCTCAGCGACTCAGAACTGGAGGAAGCGAATGAGAACCTTAGACAATACGTCGCACTCGCGATTCGGGTTTTTGAGCGGCTCGAACTCGACCCGGACGCGTGGGCGCGTTTCGAAGCTTTGACAGTTTCGCGGCGAAATCCTAGGATGAATCACGAAAAGCCACGAACCAATTCACCAAACGATAAATGAAGACGTACTTCGGATATATTCGCGTATCCACCGCCCGGCAGGGCGAGCGTGGCGTATCGCTCCAAGAGCAGCGGGACGCGATCTTGCGATATGCAGGAAACCATCAACTGGAAATCTCCCGATGGTTCGAGGAGCGCGAAACCGCTGCCAAGCGGGGGCGCCCCATCTTCAATGAGATGCTAAAGCTGCTCCGAAGTGGCGAAGCCAGTGGCGTCATGATTCACAAGATCGACCGAAGCGCGCGGAACATGAAGGACTGGGCTGACCTGGGCGAGCTGATGGATGGCGGCGTCGAAGTTCACTTCGTCAATGAAAGCCTGGATCTCGCGTCTCGGGGCGGGCGGTTGTCGGCTGACATCCAAGCGGTGGTCGCCGCTGATTACATCCGCAATCTCCGGGAGGAAAGCCGGAAGGGATTTTACGGTCGGATCAAGCAGGGTTTGTTTCCGTTGCCGGCCCCGGTNNGGGCAAGCCCAAGGAGTTGGACCCCGTTAAGGCGCCCCTCATTCGCCGAGCCTTTCAGCTTTATGCCTCCGGCTCCTGGTCGCTCAAAGACCTTTGTGGAGAGCTTTACCGATCCGGGCTTCGCAACCGCCGCGGCGGAGTAGTCTCCAAAACCGGATTGTCCACAATCCTGAACAACCCCTTCTACATTGGCATCATTCACCTGATTCGCACCGGCGAGACATTTCGGGGTGTCCACGAACCCCTGATTGCAAAGTCTCTGTTTGATCGCGTGCGGCTTGTTTTGCAGGGGAAGGCCATGACGAAAACGCATGTGCATGATTTTCAATTCCGGCGCATTCTGAAATGCGGCGCTTGCGGCTACTCCCTCATCGGAGAGCGCCAAAAGGGCCACATCTACTATCGCTGCCACACCAAGGGGTGCCCAACGACCGGTGTCCGCGAAGAGGGGATCGATGCCGTCTTCTCCGGAGTTCTTGAGCCGCTTCGGTTCAATGAAGATGAACGGACAATACTTCTCGAAAAGCTTAAGGAAGTGCGTGAAGATCTCGCGAGACAATGGGAAGCCGAGACAAGCGCCAACCGGATGCGACTCAGCCAATTGCAGGAACGCTTTGAACGATTGACTGATGCCTACATCGACCGCCTGATCGACAAAGAGACTTTCGAGGCCAGGAAAGCAACTATCCTGATGGATCAGAAGACACTACAGGAGAAAATCGACCAGCCTCGCGGCGCAGTTCTGGACCGGCTCTCAAAATTCCTCGAACTGGCGGGAGACGCGTATTTGCTGTACAAAACGTCATTGCCCGACGAAAAAGGGGATTTGGTCAAAATCATCACCTCGAACCGGTCCGTTACTGACAAAAACATAGCAGTGGCGCTGACAGATCCGTTTCTGGATGTGGCAAATCGCAACATTTTTTCATACGGCTCCCCGTATCGGGACAGACCTCGAACTTTGGAAGCGTTGCTGAAGAAACTTATGGCGTGGTTCGTGGCGAACCCGATCGATCCATTCGAGACGGCACTGACGCTTCTCGATAAGTATAGTAAGGACATAAAGACGCTCAAGGAGGAGAAACTTGCCGCGTGAGGCAAGATATGCGGGCCATCACGGATCTTGCGAAACTTTACGCGAGTGCTTTAATTAGCGGGTGAAACGCTATGCTTTCATTGATGTGCCGAATACCGCGAGTACGACCCAGGACAATTTGGGATACGTTGTTGACTGGGGCAAGCTCTGTAAGTACCTACATGACACGTGGCAGTGTGACGGCATATTCTTTTACCCTGGTATCGAGGTAGGCGATACGAAAATGGCTCAAGAGTTCGAAAGCTTGAGCAAGGACGGCTGCGTGGTCCGCGCCAAGACGATCATCGTCTATAAGAATCCCGACAAGACCATACCAACGAAGTGCACGGGATGCGGCCGAGAAGGAGTAGTGGTGGTGCCGATGGGGTACCGGAAAAAGGCAAATTGCGATGTCGAGCTTACCGTGGACGCCCTCGAACTCGCCGGAGCAGATACGGACTTCATGATTTTTAGCGGCGACGGTGATTTTGGATATCTGATCGAAACAATCATCCAGCGCGGTGGGACCGTGAAGATCGTGTCCAACGCTAAGAAGTGGACTGATCCCGCCGGGCATGTGCGTTCGAGGTTCGCAAAGAAGCTCCGTGTAATGATTGCCGCGAATCCAAAGACGCTCACGATGCTAGACTTGGCCAGGTGGCGGGACATCATCAAGAAGGAGATTGCATAGGAAGGACTCGGAATATGAAAACCGCCAGGCGGGTTAACGCGTGGCGGTTTCCTAATGACATTGGAATGATACACCTAACGTGCGCATGTCGTCAATGAGGGCTGTGGATAAGCATATCGGCAGCGAGAAGACGTTCAAGAAGGGGAAACTTGCCGCATGAGGCAAAGATTATCCATAGGAGCACAAAGAGCCCCCGGATAGGTTATCCGAGAGACTCTGGACTTCTGGGGCTGGTAGAGTCATCATGATTGTAATATTGGAGCCTTGTGCTTTACGAAAAACAAACTCATACCCGATCTATATGAAGAAGTTTCTGGGTTCTCCCATGGGCGCGGTACTTGGCATCGGCGCATTCATTTCCCTATTCACTGCTATTCCACTCTTATTTATGGGGCAATGGTCTATTGTGATCGGAGGTCTCGCGCTTGCTCTGATTGTCCCGTGGTGTTCTCTGTTAGCTTTTCTTCCGGCTTATGGATTGCGGGCAGCCGCAAAGAAACTTGCCGAAAAGAGGCAAAAGACGATTGTATATGCGCTTCTTTGGTGCGCGAGTGTTTATCAAAACGCGTTGATACTGCTTTATAGTTTCATCGTTTTTAACATTGCAAACAATCAGCTACATCCTGTTCTTTCCCTTTATTTCGGATTCGCGGTGGTGATGGGACCGCTCGCTTACATGGCCATGAAGGAAGATAAAATTAGCGGCTTCCAAAACGGAAGCTTTGTCGCTCTTTGGGACGCCGGAATTAGTTATATAATCCTTTTTGGCGCGTGGACGTTTTTCGGCTATATCCCAAATCTGATTATTGGTTTAATCATTATCGCGCCAATAGTTCTCGCGACATATCTAATACGAGTGGTAGCTTTACGACACGTCTAGGTTCGGTGGGACCACCACGAAGTGCTCCATACACTTTTCGATGGCATCCAGCTCTCCTGTCTGGGGGCAATAGCAGACATTTTCAAAACAGAAAGGCGAACGCAATGAACGCCAACCCGACAAGGAATGAATAACCAATGACGGCAGGGGCATGCGTGATCAGCTTGGACTGTTTTTTCACTTTCTTGTCAAACGCCGTTAGTGCAATCTTGTTCTCCTCGATCAACGCTTTCCTCGCGGCGAAGTACTCTTCGAACGGCTTCATTTCAAGAAAGTGACTCCTCATGAGATTAAGGAGCGAGGCCATGCCCGATTGCTGTAGCGCAAGCGATTTTGTCAGATTGTTATTCTCTACGGACAGGCGGTTAAGGAGATAGAGCACGCTCGCGATGATGCAGACGGCCAGCAGCCCCATACCGAAGTCCAGCGCAATCGTTCCCTTGAAGAAGGTGGGGTAGGCAGCCCGCACGGAGATGACCGCGCCGATCAACGTAAGTGAGAGTGTCGCGAGCGTCAGGAAGAAATTCCTCGACGCATTAATGTTCTGCATCAAGAGATCGCTGATCTGCTTCGTGATGCGTTCGTACATTGAGATGAGTTGCCTTTCCTCCTCGGCATACTGCGCACCTCCTTGAATGAACTCGTTGGCGATGCGGGGGAGTTTTGCTATCAACGCCTTCATCTGATCCTCGGTAAGACCCAACTCCTTTAAGAAGTCAAAATCGCCAGAAGGCATTTCGCCCTCGGTTCCATGAGCCGTCTTCTCGATAAAATCCTTCAAATCATCGTTCATCTCCATGGCAATTCGTGAGGAAACTATAATCCCAATCCGTCTCAACGTAAAGACAGAAATCACCGGTGGCCACGGGGAGGCGATGTCTCGTCTTCAGCACTGAGTTGCCACACCACATTTCAGATATATAGTTCGGTGTGCCAAAGGCCGACCGACCAAAATCGATGGGAGATCTCTACCCGCATCTCACCCCGGAAGAGCTCGCGGAAGCTGACCAGAATCTTGAGGCGTGCATCACGTTCGCGTGGCGCGTCTGGGAGCGTCTCGAAACTGATCCAGAAGCGTACGAGGCGATGTGCAAGCTGCTGGAAGAGCAACGGGCAGAGGATCGCGAGGATTAACCCCTTGTCGCTTCCGGCGAAGTTCGAGTCCTGTCAGGAATCGAGCGCAAGGGGACGCAACTTGCCGCAAACGGCAACTCCCGCGAACACGAAATAACACTGATGGGATCAGTGTTATTTTGCAATCTTGCCACTTTGGCAAGTTTCTCGGCCTTGCTCCCCGTATCGGGACAGACCTCGAACTTTGGAAGCGATGCTGAAGAAATTGATGGCATGGTTCGTGGCGAACCCGACCGTCTCGTTTGAGACGACGTTGACGCTTCCCGGTAAGGATAGCAACAGTGAGAAGACGCTCAAGAGGGGGAATCTTGCCGCATGAGGCAAGTTATCCCGCGTACTCTCGGATGTCGCTCATTTTAGCCCCGTCCAATCCAAAATCCACCCGGTTACAAGAAAGCAGATCGGATAGAGGACTACAGTACACGCCGCATGAAAGGCGTCGCTGATAAAAACATCTGGACCCCATATCAGCCCGACGATAAACAAGATTCCAAAGTACAACGTATTGTAAAGCACGCTACCCAACAACCCCCAGCGTCCCAAGAGGGCGTACAAGATAGCAACGGCGAATATCACGACAATAAACGCTATCACCCATAATGCATGGGCAGACAGGAAGACTAAGAGGGCGGACCAGAGGAGGTGAGCTACCTGCCTCATATCATCTTCCACGCCTTTATTGATGGAATCCACAATCTGTTTAAAAGCACCTGGTCCAAGTACGAATGAAGAAGTTGCCATAAGCAGGAAGATACAGCGCGGCTCGCAATCGGTCAACGGAGGTCAGTGCTTTGTATTTGATAACGGGTTGGGGTAAAATACCTTTATGGATTTGCAAGAAATGAACGATAAGGTGAGAGGCGAGATGGACACGCTGAGGCCAGCCGACTTGTCGGAGCAAGAACAGGGCGTTTGGCTCGCATCCTTCAATGCGATAAGACTAGCCGATCTCTCCAAGGGCGAACTGTTAGGCGCTGAGGTTGTTGCAATGCAGGCAACTGCACAGGCACTGTTATCAGCCCATTGCGAGCCAAGCCCTTCTTCTGCAGTAAGTGCTGATAATAACGTTATCACTCTTACGTGTTCGAATCCCAATTCTGATACGAACGAATTCTTGACTGGGAAACGGACGGCGTTCCCGCTCTGGGATTTTAGCGTGACGAGCATTACCGCTCCTAATGGAGTGCACGAAAAACTCGTCTTCAAAAGGCGGGCGGGTTAATATCGCGCGAATTCATCTGCGTGGAACACTTATTGCGGATGAAGTGGTGTTGGTCGTTGTCATTGGTTGCTGTATAGATGAATCACTGCCTAGGGAATCGAGCGGCAAGTTTAGTACGGGATGAAATGCCAAGAGGATAGAGATTCCTGCCACGATTAGTATCGGAATCAATATCCCAATCCACGCCAATGGGATCTTCTTCAGGTTCCATTTATTAATCAGCGCGAAAAGGAATGCCATAATAAAAACGCTACAGAGCGTCATGGCAAGCATAAACAACACGGCCTGCATTAAAGAGGTCACTTTCGAGAAGATGCTGATGTTCGTGGAAACGAAGGTGAGCACAACGACGAAGATCGAAAGGACCTCCATTACTCTCACCTCTCTGTCTGAGAGCTTTTTGTCGAACTTGTCTTCTAGATCCTTGGCCTTTTGGTCGAGGAGTTTCTGTAATCGCGTGAACGCTTCGGCATCAACCGAAATGCCCGGAGGTTGGTTTTGTTGGCCAGCAGTAGCGACTTGAGGAGTTGCCGGTTGTTGCGCCTCTTGCTGTCGTTCTTTGGTGTGTGAAGTTGGCATTGGTATGGGCGCATTACATATCCAAACAAAGAAATGTGATCGTCGCTTGAACCGGAGAGCTTGGAGCATTGTTGATCGCGTTGCATTTCACTGAAACGTACAACCGCTTTAGGTGGTTGTTGCCTATTATGTCAGGTGGAAGCAGAGCGACGTTATTGAGTAAATTATATGGCGTGTCAGTAGACGCCCCCAGCGGATTGCGAAAATTCGTCAGTGTGATTGTCGCGGTCTTTGTTTGAGGATTGTAAGTCGATGCAACCGCGGGTGCGGTTCCCGGAGTAAATCCAGGCGGGAAGTTGAAATCGAAAACGAGGCCAGCGAAGGCGATGCGTAATATTAGACCGGTTACATTAAAGGTTCCCGAGTAAACGATTTGGTAGTTTCCGTCCCAGGCGATGATTGGACTCGAAGCAAGCATGGTGATGTTGCGAGGATGTTATAACTATTTTCAACATTATAGACCTCCATCACATCGTTTGTCACTTAGTCGGGGACAGGCATAGATTCTTGCCGTTATCGGCAAGGTTTGAGTCCGGCACCGCCCATTGTTAGAATATTTGGCGGATATATAGTTCGGTGTGCCAAAGGCCGACCGATCAAAGCAATAAGAAATCTCTACCCGGACCTCATGTACGCCCGGTTACGGAGATTAATAGGAGCACAGAGAGCTCCGTGGGCATAAACCCAACGGAGCTCTCTGTTATGAGCATGGAACGGATCGCTATAAGCGCCCCTGCTCACCGTAATGTATTGTGTCCGATTTTGTTTCCCCCTGCAAATGCCTCCCTCGTATGTTCCAACTGCCGCACGTCATTTATGGCATCTCTCCTGCTAGATATAACGCATTGAGCTTCGCCGTGAGCGGACACGTAGAGCGTGGCAACCGTACGAAGCGCGATTCGGCTGGTAGCCAGGCCCCGCCCCGGGTGGCTGGGCGGAGCAACGGGAAAGGAGTTCGATCGCTGGCCTGGGCCTGGATTCGTCTGCCATTTGCCGTCCCGAGACTTGCGTTTGGCCGCAAGATGTGCATCGACTCCCTGGTTTGCGGTATCATCGCCTTGTGCGACGCTACATCCTACTGACCCGCAAGAGTTTACCGATTTACGCAGGAGACGTGCCAGACCGAGGTGGGATCGTTTGATTGGCGAATACCAGGAACTCACAAATGCGGACGCCGTTGCGCGCGTCGGCCTTCACGACCTGGAGGAGAATCGCTTCTGGAGCTCGGGTGGCGCAACGGGGCTGAAACTTCACCGAATCCACGCCTATCCGGCGAAATTCCCCGCGTTCATTCCCACGAAGGCCCTGCTGTTCGCAAAGGCGGAACGGCTGAGGGTCCGGCGGGTGGCGGACATCTTTTGCGGCTGTGGGACCGTGGCGTTCGAAGCGCGGCGCGAAAACATCGATTTCTGGGGTTGCGATATAAATCCTGTCGCGACGCTGATCGCGCGAACGAAGAGCAGCTCTTTCGATTCTGAGCGGCTCGCCGGTTACTTTGCGGCCGTCCGGGCGAAGGTGAAGCATGCCAGCGCAAAAGTCGATCTTCCGGCGACCGCAGTTGAGCGCCTCGGGTATTGGTACTCCGCCGACCAGTTCCGCGACCTGGCGAAACTGCTCAACGCAATCAATCATGCCGTACCGTGCACGAGCCGCTACCGCCTGTTTTTCCACTGCGCATTTTCCAACATCCTGAAAGCGACATCGCGGTGGCTGACGAAATCCATCAAGCCCCAGATCGATCCGCGCAAGAAGCCGGCCAATGCCTGGGACGCCTTCTGCGTTCAGTTCGAAATGATGAAGAGCGCCTTCGCGGAGTCCTCGGCACGCGGCGCAAGCGTCGTTCAAATCCTGACGGAAAATTTCCTGGAACTCGATAACGCTCCGCGCGACATCGATCTGCTCATCACAAGCCCGCCGTACGTCACGTCGTACGGGTACGCCGACCTGCACCAGCTCTCGTCGCTTTGGCTCGGGTATGCGGCCGACTATCGGGACTTGCGGGACGGATCGATCGGCAGCGCGCAACACGACTTTAATTTCAATCGAGAGATCAAGAGACTGAACACTGTGGGGACCCAGATTGTCTTTGGGCTATTCGACCGCGAGAGATCGATCGCCCGCGCCGCCGCCAACTACTTTTTGGACATGCAGGACGTTTCGCGGCGCTGCTACGACCTTCTCCGGCGCACTGGGCTTGCCCTCTTCGTGATCGGCAACACCGAGTACAAGGGCGTGCGCATCGACAATGCGGCGCACCTTGCGGAATCGCTCCTGCGTGGAGGGTTCTCAAGCGTGCGGGTAGCCAAGAGAAAAATGTCAGGGAAAATTCTCACCCCCTATCGAGATTCGATTGGGCAATTCTCCCGGAGCGGTGGAGGGCGGCACGTGTACGGTGAAGAGTTCGTGCTGATCGCGGCGAAATGAGCGAGACGCTTACCTTACAACCCCACGCGAGACTCTTGACGATGCTGGGTGACCAGCTGATCAGGAACGAACGCATTGCGCTCGTGGAGATCATCAAGAACGCCTACGACGCGGATGCCTCGTGGGTAAAAGTGACCTTTTCGCATTTCGGTCCAAAATTCGAAATCCGTGCCGATTCGTCGATCGTTATCGAAGACGACGGAACCGGCATGTCGAAGGAGGTCCTGACCGAGCACTGGGTGAGCCCCGCCACCCCGCTCAAGAAACTCGGCAAGCAGAAGAATGACACAACAGCGAAAGGCCGGAAGATCCAGGGCGAGAAGGGAATAGGCCGCTTTGCGATTCTGAAATTGGGAAGGACGATCTCTATTGTTACGAGACCCGAGGGCCAGCAACAGGAGTACACGCTCGACCTGGATCTTTCCGCCTATGACGACGATTTCCTGACGCAAAACGGCAAGGCGAAGTCGTTGTTCCTGAAGGATATCGACCTGACGTTTTCGATCTCCCCGAAAGCGAAGGTCATCCGTGCGGGCGAGATGGAGCTTGGTGCGCGCACCGTGGAACGCTTGCCGCAGGGGACGAGGATCGAAGTCAGCAATCTGAGGGGCGCATGGATGCCAAGGAAGGTTGAGGACGTTTATGAGGATCTGATTCGCCTTCAGTCGATCTTTGATGATGTCGCGGCCACCGCGAGGAAGGGCCGTCCTACGGAGAAAGCTCCTCCCGATTTCGACGTTGCGATCTACAAAGATGCGATCT
Source organism: Bryobacterales bacterium (assembly GCA_003132865.1). The sequence continues at coordinate 73,688 of PKYZ01000932.1, forward strand.
TTCAAAAGTTCCCTACGGAATATATCGAGCAGCTCCGCCGGCTTCTCCATGATAAGCCGGTCCTCAAAATCACGGACGGCAGTTATGACGAACCCAAGCAGGTCTTCAAGTTTGAGCTGAACGGACAGGTGAAGGTACTTCCGCTCAGCGACCCGGAGATCACTACGCTCAAGATATTCCGCGATCTGTTCGGCGAGCATGGTGAAGTCTTACGATCCCGCGGCACGAAGTGCGGATCATTCTCGTTCGGCTTCTATGTGTTTGATTTCAGCCGGGCGCCGAACAGCAAATACTATTTGGACAAGGATGACCGGAAGATCCTGAAGAAACACCGGACCTACCTCTACCGCGACAATATCCGCGTGATTCCGTACGGTAACGCCGACGACGATTGGCTTCAGATAGATGCGTATCGGGGAACAATCTCGGCGGCATGGTTTCTGAGCAATGACCAGGTGGTTGGCCATGTGGATATTACGCAAAAAGGGAATCCGTCGCTGAGCGATAAGACCAGCCGCGAGGGCCTGCTCGACATCGGCAACGCCACTGCGGACTTCATCCATCTGCTTCAGGTGTTTTTGGCCTGGGTGCGGAAGGCTCCTTATGCGCGATATGTCGCCGCGTTGAAGAAGGACAAAAGCGTTGACATCGTCAAGAAACAGCAGGTCCAAGAGAGTCTCGATGCACTTGAGGAGAAGCTGGGCGACAACAAGGCGGCAAAAGCGGCGTTCGCTGAGGCCTCAAAGCTGTACAAGATTGAGCGCAGCTATCTCATTCAAAGAGCCGAATCCACCGAGAACCTTGCCGGCGTCGGTCTTTCCGTGGAAACCGCGGCTCACGATATTATGGCCGTCATGCACCGGGGCCTCGTGGCCCTCGACGCACTCATCTCCGAGACCCAGAAGCCGGGCACGTTGGCGAAGGAATTCATCAATCGTGAACTCATCTCCCTGCGCGGAATGTTCTCCTTCGTCGAGGCGCAGTTGAAGGACATTCAGATGCTCTTCAAATCGACCAAGCAGCGGCGCAGAGATATTCGCGTGCGCGAAGTGCTCGAAAAGGTGCGCAAGTTATTCGAAGTATCCCTCAAGAAGGAGAACATTGCGTTCGAGATGGTGGAGCAGGGGTCACCGCTCGTCGCAAAGACAACGGACGCTGTCCTGCTACAGCTTTTTCTGAACCTCTTCGATAATGCGGTCTACTGGCTGAAATCCAAGCCCGGCAAGCGACAGATCGAGGTTCGTCTCGATGGCAACGAGGGCAGGTTGACGTTTGCCGATAACGGGCCTGGGGTGAACGCGGACGACGTTCCCTATATTTTTGAGCCGTTCTACTCGGGCAGGGGCGAGGACGGAAGGGGCTTGGGCCTCTACATCGCGAGGCAACTCCTGGAGCGGCATGATTACGCCATAGATCTGGCTGACACGAAGCGTGAACAGGTGCTCCCTGGGGCGAACTTCGTTGTTTCCTTTGTGCCGGAGGAGACATGATAGCGGACCAGACGTTGTTCCACGGGATAGCCGTCATTATCGACGACGAAATCCATGATCCCAAAGCCAGCGTCCGGGAGATTCAGAAAGCGATTGAGGAAGCTGGCTGCCATGTTGTTCCTCTGGGAGGAATACCAAACGAGGCGAGCGTCACCAATTTGCGCGAGGTCGCTTTTTTTGTCCTGGACTGGAATCTCTATGGCGCGTCGCTGAAGGAGATCGCAGGGGGCGACCCGGTGCAACCTCCGGCAAGCATGGTGGAGGAGAACGAAGAAAACATCGTCAAATTCCTCAGAGACCTCAAGAAGGTCAGGTTTGCGCCCGTCTTCATTTTCACTGACGAACCCGTTGCGAACATTATCGACAAGCTCAAGCATGCAGATCTATACGATGAGACGGACCGCTCGCACATCCTTGTCATGGATAAGGCTCAGGTATCTAAAACGGGCTTGTTCACCGTACTGACCAACTGGATGGGAGACGCCCCTTCCGTGTACGTGCTCAAGACTTGGGAGCGGGCGTATGAAAAAGCCAAGAACCAGTTGTTCCTGGACTTCTACGTCAAAAGCACTCTGTGGCCGTTGATCCTGTGGAAGACCTTTCAGGACGACAGCGTGCCTCCGGCCACGCTCCTGGGTGATCTTCTCGGCCGCAACCTTGTTTCCCGGATGACGCCGTTTGTATGTGATTTGGAGCCGTTTGCGGGACTGGTTGACGGCATCAAGAAAGACCCGAAAGCCTACGAGGCGATCGTCCGTCACGTGCTTGAGGGCGAACGCTTTCTCGCGTCGGACCGGCTGGACAAAGAGTCATTCGAACCGGGCGACATTTTCGAAGTTGCTGACGGCTATCGGATAAATATTCGGCCCGACTGCGATTGTATTCCAAAGGGCAACGATAAGCTCGACAGACTGGAGCTTTACTTATTGAAGGGAACTGAGCGAACGTTCGCGGATCTGAAGTACGACGCGGAGTACGGCATGATCCCCGAACAAGACAACGAAGCCATCATATTTCCTGTCTACGACGGCAAAGCGCTGTGTTTCAAGTTCCGGAAACTCTACATGCAAAGGTGGAAAGATCTGAAGGACAAGCGGGTCGGGAGGTTGCTACCTCCGTTTCTAACCCGCCTTCAGCAACGATACTCCGCATATTTGCAGCGTCCCGGTTTGAGCCGGCTGCCGAGCGTAGCTTTCCCCTCATCGCCGCCCCAGGAGACAGCATCGGTAATCGAGACGGTCGCTGCGGCTCCCGTCGAGTCCGCGCCTGTTCAAAGTGAGATAGTGGCGGAGATCGAGGCACCACTGGTTGCCCAGCCGGACGCAACTCCGGATCAGGCACCTGATCCTCCTGTAACTGAAACCAAGCGGACCTAAAAAACATCCCCTCGACTTTGACTCCATTAGGCGGCGCCTATTAACGAACAAAGTTGCTGATTCTGTAGTTTGCCGTCGCACTGAGAAATCCGAGTTGGTGGCCCTGCCATGTGCAGCGGCAGTGCGGCAAGCCGGGCAGCGATGGTTTTCTCCACGAAATCTCGCGTGAGTGCTTTTGGTCGTGGATATACCAATCTTACAATGCGCGGCAAATGAGATCGTCCTCGGAGTCATGTTTCAGCTCACAGACGTATTTAGGATAGATGGTTTTGAGTAAATTCGGGAGGTTGTTTTTGTCGTCTGGATTATGGTAAGCGGACATTGCGATAACCGGCTTCCATTTTTCTATTGTTTTAATCGCGCCTTTCAGAATATTACTTTCATATCCCTCGGTATCCATCTTTAGAAAATCGACTGTTATTCCAAGGCCATCTATCGTTTTCATTTCAACAGGGGTCTGACAAGTAACACGTTTGAAATAACGGTAGATTCCGCGAAGAAAACCCCTGTCGCCCGCGAAGCCTTTCCGCACGATAAAGTTTCCCTCTGGATTATCCGGGACACATACTATGGATGAATTCCCTTCCGTATCACCAAGGGCAGAATTGAATACCTTAATGTTCGGGTATTGTTCCGCATTTTTTTTGAGGATAGAAAACGTTTCCGGCGTCGGTTCAAAAGCATAGATTATAGCGTTAGGATATTTTGAAGCTACGAGGACCGAAAAAACACCCATGTTGGCGCCTGCGTCGATCACGATTGAGCCATCTTTGATTAGTTCGATGTGATATTGATTGTTTTCGACTATTTCCCAAAACATAAGGGTAAAAACTTTCATTCTGCCCCCCGGAAACGTGAAAGGTTTGCCAAATAATCTAACTACTGTATACTCGCCGGGATTCCAAAATTGATTGACGGCGACGCAGGCTACAATGAAGGATTTAAAGACGTTCTTGATGGTTTTCATATGTCGATATCCTCGATTTTATTTAAAAGGTTATCCATAAGCTCCCAACTAGCGATGTCTTGCGACATCCGACTGCTGATGATCGGGACCGCGCATAAAACAATTCTAATAGATTATGTTTCACATGACAAGGCCTCGATTTAATTTTTCCGCAGCCTGCGAGCCTAGGTCGCTCGCTGCAGGACCGTTGTATGAAAGGAAAAATGCCACAGGCGGTGCGCGTGTGGCATGATGACTGATTCATGGCGATCAGTCGAGTATGGTGGACATGAGCTGCGCTCGAAGCTTTTTCAACGCAGCGGTCCGGATCTGGCTCACCCGGCTTTCGTTCACGCCGAGTTCCGCGCCGATCCGCTTCATGGTCCATTCCTCAAAGTCGTAGAGGCGGATCGCATGTTGGTACCGGCTTGGCAGCGTATCCATGGCGCTCGCGAGAATCCTCCTCAGTTCCGCCGCGTGCGCTTGCCGCTCCGGATCAGATGAACCGCTGGCCAGGTGGTCCAGCGGAACAGTACTGGGTGGGGCGAAGCCGCCCACCGGACACCCTGCTTCGTAGAGCGTCCGGCTCAGTTTCCGCCAATCGTCCACGCGGAGGCTGAGGCGGCGTGCGATTTCCCGTTCGGAGGGCAGCCGTTGTTTGGTTGCCGTTAGATCGGAAATGGTCCGCTCCGCAGTTTTCTGTTGTCTGCGGAGATAGCGAGAAACGGGATCGAGCTTTCGCAGGAAGTCCGCGATAGCTCCTCGGATGCGGTGCCGGGCGAAGGTGGTAAAGGAAGCGCCTTTGTTCGGGTGGAACCGGCGCGCGGCTTCCACCAGCCCGATGTTTCCGGCACCCACCAGATCATCAAAATCCACACTGGGCGGAAGCCGTTTCCGGAAATCCCGTGCAATGTGAATCACAAGGGGCAGATGCCGTTCCGCCAGTTCGTCAGGCGACGCCCTGGCTTCCGGTATTCCGCCGTTAATGGGTTGCAGTTTACGTTGAGACACACGTCCCTCCTGTTCGGTTCGGAAACTTGGAAAAGGAAGCCGCCGGAAGCGACGGCTCCCAAGAGGTCAAGTCAGCGAGCGCTGGCTTGGAGCGAAGGAATTGGCGGATCAGCCGATCTGGACTAAGGTTTCGCGGGCAGTTGCCGCGTCTCCTGTGCAGACCGGGAGATAGTCGCACCACGAGCACCACTTGCCGGACCGCTTATAGAAGCTGCCGGCAGTGATCTCGCGGCCGATGTACTCCACCTTGGCGAGAAATTCGGTGAGGCGCGGACCGGATCGCTCACTACGGTGCCATTCGATGCGCGGCTCTTTGGTCTTGACGAATACGCAGTACGCCGTTTGTGCGGCTTGCGGCTCGGCAAGCTGGTAGGCTCGGAGCTGGTCGGAGAGGATCACTTCGTGGTCCTCATAGGCGGAAGCCGACGTTTTGAAGTCCACCACCGTGGACACTTCATCCACATCGGCCAGAAGGTCGATCACGCCCACGAAGGGGAGTTCCAGGTTCGTGACCGCGAGTTCGAAGGTCTGTTCGCATCCGCGGATATTGCCGATCCGGCTCACCTCTTCGCGGATGAACTTCCCGAGGAGTGCCTGGCCGGAAGCATTGAGCTTCTCCCAGGATTCGCGGGAATTGTAGGAGAGGTCGATCCGGTTGGCTTCCTGCCACAGTGCGCGGAATGTCCACGCCGGATCTTCCTGGTTCCGGAAGAACTTGGCGAGCGCTTCGTGCATAACCTTGCCAAAGACGAGCGCCGCCGCCGTAAGCTTCGGGCGGAGGTTTTCGACGTAGTAGAGCCGGTACTGCTCGGGACAGAGCAGATACCGGTTCACGCGCGAGTGCGAGAGATACGGAGTGGCCCGCTGGGCCGGCTCATCGTAGTCCGGAACGAGCGTAGCGCTCACATCCCCCTCCGCGCGGATTCGGCCGGCGGCAGGACGCTTTCCACGTTCACATACCGTCCGTCTTCGCTTGGCCGGGTGGTGATCCGGCACGGGACGTTGAGGGCCGTGCCTTCGTCGATGCGCTCAGCCAGGCGGGCGTAACCCGCGGTGGCGAGCGCCTCGGCAAGCTGCTTGCGGGTGCCGAAGAACTTCAGACTTTGGCCGTTCGACTGGATACCGATGAACAACCGCCGGCCCCACTTCGTGTTGATGCCGCCGACGTTCTGCATCTGCGCAAACATCGTGCCGTCGGGGCTGGTGCCGTTGTTGCCATTGCCATTGTTCTGTGCCGCTCTCGGTGAGTTGCGGCCGTTCGTCTCCAGGAAGGCAGCGATGATCTGCCCTTGCAGGCCGAGCATCGCTCCGGCGCGGCCTTTGATGTCGCCACCCGAGAGATCGTCCACCGCACAGGAAAACTCCACGGACAGAGAATCGATCTTCCCGTCGGGACTCACGCTTCGCTTGAGAAGCATCTGTGCTCCGGTTCCGGACTCGGCCGGTTCCGGAGCCTGAGGCGCCTCCTGAATCGCCCGGCGCTCATCGGCTTCGTAGGGATCGTGCCCCTGGCCGTTTGCGCCGTTCAATTGCCGCAAGACCGCCACGATGTGGCGGCAGTGCCAGAAGGGATTTCCTTCATGGCTCTGGTAGTCGGGACACGTGCAGACCGGACGTTCCGGGCTGCCGGTGACCGTGTAGGACTTCGTGGGATCGGCCGGTGCGTACACCCGGAAACCTTCTTCGGTCCGGGAGATCACCAGCGCTTCGTCGATAGGCCGCGGACTGCGGGCTTCGAATGACATAGTTGCTCCTTTGCAACGTGCTGAGATTAGGTTCGGAAAGAACCGCGATCAGCATCGGACCGGGAGCCGTTTCGCGGAAGACGGAGAAAGTTGCCGGCAGCGGCAAATCAGGGTGCCTAGGCGCGCCGGGGACGTTCGCACATGATGGAAAAATATGTTCCAGGAGCCGGACAAGTCAATCTCTTTTTTCGCGCGCACCAACTTCCGCCAGCAGGGCACGCTCTTCGGGATCAGGCAAGCGGACCGGCGCGCGCATATGTACGTGATCGGGCAGACCGGCACGGGGAAATCGACGCTCCTCGAAACCCTCATCCTGCAGGACCTCGAAGCCGGCCGAGGGCTTGCGCTCCTTGATCCGCACGGAGACCTGGTGGAAAAGATCATGCGGGAGTTGCCGGAGAACCGCGCGCGAGACACGATCTATTTCAACGCGTCCGACGTTACGCATCCTCTGGGCTTCAATCCGCTCGAACCCGTGCCTCCCGCCAAGCGCCCGCTCGCGGCCTCGGGACTGGTCGAAGTGTTCAAAAAAATCTGGGCCGATTCCTGGGGGCCGCGCCTTGAGCACATTCTGAGGAACGCTCTTCTCGCCCTCTTGGACCAGCCGGAAGCGACCCTGGCCGACGTGCTGCGGCTCCTGGACGACCCCGGCTTCCGGAAACGCGCCGCCGAGCGCGTCGCGAACGCCCCGGTACGCCGCTTCTGGCTCAAGGAGTACGAGAGCTACCCCGCGCGCTTCCGGGCGGAGGCCATCGTACCTATCCAGAACAAGGTCGGCGCATTCCTCTCAAATCCCATCCTCCGGGGGATTGTTACGCAGCCCAAGAGCGCCTTCGATCTGCGGCGGGTGATGGACGAAGGCCAGCCGCTCCTCGTGAATCTCGCCAAGGGGCGGATCGGCGAGGACGCGGCGTCATTACTCGGAGCCATGCTCGTCTCCCGCATCGGCCTCGGGGCTTTGAGCCGGGTGGACACACCGGAAACGGAGCGGCGCGATTTCTTTCTCTATCTCGATGAATTCCATACCTTCACCACCTTGAGCCTCGCCACGATGCTGCCGGAACTGCGCAAGTACCGGACGAATCTGATCCTCGCGCACCAGCACTTGGCCCAGCTAGACCCCTTGGTCCGGGAGGCCATCCTCGCGAATACGGGGACGATCATCTCCTTCCGGATCGGCGCGGCGGACGCCGAGATTCTGGGGAAAGAGTTCGCGCCGGAATTCGATGAGGTCGATCTCATCAATCTGCCGAACCACCATATCTACCTGAAGCTCATGATCGACGGAAAGGTGTCGCGGGCGTTCAGCGCGGACACGATCGTGCCGGATGCTGTACCTGCGGTCCTTCCCATCGCGCCACCGCGGATATGAACGCAGCCTGACGGCTGGGCTCGTCTTTCTGCGTCGCTGCGGGAACAGTACGAAACAGCGATACGGTGCAACGAGTGAGCGGCGGCATGTGATTTCGTCAGTTGAACGGGATCACGTCGATGTAGTGGAGGCGCTTGGCTTTCAGTAGCTCTCTGAGTTCGTCAACTTGGTCTTCCGGCAGGTCAATGACAACCGCCCATGTGACCCATTCCCTCGAATAGCCGCTGCACTGTCCTACCAGCCGATCCCGTTCCGCTTTGTTGGGATTCACCTTCAATTCCAGAGCCAGGCGATTGTCGATCAGGATGTCCGGCGTGCCGTACGGTGTGCTCTCCCGACAGGCCAGTTCTATTCTTTCGTCTTCGTCATCCTCGTCGTCATCACCTTGATCCGAATCCGTATCGTCCTCTTCTTCCAGAGATTCTGGCAACCTCCGGTCAAGATAGCGGAATAAAGAATCGGTATATTCATCCTCAGTGTCGTAACCTCGGGGTGACCATCCCGTGAGCAGTTCACCGACCAGGCCACAAAGCCATTCGACACCGTCAGGGTCGTCTTTCTCCGCCCGGCTCTTCCGATCCTCATCATAGTGATTCTTCAGTAGTAGCGCCCCGAGCGCGACGCCGCTAAGCGCAAAGGCTAGGCGCTTCAGGTTCTCGTCATCCGTGGCCACCGGAACCTCCTCAGAATCCAGATTGTCTCAGGTTTCGCCACCGAATGCGGATTCCGGGCGAAGGCGAACGGCCTTCCCGCGTGAAGCTGAACTCGGTCCGGGCTGATTCGGGACACAGAGCCGGGCACAAGTGGAACGCGTATATTGTGAGCGGAAGCCGGACCCTATTTGTATTTCACGGCCAGGCGTTCCAGTGGCCACACAACCTCGATCTTGCGTGAGGGTGGGAGCGGAGTGCTGCGTCGACTGGCCATCTCCATCAGTTCCCAGCGATTCCTCCCGTCACACGCCGGTTACGGCAGTTTGCAGACACGGGTTCCAACCACTTTGCCGTAACGTCGCCATCCCTGATGTGCGCCACTCGCGGTCCAGAGACAGCGCTTGGAGAGCTTAGATCAGCACTCTTTGCCGCTCGCGGCATATCTGGAGTTCTTTCGCCGTCGCCCTCGTGCACGTAATCTTCCTTCCAGCACTCACGCATCGGCTCCGGCTGATTCGGGAGAATTCAAAACCAAAAAGAAGGAAGTTATGACCGCAACATTGTTGTCCCAAACCGGCAAAATCACGCGGCAGGAACTGCAATTGGTTCCCGTCCCGCAAGGCACCTCAACCCATCAGCCGCTTTCGCACTACCAGATTGTGGGAGCGTTGCTCGAAACCCTCGGATTCCGGCGCATCGAAGTAGTGCGCGACGAGTACGCCGTCTCGCACGATGGTATGCGGATGTTCGGGGTGCTTGACCTGGAACTCGGCATCGCGGGCGTCCGGTTCTCAATCGGCATCAGGAACGCCAACGACAAAAGTATGCGCCTCGCCATGTGTATCGGCTATCGCGTGATGGTCTGCGACAATATGGCGTTCCATGGCGACTTCACGCCGGTACTCGCCAAACACTCGAAGAATTTCAGTTTGGTTGATGCCGTCTCAATCGGCGTCGATCGAATGCAACGCAACTTCGAGCCACTCGCCCGGCACATTGAATTGGTTCGGCAGGCGCCGATCACGGATGATGCCGCCAAGCTCGTCATCTACCAGGCGTTCGTGGAGGGCGAACTGGAGGTGCCGCGGCATCTGGCGCCGACCGTGCACAGCTGCTATTTCCAGCCGGCGCACGAGGAGTTCCAAGCGCGCACCGCCTGGAGCCTGTCGAACGCGTTCACGTCTGCGTTCAAGGAATTGGACGCGGTGCCGCAATTCCGGGCGACGGCAAAGTTGGGGCCGTTCCTGGAACAAGCGCTCCGCTGAATCAGCGGCAGCCAATCATCAAGGGCAGAACATTTCTGCCCTTTTTTCTTTGCGCTGCCGTTACGAAAGATAGCCCGATAAATCCTTTCCTGAGTTGCAAATAGCTGGACAGAGGGGTACATTTAGGGATGTAATATTCCACACGTCCAAATGGCAGCAACAAAGCACACCAACGAAATAACAGCGACACTTTGGGGCATCCACGCCGGCAAGACGGGCGACGCTGACACGCTCTTCCTCAAGAAGAAGTACGTTGCGCTCGGCTGGGCAAAAATGGGGGATCTCGGTTCGCTCAAAGACCGTGACGCCTTCAAAGACCGGGTTGCCCAGGCGTATCCGGAGAGCAAGCCGGGCGCGATACCCAACAATGCCGGCCAACTCTTCCGGTTCGTTCACGAAATGAAATCCGGAGACCTCGTGATTTACGCTTCGAAGCTCGATCACCAGGTCCACATTGGGCGTGTCACCGGTCCCTACAAGTACGATCTATCCCTCGACGCTGGCTATCCACACCTCCGGCCGGTGGAATGGCTCAAAGAGTTTCCCCGAACGCATTTTTCACAAGGGGCGCTCTATGAGATCGGATCGGCGATGAGCTTTTTCCAGGTGAAGACCTACGCCGATGAGTTCACGGCAGCTTTGGAAGGAAAAGGGGCGCCGCTTCCGGTCGCGCAAGATGCGACGGTGGGGCAGGTCGCGGAGGATATCGAAGAGACCACCAGAGATTTCATTCTGAAGCGCTTGGCGCAGGATTTGAAGGGACATCCATTCGCGCACTTTGTCGCCCATCTCCTGAGCGCGATGGGCTACCAGTGTCGCGTGGCGCCCGAGGGTCCGGATGGCGGCATTGATATTCTCGCCCACGAGGACGAACTTGGCTTCAAACCCCCGATCATTAAAGTGCAGGTGAAAAGCACGACCGGCAGTATTGGCAATGAAGTGGTGACGGCGCTCTATGGGCACGTGAAGCCTGGAGAGTATGGGCTGTTGGTGACCCTGGGGACGTTCTCGAATCAAGCGCGTACTTTCGCTCGCAATCAAAGCAACCTTCGGTTGGTGGACGGAGAGGATCTGGTGAACCTCATCTACCAGCACTACGAGCGATTCGACTCGCGGTATAAAGGGCTCCTGCCCCTGCGGAGAGTGTACGTACCGGAAGCCATTGAAGGAGAAAACGAGTAGATTTTTATGTTCGAACAAGTCTTTAAAAACATTGACGACGTTCTCCGAAAAGAAGCAGGCTGCACAACCGAGCTCGACTACACCGAGCAGTCCTCGTGGCTCCTCTTCCTGAAATACCTCGATGACCTGGAAGACGAGCGGGCCGTGGAAGCGCAACTAGATGGCAGGAAATACGCCTTTATCCTCGACAAGCCTTATCGGTGGGGGAACTGGGCTGCGCCTAAGAGCAAGGACGGTAAGCTCGACCACAACGCCGCCATGACCGGCGACGACCTCCGCGATTTCGTCAACCTGAAGCTCTTTCCATACCTCCACGGCTTCAAACAGAAGGCTACCGGGGCGAACACCATCGAATACAAGATTGGAGAGATTTTTGGTGAGATCAAAAACAAAATCCAGAGCGGCTATAACATGCGCGAGATTATCGACAGCATCGACGAACTGCGCTTCCGCTCGCAAACCGAGAAACATGAACTATCACAGCTCTACGAGGAGAAGATCAAGCGGATGGGTAATGCCGGGCGCAATGGCGGCGAGTATTACACTCCGCGTCCACTCATCCGCGCCATCATCCGTGTAATAAAACCCAAGATCGGAGAGAGAATCTACGATGGCGCGTGCGGTTCGGCTGGCTTTCTCTGTGAATCGTTCGTTTATATGAACGCCAGAGGTAACCTCACTACCAAAGACCTCGACACACTTCAGGACCGCACCTTCTACGGCAAGGAAAAAAAGTCCCTCGCCTACGTCATCGCGATCATGAATATGATCCTGCATGGTATCGACGCTCCTAATATCATCCACACCAACACCCTCTCCGAGAATCTCGCTGATATCCAAGAGAAAGACCGCTATAATGTGGTACTGGCAAATCCACCCTTCGGCGGCCAGGAGCGCAAGGAAGTACAGCAAAACTTTCCCATCCGCACAGGCGAGACCGCCTTTCTCTTTCTCCAGCATTTTATCAAGAGTCTCAAGGCCGGAGGGCGAGGCGGCGTGGTTATCAAGAACACTTTCCTCTCCAATACGGACAACGCATCTGTGAGCCTCCGCAAGCTCCTGCTGGAAAGCTGCAACCTACACTCAGTGCTCGACTGTCCAAGTGGTGTATTTCAGGGCGCCGGCGTGAAGACAATCGTTTTGTTCTTTGAGAAAGGCGCGCCCACGCGCAAGATTTGGTACTACCAACTAGATCCGGGTCGCAATCTTGGCAAGATCAACCCGCTCAACGATGACGACCTCGCCGATTTCGTCAAGCTTCAGAAGCCCCACGCCGATTCGCCCAAGAGCTGGAGCGTGGACGTTAAGAGTATTGACCCGAAAACCTGCGACCTCGCCGTGAAGAATCCAAATGGCGGTCAGGAAATAACGCACCGAAGCCCAAAAAAGATTATAGACGAAATCGCAGCGTTGGACGCCGAGAGCGCGGAGGTGCTGAGGAACATCAAGGCGCAGCTATGAAGAGCTCCTGGAAAACAAAAACACTCGATGATGTCTGCCAGTTCTCGAATGGGCTCTGGAAAGGTGAGAGCCCCCCTTTTGTCAATATTGGTGTGATCCGAAATACTAACTTCACCAAAGAAGGAACGCTGGATGATTCAGACATTGCGTATCTCGACGTAGAGGCGAAGAAGCTGCAAAAGCGCCGCCTCCAGTTTGGTGACATCATCCTTGAAAAGTCTGGGGGTGGCCCGAAGCAGCCGGTAGGGCGTGTTGCCCTGTTCGACAAGGAAGAAGGTGACTTCTCGTTCAGTAATTTCACTGCTGCCCTAAGAGTCCTCGATCCTCACGAGCTAGATTTTCGATTTCTCCACAAGTTTTTGTATTGGACCTATCTATCTGGTGTTACAGAAGGGATGCAAAGCCACTCCACTGGCATACGTAATTTGGATGGCGACGCCTACAAGGCCATTAAAATCTCTTTCCCCCCGCTCGCCGAACAGCAGCGGCTCGTCGGCCTCCTAAACGAAGCGTTTGATGGCATCGCCAACGCAAAAGAAAACGCGAAAGAAAACCGTGAAAACGCACGCGCCATCTTCGAGAGTTATCTCCAATCTGTTTTCACCCACCGCGGTAAGGTATGGATGGAAACAACTATCGGGCAGCACATCCGATTCATCGACTATCGCGGCAGGACGCCCGAGAAGACCGAAAGCGGATTGAGGCTTATCACTGCAAAGAATGTAAAGATGGGCTACCTACAAGAGACGCCGATGGAGTTCGTCGCACCGGATTCTTACGACGGCTGGATGACCCGTGGCATCCCACAGCTCGGAGATGTCCTTTTCACAACGGAAGCACCGCTTGCGAATGTTGCTCAGCTCGATACTGATGAGAAGGTCGTCTTTGCACAGCGCATCATCATCATGCAGCCGGATACTTCAAAACTCGACAGGACCTTTTTGAAATACCTTCTGTTGTCACAACCGGTCCAGCAACGCATTCATGCCAAGGGAACGGGCGCAACGGTAAAAGGTATCAAGGCAAGTCTCCTCAAGACTGTTGAGATTTCATTCCCGAAATCTCTCGCCGAACAGGAACAGATCGTCGCCAAACTCGATGCTCTCCATGAAGAAACTCAACGCCTCGAAAACATCTACCAAGAGAAACTCGCAGCGCTGGAGGCGTTGAAAAGGTCGCTGTTGTATTCCACTTTTAGTAGGCAACTATAATAAGGTGCGCTATGAACGAAGCCGAAACCAGAATCGAGCACATTGACCCTGCACTGAAAGCAGCGGGTTGGGGTGTGGTTGAGGACAGCCGCATCCTGCGCGAATACCATATCACACCCGGCCGCATCGAAGGGTTAGGGCAACGCGCGAAGCCGTTGATTGCGGATTACGTGCTGGTCTATCGGAACCACAAGCTGGCCGTTAATGAGGCGAAGGCCTGGGACAAAGAACTGACTGAGGGCGTGGCGCAGGCGAAGAACTACGCCGGCAAGTTGGCCGTGCGCTTCGCGTACGCCAGCAACGGCCAGGGCATCTACGCCACAGACATGGAGACTGGTAAAGAAGGGGAGGTGGATCACTACCCGACGCCGGAGGAACTCTGGAACCTGAGCTTCGCCAAAAAGAACGCTTGGCGCGATCGGTTCGCGGCCGTGCCTTACGAGGATAAGGGTGGCTCGCATCCAGGACGCTACTACCAGGACATCGCAATAGAGCGAGTTCTGGAGGCCATTACAAACGGCCAGGACCGCATCCTACTCACCTTGGCCACCGGCACCGGCAAGACATTTATCGCATTTCAGATCGCCTGGAAGTTGTTTCACTCCCGTTGGAACCGGAGCGGCCAGCCAACGCGGCGCCCGCGCATCCTCTTCCTCGCCGACCGGAACATCCTGGCCGATCAGGCTTACAATGCTTTCTCCGCGTTCCCAGAGGACGCGTTGGTGCGTATTGCCCCTGAGGACATCCGGAAGAAAGGCAAGGTGCCCAAGAACGGCAGCTTGTTCTTCACAATTTTCCAGACGTTCATGAGCGGACCGCCGAAGGATGGCAACCCCAGCCCGTATTTCGGGGAGTATCCGCCGGATTTTTTCGATTTCATCGTCATCGACGAGTGCCATCGCGGCGGCGCAAACGACGAAAGCAACTGGCGCGGCATCATGGAGTATTTTGCCCCAGCGGTGCAACTCGGCCTTACGGCAACACCTAAGCGCACCGAGAACGCCGATACGTACCGCTACTTTGGCGAGCCTGTATATATTTACTCGCTCAAGGAAGGCATCAACGACGGTTTTCTTACGCCGTTCAAGGTAAAGCAGATTCAGACCACGCTGGACGACTATGTTTACACCCCAGACGACCAGGTGGTAGAGGGCGAGATCGAGGCCGGCAAACGCTACACGGAGACGGACTTCAATAAGATCATCGAGATCAAAGAGCGCGAGGCGTACCGGGTGAAGCTGTTCATGGACCAGATAAACCAGAACGAAAAAACTCTGGTGTTCTGTGCAACGCAGATCCACGCCCTGGCCGTGCGCGATCTCATCAACCAGATGAAAACCAGCAGCGATCCGAACTACTGCCACCGGGTGACGGCGAATGACGGTGCGCTGGGCGAACAGTACCTGCGGGATTTCCAGGACAACGAGAAGACGGTCCCGACGATTTTAACAACATCACAGAAGCTCTCGACGGGCGTGGATGCGCGCAACATCCGCAACATCGTCCTGATGCGGCCCATCAACTCGATGATTGAGTTCAAGCAAATCATCGGGCGGGGCACGCGGCTTTTCGATGGGAAAGATTACTTCACGATCTACGATTTCGTAAAAGCATATCTCCACTTCAACGACCCAGAGTGGGATGGCGAACCGCTTGCACCGGAAGCGTGTCCCAAATGCGGCGCGCGGCCGTGCGTTTGTGAAGCGGCGCCACCAAAGCCGTGTCCGGTCTGCGGCCAGCAGCCCTGCGTCTGCCCGCCCGAGCCCTGTCCGAAATGCGGTCAGCGTCCGTGCGTTTGCAACAAGAAAGCGAAGCGAAACTCGCTGACGGCAAGGAGCGCACAATCCAGCACATGATGAGCACCACCTTCTGGCACCCGGACGGCACGCCGATGTCGGCACAGCAATTTATGGAGGCACTGTTCGGCAAATTGCCCGAATTTTTCAAAGATGAGGCGGAGCTTCGCGCCATTTGGATAGCGCCCGACACGCGCGCCAAGCTGCTGCAGGGCCTTGCCGAAAGCGGTTTTGGCGGGCAACAACTGGCCGAGATGCAGAAAATCATTGATGCCGAGAAGAGCGACCTGTTCGACGTATTGGCGTATATCGCATACGCGTCGCCGCCGCTCACCCGTGAGGAGCGGGCCACCAAAGCCAAGCCGGTGATCATCACCCACTTCAACACAAAACAGCAGGCTTTCCTCGACTTTGTGCTTTCGCATTATGTGAACGAAGGCGTGCAGGAACTCAACCGTGACAAACTAACGCCCCTGCTTCGCCTCAAATATCACGCTATTGCCGATGCTGTCAGCGAGCTTGGAAAACCGGAAGAGATCTGGAATATCTTCGCTGGATTCCAAAAGTATCTTTACCAGAAAGCGGCGTAGCCTTGTCACTTTCAACATTTGGCATACGAGTAAAAGGTCGCACGCGGTTGACACCCCAAAAGATCCCCAATATGATTCGGTACATATGCCTTATGTGCCCACGGGGGAGCAGGCTGCAATTCTTGATCACGACCACCATCGTCACGCGCGAGTCCTAGCAGGACCAGGAACGGGGAAAAGCGCCACGCTTGTGGCGCTCGTCGATCATCTTCTCGAAGGCAACCCCGCTCCGCGCATCAAACTGCTGACCTTTACGCGCGCTGCGACCGCCGAGCTCGCGAAAAAAGTCTCCGAACATCCCGCGGCTGCCGCCGAGCGCCCGAGCACCATTCATTCTTTTTCGATTTCGGTGCTGCTGCGGAATCCTGGCACCGGCGATTTCCCCGAATCCCTGCGTATCGCGGACAAATGGGAGGACAAGAAAATTGTGCTGCCGACCCTTGCGCGGTGCGCCGGGGTGGCCGTTAAAAAGCTCGATCGGCTGATTCGAGAAATGGCAGCAAATTGGGAATCGTTGCAGCCCGCAGTTGACCCGCGCGTTGATCCCGCCGACCGCGCACGCTTTCTAGCGGCGTGGGGCGAGCATCGCCAGGTGTACGGATACACACTACTGGCCGAACTGCCGTACGCGCTGCGACACGCGTTGCACGACCACCCGGACCTCGATGGCGTCGATTACGATCTGCTCATCGTCGACGAATACCAAGATCTCAACGCTTGCGATTTGGAGGTGCTGCACCTGATTGCCGAGCGAGGCTGCGCGATCATCGGCGCCGGCGACGACGATCAATCGATCTATTCGTTTCGCCGTGCCGCGCCGGAGGGCATCCGCCGATTTCCTAATGACTATCCTGGTTGCCAGAACTATCCACTCTCCATCACGCAGCGCTGTGGCGCCCGCATCATAGAGTGGGCCTCATACGTGATTGACGGCGATCTTAGCCGACCCGCCGGACGACCACGGCTCACAGCGGCCGATGGATCTCCGCCTGGTGACGTGGCGCTGCTGGCGTTTGATCGCGAAACGTCAGAGGCGCAAGGCGTCGCGGCATTGGTTCAACGTTTGAACCAGCGGGGAGTCGTGCCGGAAGAGATTCTCGTGCTCATGCGAGGCGACCATAATGGAACTTTTAGTAGGCCCATCAAAGAGGCACTAGACGCACTCGGGATTCGCTACTCTGATCCAGATGCAGTGGAGCACATGCTCACAGAGCCAGCAAATCGACGCATGCTGGCCACGTTCCGGTTGCTCGTCAATCGGCGCGATTCGCTCGCATGGGCCACTTTGTTCCTGCTCGCCTCCGGGATTGGACCGACCTTCTGCGATCACATCTATAGCCGAGCCCGCGATGAGCGCATTCAGTTCGGCGAGGCGCTCTTCAATGCGTTCGATGCGAATTTTCCCGGAGCGCCGCGCTCCGCTGCGCAAGTGACGGCGTTGATGCGAACCGTGATCGCCTGGCTCGACGCCCATCCGTTGCCAAACGAGACGCCCGAAGACGGCTGGGGCCATTGGATGATCGCAGCCGCGGGCGGCGACACCGTTCCCGCGCCGAGCGCCGAGTGCGCCGTACTGCTCCAGGCACTCGACGATCTTATGGAGGACCAGAACTTTGGTCGGTATCTCTCACAGATCACGCCGCTCGGAAAGGACCGGTCACTCGCGGAAAGCCAGGGCGTCCGCATTATGACGATGGGGGGCGCGAAGGGACTGACCGTACGCGCCACGATCATCGTGGGACTAGAAGAAGGGATCGTCCCCAGGCCGGATGAGGACCTCGCCGAAGAACACCGACTGCTTTATGTCGCCATGACGCGCGCGAAAGAATTCCTGTATTGCACGTGGGCGCGTCGGCGTCTAGGACCGACCGCTCGCGCCGGTGCCCCACGGATACAAGATCGCCGCAATTACACCAGCTTTCTCCGGGGCGGTCCGGTTGACTCACAGGATGGACAGACGTATTTGCGTTTACATAGTTGATTTCATTCGCCAGCCCGACTGACAACCTGACCGTCCGTCTCTGGCAGTCGGGCCGTGTCGCCCGCAATGCATTACCGACATTTTCACCACTGGCATCAGCCGGTGATCTCAGGCCCCTCTAGCACGCCCGCGATTTGGACGCCGTCGAGCCGGTCGTGCACATCTTTCGCCGGCGCCAAGTAACGCATGGTGGTTTCGAGCGACTTGTGTCCCATCCAGTGCTGCACGGTGCGCACGTCGAAACCGGCGCGCAGCATCCTGGTGGCGTAGGTGGACCGGAATGTCTTGAGGTTGAACTTCTCTTCATTCAAGCCGGCACGCTCCGCCACCGCTTTGCACTTGTCGAGCAGGTGGTATTCGCGATTCCCGGCCGGCGACGGGAACACAAACCGGCAACCGCTGTTCCGCGGATGCTTTGCGAGGAGTTCAGTGAGCGGGCGCGGGACCGGCACCTCCCGTTCCTCCCATCGTTTGGGATAGAACCCGAGATCGGGCTTCGCGGTCACTTTGATCGTGTTGAGGGCGAAATTGATGTCCCCCCAAGCGAGGTGGACGACCTCTTTGTCGCGCATGCCGGTGAGGAGGAACGTGGTGAAGATCGTGCGCTCCTCGGGGGTGCAGGCGTCGAAAAACCTCTTCAGGTCGTTGTCGGAATACTCGATAGGCAAACTGGTCACCGTTTGCGGCAGATCGATCGCGCGGGTGAGTCCCGCCCGCCCCTGCTTTTTCAGGAATTGCGCCACGATCACCATGTTGTGGATCACCGAATTGCTGCCGAGGTTGTGCTTGCGCTTCAGGTAGACCATGTAATCGTTCAGATCATCCGGCGTGATGCTCTTGGCCGTGGTGCGGTCGGAGAAGAACTCAAGAAAGCGCGTGAGGACCGCCTTGTACTTCCGGAGCGTGTTCGGTTTCTTGAGACCTTCCACCACGTCGAGGTAACGCTTCGCGGCAACATGGAGCGGCGTGCGCGAGACCTCCTCGGCCGGATCTTGTGCGAGGCCGAGCGCTTTCCCTTCGAGCTGGTGTTTCCGGCGCCGGGCAACTTCGAGGGCATCGGAGGCGGTCCCGCCGCCGGCCTCGCGCTTCCGCTTGCCGCCCTGCCACCATTCAATGAAGTAGCGGCCCTCGGGCAGGGCGTTCCAGTCGTAGCCGCCCTTGTCGGTGCGCGGCACCGAGACGAGCTTCCAGCGCTCGTCCACCTTTATCTGTTTGAGAATGTTTACCTTCGGCACGCGGCCTCCCGTCATTCGACAGTATAGCCGACAGTAAGCCTTGCAAGCTACTGATAATTAAGGAGGGACGGTAGAAGCTGGCATTCTACCACTGAATTACTCCCGCACTCGGGGATTCAGCCACACTATAGCACATCGATTTGCACCTGCGTGCTCTATCTAGATCACTTCCAGCAGGGCCCAGCCGGGCAGCGAGGCGGGCTTGTTGTTCAATTCAAGAACACGATGCGGCGGGTTTTGGGGAATGGCGGGTTCGAACCGATCGCCTTGCCATAGAGCGACACCTGTTGCAGAATCTGCCGGTAGGTGGGTCGCCGGTATCGAGCCAGGCGCTTTTGCTCAGCAGTCCGCCGCCCCAGCCGAGCGAGAGCAGGCAACTGGCCGGCCTGGCGCGCATCGGCCACAGCCGTTTCTCCAACTCGTCGATTTGCCGGGCGAGCAAATCGAGCCCCGTCCAAGTGGCGTATTGCTTGTGCGCCGCCAGCAACCGCGCAGCATAGTCGTTGGCCGCTTCGAAGATGCGGCTGCGATCGAACGATTCCTGCCAGCGAATCACCCGGCGGATCTCAGGCTGGGTGAAGAACGTCTTCTCCTGCCAATTGCCCTCGAAAGTGAAGCCGGGCGGCGCCATTTCGGCGAAGATCGGCGTGCTATCGTCCGGACGCGAACCATCCACGGCACCGCGCGGGATCTGCTTCCAACCGAGTGCGTATGAGCCGCCGCGAGGCTGCAACGTGGAGACGCGCAGCAGATATACTTTGAATCCAGCGTGGGTCACCGGCACGGAATCCGCCACGCTCACCAGCCGCATGCGGCTCACGCCTGCATTGCCGAGAGCCTGCTCTTCCGGGGCTTCCGCCAAGCGCCGCGGCACGCGCTCGCCCTGCGTCCGCGCGGCAACGTCGTTGAGCATGCCGCTTTTCCAATTGGCGCTGACCATGCCGGTGCGGAGCGCGCCCTTAATGGCCGTTCCGGGCAGATACGGCCCCGAAGCGCCGGTCGAGAACGTCGGGATGTGCAGGCTCTCGCCGCTGGCGCGATTCCAATAGGCGGAATAGGCCGGCGATTCGAAAGGGATACGGCGGCCCGCGAAGTTCTGCGCGAACCCGCCCCAGGAGGCGAAATCCAGCTTATCGGCGCGCTTCAGTTGCGACAGGTAGCCATCCAGGCGCGGCCCCTTCGACAGAAGGCGGAAGATGCGCCACTGGTCGAGCACGTTCACTTGGTCCTTCCAGACCATGTAGTCGATGGGCGAAAGCTTGCGTCCGTCACCAACGAGCAGAGGCGTCAGACAAGTCAGTCGATATCTCATGCGGTCACCTGCGCGGGCAGCGGAATCGATAAGGCGAAGCCGGCGCGAAACACGGGATGCGCGAATCCTTCGGGCGCCACATCGGGCGCTGAGCCGCGGATCGCCTCGCCCGCCACCAGCACCGATCCTTCGACCACCATCTGCAACTGTTTCTTGCGCTCGCCGAATCCTGCCGGGCTGTCGATGCGGCCGCCGCGCGCAATCACGGTATAGTTGCCGCGCTTCCAATCGACTGCGTCGTCGGGGCCGGGCGTGAACAAGGAGAGGAGCCAGTGTGACGTGGCGGTGGGCTGGGGTGGTGGCTCGGGCGGAGCAGCGTCCGGTTCAGCCGTGACCTCTACTGGCTCCTGAGCGGGCGAGGAGGCGAGGGGGCGAGGGGGCGATTCTCCTAGCACCAAGTCCGGCAGCATTCCTTCGACGAAGTCCGGCTGGGCGCTCCGTCCCCAGCCGCGTGAGCGCTCCCCGCCGAATCCGGAATCCGCCAACAGCCGTAGCGCGCCACGCACCGGTTCGGACCAGCGCGCGTGCGCCGCGTCACCCGAAAACGACACGATCGACCACAATCCCGCATCGCGGCGGAATTCGATGCAGCCCGTCGAATGCCGCTCCGCATTGCCCGTGAGCCGATCAATGGCCGCGCTCCAGCGCACACTGGTGCGGAATGGTCCCGGCTGCCCCGCGGGCAAGAGGCACTCGCTGGCGCCATCGACCGTCCACTGGCCCTCATGCAACGGCTGCCCACCCAGCAAGGCCGCCACCAGCGGCAGCGGAATGAACCGCGCGCTCTTCCAGCGCGTCTTGATGGCGCTCACGCCACCCATGGGAGGCCAGATGCTGCGCGGCGGCACGATGAAAGCGGTCTCGCCCAGAAAGGGGAAACAGGAACTGAAGCGCACGGCCGGGCCTTCCGGGCGGCGCGCCGTCGCATCCAGCCACGCATCGCGCATGCCCAGCGTGGACATGGCGGCCGTCACGGCGGCGTATAACGAATCGCTGTGATAGATCGGATCGACGCGATTGCGCGCGCCCGAATTCGGTCCCGAGCGCCAGGGGCCGGCGGGACGGAGTTTGACGATCAGAGCGGGTTTCAAGCCAGGATTCAAGCGAGGATTCATCACTCCTCGTGCAGGAACGAGAAGGCGGCCTCCTGGAAGCCGGTCTGCAAGGCGGCCAGATCGACCCCGGCGCCCAGATCCTTCTGCGGGGCGCCGGAAGCATAGTAATTCTTGCCGCGCCAGGTCAGCTTCAGGTTGGCCAGGCGCACGCGGCCGCTGCCACGCGAACCGCCGCCGCCCAAGCTATCGTCTTCCAGCATGCGCAGGCCTTCCAGCACGCGCAGGAACAGAGGCGCATCTTCCTCGCACAGCACATCCATCACCAGGCGAATGCGGAAGCGGGCTCCCGCGGGCACGCGCTCCAAGGTGCGCGGATTCGCCTGCGAGGTGATGCGGTCGATGGCATTCTCGCTCTTCACTTCGGTCAGCTCGTCGTCGAGGTTCTCGCGCATCTGCGCGGTGATGCTGTCCGGATCGAGCGGCGCGTCGTAAACCGCGAGGCGCGCCGGAGTGGCTTGTGAGCTTTCGAGCGATTCACCGGCGGCGCGGTCCATACGGCCCGGGTTTCGGCCGAATATGAGGCAGATCTCATCGTCGGGACGATCGCTCTGGTGGATGCGCACTTCCTGTCCCTTGCGCTTGGAAAGATACACCAACTCGGCGGGCACCGCCATGCCCGAAGACTGCTCCAATAAGGATCGCAGCTTGCCGCGCAGGGAACTGCCCGGCACATAGGGGCGGCCGAAGGCGTCCTTGACCACAGGATTATCCGATCCGCCGATCTCCATGGAACCCTTGCCGGCGCCGACGTGGAGTCCGGTCTCGCAGTGCAGTTCGCCTTCCAGGATCAACTTGCCCAAGAATTTCAGTTCGGTTTGCGTCGTGTGCGCGCTCATGTCGATTTACTCGTTGTAGGCCACGATGGCCTCGAATAGGTCCCGAAAACGCTCGTAACCGCGCATGTCGTTCTTGCGCGTTACTTGCAATAGCAGCTTCTCCAACTGGTCGAGGCTGCGCAAGCCGTGGCGCGCGATGGTGTAGGCCAGGCGCGCGCGCAGCATCACGAATTCGTGCTGGCGCTCGCTATCGGGCGCCCGCACGGCGCGCCGCACGGCGCTGTACAGGCGCCGCAACTGGCTCTTGGTGCCGGAGTCCATGTCGCGCATGCGGCTGACGATGCCGTGCGCCTGATTGTCCAGATAGAGGCTGTCCGCCATGAGTTTTTCCAACTCGATCTCGGGCGGTCCCTCGGGGCGTCCGCGGTCGCCGCGATCACCGCGGCGGTCATCGCGCCGATCGTCGCGGCCGCCGCGATCCGGTCCGCGCCCACCTGGGCCGGGCCCGCGCCCACCCTCACCTGGCCCACGCGGGGGCCGGTTTTCCCTTGTCTGCTCTTGTTCTGGCATGCTCTAAACCTCGGTCATCAATCTGGCCCACTCCAGGGCCACCAGTCCGGCGGGCCGCAGTTTCACTTCGGCCGACTTGCGTCCCACGATTTCGTTGGTCAAATGCGTCCGCAGTTTCTGGAATTCGCGGTCGCGGGTGCCGCTCAGAATACGGGTCAGGCGGCGCTGAAAGCGCCAGGTACGGGTAGGGCTTTCGGCCTCGGCGCCATCCCCGTATGCCTGCTTCTGGTAGAAGCTGCGCAGCCCCATGAGGAGCTGGCGCGACAGCCGGTAATCGCCGGCCAGCTTCACCACGGTGTCTTTCAGATCCGCGGCATCGGCCAGTTGCTTCCATTCCAGGATGCGGCCGAGCACGTAAATGCAATCCTTATCCGCGGCCTTGGCCAGTTCCAGGTTGCGTCCGGCATCCTGATACACGGCGGCGATGGGATAGTGCATCTCCGGCGCGAGCGCCACGGCCATGGAAATGGTCTTTCCTTCGGGACCCGGAAAATCTTTCAGGTTCTCCTCGGTGAAGCGGTGGAAGAGGCGTTGGACCTCGCGCGCCAGCAGAAGCAAGGCATCCCAGCTTCCATAGACCGCGAAATCGTCGCCGCCGGAATACAGGATAGTGACCTTGCGCCAGAACTCCGGCATGGAGCAGAGCACTTCCAGCTCGCCGGCGAAGAACTGTTTGTAAAGCACGGAGAGCTGCACGTGCTCTTCAATGGTGGTGAGCCGCCGCAGGCGAACGCCGAAGCTATCCACATCGCCGCGCAGCACACCCCACAGTGAGCGGCCCTGCGCGCGCCGCGCCAGCGTGGCCACGGTAGCCGCCGAGCGGCCGTCCTCACTGGGAGCGGCGTGCCGCGCCAGAGTGATGCCTTCGAGCGACAAGTTGGTGGTAAGGTTCCAGGTATGTTTGCCGACGCCCGGATGGACCATGGCGGGCGTCTCCGGCGACCAGCCGATGGCGCTGGCCTCACGCACGTTCAGCCCCAGTTCCTTCGAAAAATAGGCGTCCACATCGGCCGGCACAGCCGACGCAAACGGCTGGAATGTTTCGGCGCCGCTGGCCGCGAGCGGAGTGGCCCGCTTGTGCTGCAATTCCTCGTTCAGGCGCTTGCGCACCACGCTCCAATCGCCGAGATTCTCGGTGACGCTCCACAGCAATGTGAGGTAGCTGCCGCTGAGTTCGCCAAGCTGCCGAGCCGCTCCGCTCAGGAACTCCTGGGCCGCGCCGCGCGCTTCGCCGGGCAGGACCAGCAAGAACTGTCCGCCACCGCTGGAACCGAGCAGTATGCGCGCGAGTCCGAATTCGGCGAGCAGCGCCCGCGGCAGGACCTCGCACAGCAGCGTGATCCATTGAGAACGCCCGGCGAGAAGCTCCTCGCCATTCGACCGCGCGGGCGCAGCTCCGCCGGGCGGGGACAGAAGGAACTCTTCTATGCCCAGGATTTTCCCTTGCAGAAGGATCTGTTCGGACATCTAAGAAGATAGGCCTTAAGAATTCCCCACTGTAGCACAGCGCACCGACGGGGCGCGGGTGGGTAGTGTCTGAGAGTTGCGTTGAACCGAAAACAGCGGCAGCTCGGGCGTGAGGAGCGGGTCGAAGGCGAATTTGGAGGTGTTTTGGGGTCAAATTATCGCTTCGGGTGGTGTCAGCTTCCACCGGAGGACGGGTTCCGGTTGGGATTCAGGGGCCGATCCGGGTGGGCACCGCCGTCTGTGGCGCCGGCCCCCTCAGGAAATTGGGTTCGTTTCGTTTTTTCTGTTTTTGGGGCGGTGGGAGGGGCTTCCGGCTCGCTGGGCGCGGCTTCGGCGGCTTCAACCTGGGCGCACGCGGCGTCGGCCTGCCGGGCGCGTCGCTCATCCTGCATCATGTACAAGTCGCGGAGGGCGCGGGAGAACTCGCGCTGCAGGAAGCCTTCATAGCGGATGAGCTTGGAGAACGAGTTGTGTTGTGCGGCGTCATAGTTGAAGGCCCAAGCCATGGGGTTGGTGCTGCCCTCCTTGTTGAATTGCTCGGGCATGGGGCTGCTTTCGGCTTGGTAGTGGAACAAGCCGGCGTCCAGGTAGCGGACCGAGCGCATTTTGAATTCGGCGGCGACGAGGCGTTCGACCAAGGCGTCCTCGGCCTGGTCGAAGGGCTGGAAGCGGTCGCGGAACTGGTCGAGGAGCTGGAAGAATTCGTCGGGATCGCCGTCGGGAGGGAGGAACTTGCCGGAGGTCATGCCGTGCACGAGGCTGTTGCGGCTGGATATGGTTTTGCCTTCGGGGGTACGAGGGCCGGTGCTTTTCTTGGAATTTTTGCGATTGGCGTTGGCTTGCGCTTCGGTAGCCATGGTAATGGGTCCTTGTGTGTCATGGCGGGCGTGGATTTGGATGAGCAATATGGGATTGGACATCCGGCCTGTCGATTCTATTGTGGGGCGGGCGGTTTGGGGATCGTGGATACAAAGGCTGCAAGTGATTGAGAAGGCGGGGAAGATTCAGGTGCCGAGTTGTGTGACCGAAAACTGGGCTGGTTGCCTCAAGAAGGATTGGTAGTGGGCTGTTTTTGGTGGTGGGCTTCAGAGGCAAAACGGTCCGCGCTACTCCGTTCTATCCTTAGCCTTCGCGTCCTGCACTCCGCTGAGCCGTCGTCCGGCCCGATTGCTGGTTGGAAGGGTTATTCTCAACGGCAATCGCCATGGCCAGCAACGCACTTGTCAGATATGGCGACTTATCCGGCCAAATGGCATGGCGAGTCCACGCAAGCCGCCCGGCGTCATCGCCGAATGGCCGCAAAACATCGGTTTCCCCGATTTATCGTAGAAGCTTCGCGTGAAGGGCTCGCGGTAATGCACATTGAACAGAACAGCTAGGGTCCCACCCCCCACCTGCGACATGCGGAAAGATCACTTCTGTTTGAGGCTGGCGGTCGGACCGACCTCGCCAAAACACGCGATAGGTCCAGAAAACCGTCGCGCGTGACCGCTTCATCAGCAATTGCCGCCTGCCTTCCCTTCTCGGCGTTGCGGATCGAGTAGGATATCTGGCTACAAATCCCCTTCGCACCGGAGGGAGCGAAAGGGACGCGGAGACGCAGGGCGCGCCGCGTTATGATCGTCATGGTGCCCCGTATGCACGTTCTCCTAGCAGACAAATTCGAGCAGTCCAGGACGGACTGAAGGCGGCCGGTTGCGAAGTGACCTATCAGCCTGGCCTGAAAGACGACGCACTGGCGGAGGCAGTGGAGCGGCTGCGGCCCGACGTCCGAGGAAACCTTTTACAAAAGCAGTTTTTCTCAAGCCTGTTATGTTAAGGCCGCTTGAGAATCGGTTAACCATATTAGCGTCGTTCGGAGTATATACGATCCCGCCAGCGGACGCCGGAACCCGTATTTCTCTAGGTTGAACATGCTTACTGAACTTTTTAGGGTTGTGCTTGCCTCTCCTTCGGACGTTCAGGCCGAGCGCGATGCGGCGGGTTCCGTCATTGAGTCCCTCAACGGAATGCTCCTGGGCGGTGGTTTTCCGGCGGCCCTGAGGCTGGTGCGTTGGGAAACGGATGCTTACCCGGGCTTGCACCCCCGTGGGCCTCAAGGGTTGATTGACGATCAACTGCGAATTGAGGAATGCGACATTCTGATTGGTGTCTTCTGGAAACGGTTCGGTACGCCAGTAGGAGACGCCGAGTCTGGTACTGCGCACGAGATCCGGCGCGCCATTGACACTTGGAATGACAGGGGAACGCCTCAAGTGATGCTCTACTTCCGCGAGGCGCACGGACAAACCATCTCTCCAGATGAAGAGGAACAGTTTCGCAAGGTCCAGAATTTCAAGGAACAGCTTTATTTGACACACACGGCGCTCGTCTGGAAGTACGAAGATGACGGTGATTTCTTTGCCAGCTCCATGGACACCTTTGGAGCGTTGTGAATGAGGCGGTTGCGGCCGCCAGACCCGGCATCTGGGCCACTTTCGTTCCTCCGGGTTTCGACGTCGGCCGACACCGTTTGCGCCCGCCACGAAAGCTTTGCGGAATTCATGGGCGACGTATTCTTGCGGTGCACGTATGACAGTGACGCTGCTTACCGCGGTACTATGGATCTCATTGTCAGCCTGTTCGCCTCTGCGCCGATCACCTCGGGCTTTACGGAGGGGAGCACTCGCACAGTAGTTCTGTGTGAGGTTGGGAGGCCGGGAGCGGCCGCGATGATTCCTGGCGTGACGGTGGGGGGCAATAGTGTCGTTTTCTCGGGGGTCCACCTTCACATCGGCCCCGGTGAGACGCGCGTCTTTCAAATCAGCAACCTTCGCTGCGATTGTAGCAGTGTTCCTTTTCTTATCCCGTCTTCCCATCCAATAACGTCTGCCGGCGTGGGCAGCGTATTAGTGTACGTCACGATAGCCGGGGTACCCATTGAGGTCCCTCAATTGAAAGTTGCAACCGTTAGAAAGGGAATAGATTTTGAAGTCAGAACCGCTGATAATTCGCGACGGTTACCTGACAGCGGATACGAGTCGAGCCAATCAGCGGCCTTGACCGAAAGGAGGATTGCAACCCTCCGGTACACCGAGAGTTTTGTGAACGCATTCAAGTCGAGAGCGCCAGTTCGGGACCGTATCTGGACCAGGTATGAGGGGGACGCGGTAGGGACCGGAGAAAGTTGCCCGCTTTGTGCTGTTTTTGCAACCGACGGAGGTGATGTTCAGGTGGCGGGTTTGGCTGATTCGGGGACCTGGCTTCAAGCCCAATTCTCCAATCTTCAGGAGGGGGTTAGGGTCTTTGTTTCGGCCCACGAGCTCGGGAGCGACAGGCACGCCCGCCTGTTGTCGCCCGGCGGCGGGGCGACGGTGATCGGGGGCGTAGAAGCAAGAGAGTTACCCATCGAGAACGGTTATGCCATGGCCATATGGGAGGTCATAGCTCCGTTCTGTTCTGAACCAAATGCGGGCTTCCTGGACTTCGCCGTGTTTGCCACTTACACTTCGGACCCGATCGCAAACCAGCGCTCCATCGGAACGAGCGTCGTGTTCGGGGGCTTCTCCCCACAATTAGCCGCTTATTCGTCCGCCGGTCCGATCCCGATGTTTTCGTCCACGATTTCGACGTCGTTCTACAATATCCTGACCGTAGNNGGCGCGCCGCGTTATGATCGTCAATGGTGCCCCGTATGCACGTTCTCCTAGCAGACAAATTCGAGCAGTCCGGCCAGGACGGCCTTAAAGCAGCCAGTTGCGAGGTGACCTACCAGCCTGGCCTGAAAGACGACGCCCTGGCGCAAGCGGTGGATCGGCTACGGCCCGACGTCCTGGTGGTGCGGTCGACGAAAGTGACCGAAGCCATTCTGGCGGCGGGCGCGTTGAAGCTGGTGGTCCGCGCCGGCGCGGGTTACAACACCATCGATGTGGCGGCCGCATCGCGGCGCGGCATTTATGTTTCGAACTGTCCGGGGAAGAATTCGGTGGCGGTGGCCGAGTTGGCCTTTGCGCTGATGCTGGCGCTCGACCGGCGCATCGCGGACAACGTGGTCTTGCTGCGGCAGGGCCAATGGAACAAGGCGGAGTTTTCGAAGGCCCGCGGACTGCTCGGCCGCACTCTTGGCCTGATCGGCGTGGGCCGGATCGGACGCGAGATGATTCCGCGCGCGAAGGCTTTCGGCATGCTTGTCGTTGCGTGGAGCCGCAGCTTGACTCCGGAGGCAGCCACGGAACTCGGCATTGCGCACCGGGCATCGCCCACCGAAGTGGCGCGAGCGGCCGATATCGTGAGCGTGCATGTGGCGGCGAATCCGCAGACGCACGGACTGATCGATGCAGACTTCTTTGACGCCATGCGCCCGGGCGCATATTTCATCAACACGTCGCGAGCGGAAGTGGTGGACCAAGTGGCCTTGGGTTGGGCCGTGCGCAGCAACGGCGTACGGGCGGGCCTGGACGTATTCGCCAACGAGCCGTCCGGCGGCGTGGGCGATTTCGCCGACGACATCGTGAAGCTGCCGGGGGTGTACGGAACGCATCACATCGGCGCATCCACGGACCAAGCGCAAGAGGCCATTGCCGCCGAAACCGTGCGCATCATCCGAGCCTTTCAAGAGACGGGCAAGGTCCCGAACGTGGTGAACATCGCGAAGGCCACGCCGGCAACGTGTGCGCTGGTGGTGCGGCACCTGGATCGGCCCGGGGTTCTGGCCAGCGTGCTGGACCTGATCAGCGCGGCCCGCATTAATGTCCAGGAGATGGACAATATTGTGTTCGACGGGGCGCAGGCGGCGGTCGCCCACATCAACCTGGAGACGCCGCCCGCGTCCGATTTGCTCGATCGGATTAAGGCGAATCCGAATGTGCTGGAGCTCAACCTGATCCGGTTAGCGTAGGTGGGGCAGGGCTTCAGCCCAATGCCGCACAGTTTTCCCGCAACTGAGCGCC
>PKYZ01000772.1:0-303 GCA_003132865.1 Bryobacterales bacterium
AAGCTCCATCCGCCGGTGGGCGGCTGGACGCTGATCTCCTGCTGGGCCGCCGCGCAGGCGCATAAGACCAGGAGAATCCCTAAAACTCGAATCGGCGTTTGAAATAGTTTCATTGAAATCGACCGTTTAGATGAAGGCGGCACCGGTGGGCTGGCGCGCGCCTGGGTCGCGCTATTGGTGACGCGCGAACCACTAGTTTATTACGCATGCACGGCGGTTTTGTTCGATGGAAGGGGCGCAGGCGCTTCACTGCCATGGAGAGCGGCCGGTTCAGGAAGGCTTTTTTGAACAAACAAAGCCAAT
>PKYZ01000772.1:329-14158 GCA_003132865.1 Bryobacterales bacterium
CCGCGCGGGACGCCCCCGTCCCGCTGCCGGACGCGGAGGCACGGGCCTCCACACGGGCGAGGGTGCCCGCAGGACACGACTTCGCTGGCGACATCTGGCTGAGTCAAGGGGATACCCACTTTGGGACAATTTGAGCTTTATTGAAAACAAAGGATCAGATTGGGTTCGTTTCGTTATTTGGTTTTGGGTTCGTCCGGGGTCTCCCTCCGGGCGCATCCGGATCACTATTCGGATTTCAAGGATCGAGGGTAAGCGGGTGTGTGGAGCGCATCTCTACCCGGTGTAAGCCGTAACACGGCGGGGACGGGAGTTCGGTTGACGGATTTGTCTTTGGGCTTTTGTTTTCAGCGTGGAACGGGAAGCACGAGATGCGTCACCCGCAGCGAGTCCGGGGGACCCGCGCAGACCGAGTCGCAGACCGAGGGTCTGCCCCACCAATACTAATTGTGCGGCGCAACCCTACTCCTGCCGCAGCACGACATTCGGGTCGAGACGCGATGCGCGCCGCGCCGGGGCATATGCGCCCAGCGCCGCCGCGGCCACCAGTCCGGCTGTCACCAGTGCCACAAAAGGCAAATTGAACGACGGCACGCCCAGCGCGAAGGTGACCGCCTTGCTGGCCAACAGGCAAAGCAGCAGACCGACCGATACTCCGGCGGCCGCCAGCACCATTCCCTGCTTCATGACCATGCCCAGCACTCCAGAGCGGCCGGCGCCGATCGCCATGCGGATTTCGATCTCCCGCGCCCGCAGGCTTACCGAATACGACATCAGACCGTAGAGTCCCACCATCGCCAGGATCAGCCCGAGCAGCCCCATCGCACCGATGGCTTCTGTCCAGATGCCGAGCTCGTTGGCGCGCTCGTCGAAGACTTCCTCCATGGTGCGCACACCATACATGGGCTGGCCGGCATCCAGCGAGCGGACTATGTCGCGCAACGGTCCGGCCGCCCCGCTGGAAGGACCGGCGGTCGCGACCATAATGGTCATGGCCTGTTGCGGGTTCTGGGAAAGGGTTCTATAGAGGTATTCGATGGGCGGCTCGAGCAGATCTTCGTATTTGCTCTGCCGGGCCACACCGACGATCTCCAGCACGTCGTCCTTGGCGCCTTTCACCCGAAGCCGTTTGCCGATGGGGTTCTGGTTGGGATAATACTTGCGCGCGAACAGCTCATTCACGATCGCCACTGGACGGGATTCGGCGCGGTCGGTCTGCTGAAAGCCCCGGCCATGCATGATCGGCACGTTGAGCGTGTCGAAGTAACCTTCGCTCACCGTGTTCGACATCACGCCGAGCGCTTCGGTCCCAGGCGGCAGCTTGAAACCTTCCGGAACCAGCCGGCTGGCGCCGCCTCCCGGCATCAGCGGCGCAGCTTGGGCGAGCGCGGCGGATTTCACGCCCGGGAGATTTCGCACCCTCTCCAGCAGCAGCTTATAGAATCGCTTGGCCTGGTCCGGCGTGTACTTCGCCAGCGTGGGATTGAAGCTGGCCATGAGCAGATGGTTGGTGCGGAAACCGGCGGGCGCGGACATTACCATCGATGCGCCGCGGTAAGCCTGCGTCGCGCAAACCAGGAGCAGGAGGGCACCGGCTACCTGCGCCGTTACTAGCGTGTTTCTTCCCAGCAGCCGCCTCCGTTTGCCGTTATCCGACTTTCCGGACTTTAGCGCCGGAACCAAGTCGAGATGGCTGCTCTGCAACGCCGGAGCCAGTCCAAACAAAAGGGCGCTCGCCACCGAGGCCAGCATGGTGAACAGCAGCACCCGCGGGTCCAGCCTCACGTCCAGCACCACGGGCATGTCGATGGATATCTTGATCCGGCCAAACAGATCCACGCCGGCCTCTGCCACCAGCAGCCCCAGCGCCCCGCCGAGCACCGCGATCACCAGGCTCTCGGTCAACAGTTGCCTGACCAGGCGGCCGCGGCCCGCCCCGATAGCCAGCCGGACGGCGATCTCCCGTGACCGGGCCCGGGCGCGGCTCAACAGGATATTCGCCACGTTCGCACAAGCGATCAACAAAACCACGGCGCCCATCGCCAGCGGGAAAAACAACATCGCGGCGACTTCCGGACCTTTCTTGAGCCTGGCTCGCAAGTCCGAGTCGACCACCATGGAGGAGGTTCGATTCGTCGCCGGATAGGCCTGAGCGAGTTGCTGCGAGACGACCCTGGCCTCGGCCGCGGCTTGAGCCAAGCTGACTCCCGGTTTCAGCCGCCCATGTACGATCATGCCGCGGTTGTCGCGCTTGTCGAGCATGCTTTGCTGCAGATCGTCCTGCAGGCGGGGACCCATCGCGATGGGCACAAAGAGCGCGGAACGAATCAGTCCGTTCGAACCGGTGAATGGCTCCGGCGCCACTCCAATCACGGTAAAGGGAACGTTGTTCAGGAAAATGGTTCTCCCGACGACGCTGCGATCCGAGGCGAAATCCGTGCGCCACAACTCGTGGCCCAGGACAACCACCGCGTCGCGGCCCGGCACTCTGTCTTCGTCCGGCCGGAACGCCGGCCCCAATTCCAGCGGCACATCCAGTACGCGGAAGAAATCGCCGCTCACCAACTCGCCGTATTTCATCTGCGGCAGCGCGCCTTTTTCGGTTGCGAATCCGAACTGCGAGTATTGGGAAGCCGCCAGACCCGTATAGGATTTGTTCCGGTCGCGGAGGTCCTTGAAATCAGGATAGGACAGCCCGGAGTACTGGGCGAGGCCCCCGACGGACTCGCCGCGCAAGTGCGACTGAACTACGATGAACTCGGAAGCATGCGGCACGGGCAGCGGGCGCAACAGAACCGCGTCCGCCAGGCTGAACATGGCCGAATTGGCGCCAATTCCCAAGGCCAGCGAAATGATGGCTACCAGGGCGAACCCAGGACTCTTCCGGAGGGTGCGCAAAGCGTACCGAAGGTCATTGAACATGCGTTGGCGATTGCACGCTGCCTGCCGGACCGCCGCACCGCGCATCTGCTGGCAAATGCGGCGCGTTACCGGGAAGCTCCGGCGGGCTGCCGTCCGTTTTTGGGACTAAGGCTTCGCTGGCGGACGCCTGCTGCCACCTGTTGAGGCGCAGCCGGACGGCCTGGGAGGCCGCCGCAGGCCGAGGGCCTGCCCCACTGCGGGGTTTTCATAACGATTGGTGGGCTGCAAGCCCATCCTGACAGACCTGGAGGTCTGCCCCACTATAATGGAACAAGTGGGTAAGTTCTTCGTCCAAAACTTTGGCTGCCGGGCCACCCAGGCCGATGGCGCCGCGCTCGAGACACTCCTTTCGGCCAAGGGCCTGGAAGCGGCGGCAGAGCGCTGTCACGCCGACTTGGTGGTTCTGAACACCTGCACCGTCACCCAAGCGGCGGATGAAGACGTGCGCCAGACCGTCCGCCGCGTGCATCGCGAGAATCCCGAAGCGCGCATCCTGGTGACGGGTTGCTACGCACAGCGCGCGCCCGATGAACTGGCCGCCATGCCGGGGGTCGAATGGGTGGTGGGGAATTCGCACAAGACGCAGATCGCCGAGCTGGTCAGCGCCGCGCCGTATCACGGAAACATCTTTGTCGGCGATATCTTCGCGCAACACGATTTCCTCTCCGCGCCGGTGGAGGACGCCGCGGGCGATCGCACGCGCCCCAACCTGAAGATCCAGGACGGCTGCAACAACCGCTGCTCGTTCTGCATCATTCCGTTCGTCAGAGGGCGCAGCCGCAGCGCGCCGGCCGATCAGGTGATCGAGCAGGTGCGCAGCCTCAGCCGCCGCTATCGCGAAGTGGTCCTGAGCGGCATCAATCTGGGCCGCTGGGGCCGCGAGCCGGACAGCCGCATGCGCCTGGCGGACCTCATCCGGCGCCTGCTCGACGAGACCGAAATTGAACGGCTGCGGCTCAGTTCCGTCGAGCCGATGGATTTCTCCGACGATCTGTTGGGTCTCATGGCCGCCTCGCCCCGCATCGCCAGACACGTACACGCGCCGCTGCAGTCCGGCTGCGACCGCATCCTGCGGCGCATGCATCGCAAGTACCGTCCGCGGCACTACGCGGACCGCATCGGGAAGGCGCGAGGCCTGATGCCCGACTGCGCCGTGGGCGCCGACGTGATGGCAGGATTCCCCGGCGAGACCGGCGCCGATTTCGAGGAGAGCCGCCAATTTATCGAGAGTCTGCCATTCACCTATCTGCACGTGTTCACTTACTCGGAGCGTCCCGGCACGCCCGCCGCTGAAATGCCGGACCAGGTGCCCATGCCGGTGCGCAAGGAACGCAATCGCATTCTGCGCGAGTTGGCCGCTTGCAAGAACTTGGACTTCCGGCGCGGCATGGTAGGGCGCACGCTTTCGGTAGTGACGCTGCACGAGCCGGGGGCAGCGCTGAGCGGCAACTATCTGAAGGTGCAATTGGCGCGCGCCGCAGAACCCAACCGCCTGATCGATGTGGAGATCGGCGGCCTGACGGAGGGCGGCATGCGGGAAGCGGCGGCAGCCACGCCGCTAACGATGCTGCTGTATCCACGAGGCGCCTGACGTGACATGCTCTTATGATGTCTAGCGATTTGGCTTTCGCGCTGCGCAGGTGGCGCAAGAAACCCATTTCAGCAATCGCCGCCCTGGTGACGCTGGCCCTCGGCACCGGCGCGAATACGGCGATCTTCAGTATCATCCATTCGGTGATGCTCAAGCCGCTTCCCTATGCGGAGCCGCAACGGCTGGTGCAGATATGGTCGGTCGACCTTGACCCCAACTCCAATCTGGGCGCCATGGCAACGCGGGATAAACAACTGGCTTCCACGCGGGAGCTCGACCGCTGGCGGGAGTTGAGCGCATCGTTCCGGGACATCGCATACTACCGCCCCTGGCTGACCAATTTCACCGCTCCCGGAGAACCGGAACGTGTCCCGACGGCGCTGATCTCTGCCAGCTTCTTCGCCACGTTGGGCGTGACGCCGGCCCGGGGGCGCGCGTTCACAGCCGCGGATCTGGTCCCTGGCAAGGACCGCGTCGCGATTCTGAGCGATACGTTCTGGCGGCGCCGCTTCGGCGGCAATGCGGCGGTTCTGGGGCAGAGCGCCATCATCGACGGTTATCGCAACACCATCGTAGGCGTTCTGCCGCCGGACTTTCGCTTGATTGCGCCGTCGATCAACGAACAGCCAGACGTGTTTGAGCCCATCTCGATTCTGATGGGCGTGGATCTGGGGCCGGAATCGGCATTTGCCTTCGGCCGCTTGAAACCGGGCGTCGCACTGCCGGTGGCGCGCGACGAAATGGCCGCTCTCGTGCGGCGGTTGCCGCCGGACGAATTGCATGGTTCCGGCAAACGCGGTGTCAACCTGGTGCGTCTGGACGAGGAAGTTGCGAGCGGCCTTCGCCCGGCGCTGCTCATCCTGTTCGGCGCCGCCGGTTGCGTGCTGCTGATTGCCTGTGGCAACATTGCCAACCTGATCCTCGCCGATACCGCGGCGCGCCAGCGGGAGTTGGCGCTACGCACTGCTTTGGGCGCCGGGCGGCGCCGCTTGGCCTCGCAACTTCTCACCGAATCAATCGTGCTTTGCACCGCAGGCACGGCCATGGGATTGCCGCTGGCGTGGTGGGCGCTACGCGCCATGGTGCATCTCTACCCGGGTCACATTCCGCGCCTGGAGTCGCTCAGTCCGGAGCCGACCGTCTTCGCGTTCGCCGCGTGTCTGGCGCTGATCAGCGCCATGCTGTCGGGCGCCGTGCCCGCGTGGCGCTACTCACGGCCGGATGTGCAGCAGGTGTTGAAAGGATCTGCCGGACCGGGCGGCCAGCGCGGCGGCCGTTTCCGCGGCTTGCTGACGGCCGGGCAGATCGCCGCATCCCTGGTGTTGCTCATCGGCGCCGGCCTGCTGCTCCGCAGTTTTCTGCTGCTGCGCGCCGTCGATCCCGGCTTTCAGCGGCATAACCTGCTGACCGCGCACTTGATGCTGGATAACAAGACCTATGCCGAACCAGCCCAACAGGCGGCTTTCGTGACGCGCCTGATGAACCGCCTCGATACGCTGCCTGCGGTCGAAATGGCCGGAGCCACCAATTCGCTGCCGCTATCGTTCAACATGCTGCTGAGCGTTACGATGAGCATTGAAGGCCATCCGGAATTGGGAGAAAATGCCGAAGCGGATTGCCGCTCGGTGACACCGTATTTTCTGCAGACGATGGGCATCGGGCTTTGGGCGGGCCGCTACCTGCAGCCCGCGGATTCCGCCCCCGGCGGCGGCGTTCTGGTGAATCGGGCCTTTGCCCGGCAATACTTCGGCAGTGAGAATCCGGTGGGACGGCATTTGCGGCTTGGCCCCGAAGCTCGTCCGATTGTGGGCGTTGTCCCGGACATCCGAGAACTGAACCTCGACCGCAATCCGATCGCAGCGATCTACTTGCCCTTCGACCGGCAGCCTGGGCCGTTTGTCGATCTGGCGGTGCGCACAGCGGCGGACCCGAAGTTCCTGGTCAATGCGGTGCGCGCGGCGCTACGTGGCGTGGATCCCAATCAACCGCTCGGGAAGGTGGTCACCATGAATGACGTTCTGCGGGAGGCCGTGGCCAAGCCGCGGTGGTACGCGATTCTGGTGGGATCCTTCGCCGGCTTGGCACTGCTGCTGGCTGCCGTTGGAATCTACGGCGTGGTGGCGTATGCGGTAGGGCAACGAACGAACGAGATTGGCATTCGCATGGCCCTGGGCGCCGGAAGTGCGGACATCCTGCGAATGGTGCTGCTGGGAGGCCTACGTGCGCCCCTGTGCGGCGTGATCGCCGGGCTATCCATCGGAGCGCTGGCCAGCAAGGTGCTGGCCAGTTTTCTGTACGGCATCAAACCGCTGGACCTGGGAACCTACTGTGCGGCCGCGCTGCTGGTGCTTCTGGTGGCGGTGGCCGCGGCTTATTTTCCGGCCCGTCGGGCTACCGCGGTGGATCCCATGGTAGCTTTGCGCTGGGAGTGACATAACCTGCGGTATTCTGTGTGCTAGGGCTAGAGGGCTACCCATGCCGATCACTCGCCTCAGTCCGGAGCAGTTGAAGTAATTCGACCAGATGGTCCAACAAACCGCGATGAAGTTTCCGGGCGAGGTCATCAGGATCCGGTACTCCTTTGGTGACGACTGGCACGGCGACCCGGCGATCTTCTTTCGGATCCTCCTGGCGGATGACACCCGCCGCGATGACCAGTTCGTGAATATCACGAAACGCGTCGAGGACGCGCTACACGACGGTCTGGGACCGGCCGCGTCGGAGTACTGGCCGTTCGTCACGATTCGCACCAAAGCCGAGCAGGATAAATTGCAGGACCCGGAATGGGAATAGCGGACGATCTCCCGACGCTAGCCGATCGTCTCGCCAACCCGGCGCCTGGGGATCCCGAGCAGGCATGCCTTCGCCGCGCGATATCCACGCCGACTACGCGTTGTTTCATCTCCTTGTCCAGGAAGCTGTGCAAGGCTGGAGCGGTTCGCCGGCGACACTGGTGCCTTGGGCTGGAGAGAACCCTCGAACACAGAAACATGCGGGATGTGTCCGGAACCATTTACCAGGGTTCCTGGAAAGGGTGGAGCACCCCGCGGATTTCCGTGCCTGCCGAACTAAAGGATGTCGCGAAGACGTTCTTCGACTTGCAAGAGTGGCGCCACGAGGCGGATTACGACAATGCCAAGACCTGGACCGCCGATGACCTGCGCGGCAAAGTCGCACGCGCCCGAACTGCTTTTCAGAACTGGCAGAAAATCCGGACCGATCCCGCGACGAACGAGTATCTGCTGTCGCTTCTGGTCGGCAAGAAGCGGGAATGAGCCGGCAAAACCACCGCTCCCCTACTCGCTGAGCATCTCCTTAACCAGCCGATCTGCCCCATACAACTTGCGCAGCGCTTCCGTCATGCCTGCGGTGTGCACCGCCACGGCGCGATTGGTAGTGCCGTCGTACACAAAGTCGCCGACCAACGATTCGATGTTGCCATCGAAGATCAGCCCCACAATGTCGGCGTTCCGATTGATCACCGGCGAGCCGGAATTGCCGCCAATAATGTCATTGGTGGTCACGAAATCGAGCGGCGTCGCGAGGTCCAGCTTGTCGCGGTTTTCCTTATAGCGCGACGGCAGATAGAACGGCCCTTCGAAATCGAAACTGGTGGCCCGGTCGAAAAGACCGTAGAACGTAGTCTTGTAGGGCGCTTGGGTGCCGTTCATGGGATAACCCTTCACCTGTCCATAGGAGAGCCGCAAGGTGAACGTGGCATCCGGATAGGTGGTCTTGCCGTAAGCCGCGAAGCGCGCCTTACCCAACTTTTCGCCGGCCTGCTGCTCCACGCTTTGCACATTGTCTTCCTGCCACTTGATCATTTCGCGCCGCAGGGGATCGAGCTTTCGCTGCAGCACGATCATGGGATCGGTGGAAGCCGCCACGGCCGCCTCGCCCCCTTCCACGAGCTGTTTGCGGACAGCCGGGTCGGCCATCTTGGTCCCGTTCACCAACGCCGTGGCCGCTTCCTTCGGCGAGCGGCCGTCGAGCACGATCTTCAGAAATGGATCGTCCGGTCCCAGTTCGGCCACGTCCGCTTCCAGCGCGCCGGTCATGCGCGCGATCTCCATCGCCGGATAGGTGGGCGCAGGCGAGAACAATCGTTGCCTTAGCGATTCCAATTCCGCTTCGTGATACCCGGCCAGCCGCACGCCGTCCGGCTTCTTGATTTCGGCCACATAGTCCACGATGGTCGCGGCGGTGCCGCCGAGCTGCGAATCGGTGCTGCGGAAGATCTGCTGCTTCACCCGCGAAGCCTCTTTTCGGGTGGCTTCGGCGATGGCATCCCAGGCGCCGCCGTAAGCCTGTTTCCACTCGGGATTGGCCATCACCTTAGCCTTGAATTCTTCTTCATCCCGACGCTTCTTGTCCATCACGTTCTTGTCAAGCAAGCCCTTGTAGCGGCCTTCAAAAGCCTTCACGCCATTTTGCAGACCGAAGATGTTGGAGGCAACCTGGCGCTCCTGCTCCGCACCCTGCGCGCCATACTGCTCAAGCACCGCAATCCGGTGCTTGAGCAGCTTCAGGACGATCGGCTCGATATAGTCGCGCTCAAACTCGAGCTGCGCCACTGTATCCGAGCGTTGCGTATTGCCGGGATGTCCGGGCACGAACACCAGTTCGTTGCCGCCGGCCCCCTTGGGATTCCACTTCAAATAATCCTTCGTGTCGATCGGCTTGCCGTTTTCATAGACGCGGAACAGCGCCATATCCAGGTCGTATCGCGGATAAGTGAAATTGTCCGGGTCCCCGCCGAAGAAGGCGGCTTGGTCCTCCGGCGCGAACACCAGCCGCACATCGGTGTACTTCTTATAGCGGTAGAGCCAGTATTCGCCGCCTTGGTACAGCGTCACCACGTCGGAACGCAAGCCGGTCTTCTGCAGGCTCTCGCGCTCCATGTCGGCGATCGCCGCTTTGCGCTTGGCGAATTCTTCCTCGGGCGTCTTGGCGCCCTTGAGCGCCGCCAGCACCGCCTGCGTGACGTTCTCCATCGACATCAGCACGTTCACTTCCAGGTCCGGCGACTTCATCTCTTCTTCGGGCGTGGCCGCGTAGAATCCGCTCTTGACGTAGTCGTGCTCGGCCGTGGAGTTCTTTTGCAGTTGACCGCGCGCCACGTGGTGATTGGTCAGCAGCAGACCATGCGGGCTGACGAACGAGCCGGAGCCGCCGTCATTCAGACGCACACAGGAGAGGCGCACATGGTCCAGCCATTGCTGCGTGGGTGTGAAATGATACTTCTCCTCCAATTGCTTGACGGGCGGATTATCGAATGTCCACATGCCCTCATCGGCGCACATGGGTAGGCAGGCTGCGAGCAGGCCGCAAGACGCAAGAGCCGCGACGTGGCGGCGAAGTTTGGATGTATGCATGGAAAAACTCCGGGTTTGGATCAAACCCTTATTATACGGCTGAAGGCGCGAATGGATAGTTTCGGTAGTGCGGTCTTTGCGGGGAGATCGGGTTTTTTTGGGTGGGGGCGGCCCGGGGCGCTGGGTTTTGCAAGTGGGGGCATTCGGTCACGTGCCGACAATGTTTTCCCGATGCACCTGGTACCACAATAGTCAAACCGTAGAAACTACGGCAGATGGCTCCGTAAGGAGCGATACGTGGCGAAGGGAACGGCCCTGGGATTTCGTTCTTGTTTTCATGACGCGGCACTATAATTTAATCGGAAGGGGTTTCCGCCGTCTGGGCTAATGGCTAGAACCGCCAATGCCGATAAGGAAGGCAGCGGGCCACCGGCTGGTGGCATGGGCTAGGCGAAGGGCCTGCCCTACGGCGGTTGCGCTCTGGCCTTGGCGTGATAATATAGGCAGAACCAATGACAATCTGCATTGCGGCGATTTGCGACGACGGCAGGGCAATCGTGGTAGCGGCAGATCGCATGTTCACTGCGCCCGCGCCGCTGAATCTGGAATTTGAACCTCCGATCAGCAAGATTGAGAAAATGGGTGGGTGCTGCGTAGCGATGGCGTCCGGTAACAGCCTGTATGCCGCCGAACTGGCCGAACGCATCAAACAGCACATAAGCCAGCACGGTGGGAAGACGCCCAAGATGCTCCCGACCGCCACATTCGCCAAGGATGCATACATCAAACTCCGAAACGAGAAGATACAAGAGCAGATTATCAATCCGTTGCTCGGGCCTGATTTTGCCACTCAGACAGAGAAGGGCGTATCGCTACCGACCTACTTGAAGGATCAGGGAGCGATGTATCAGAACGTCGTGATACAGACCAACCAGTTCAATTTAGGCGTCGATATCACACTTGCTGGTTGTGATGACAGCGGAAGCCATATCTATTATCTTGGCAATCCTGGTACTGTAGTTGCGTTCGACAAGCTCGGTTATAATGCCATCGGAAGCGGAAGCATACATGCGATGGTTGCGTTGCACCTTGGAGGCCAGTCCCCGAAGTCCACCCTGTCAGCGACATTGTTCTCCGTCTATGCCGCCAAGATATCCTCTGAAGTAGCGCCGGGGGTCGGAGAAGAAACTGAAATAGCAGTTCTGAACAAGGGCGCAAACGTGTGGATGGCTCCACAGAAGTTTATTGATGGACTGAAGGAAATCCGAATAGCTTCAGTTCAGAAAAATACTCCAGATCTAAGTAAGGTTAAGATACTATATGATGAACAACAGTGCAGCGGCCCTGCAATTCCTAAAGGCTGAGTGGGAGGCCCAGCGCATCGCCTTCGAGGTAGCGCAGTCTGTGGGACCTCTGTCCGCGCTGACCCCGCAAACCAATTCCAACCAAACCTCTTTCGACCTCAGTTTTAGACCGGAAGACTCAGCGGTGCCCAAACACGATCCGCGACCCAGGCGTCCATCGCGGGCACGCTAAGCGGCCACCAAATCGCGGATGTCCCAGACCCGATCCGCGATTCCGGCTTCCATTGCAGGCGTCACGCGCAGCGTCCGGTGGACCCGGCAGAAATTATAGAAGGCAAACCAGAGGCAATAGGCGTACCAGAGATTCTCCCATTTCTTGCTGAAGGCGTTCGTCAATCGAGTCATGCGGCGCATCCCCATGCGGATCGAAAGATTCTGCCGCTCGATATGGGACGTGCAAATCTTGTCCCTGTCGGGGTTGCCTATTATCACTACCGGCTTCGCGTCAACCACTTCGGGCGGGCTGTAGCGCCGCTCTCCGTCTGTTGACTCCGCATATGTCTTGATAAGCATCGCATAGTCCACGCGATCCCCGAGGGTCGTTTCAATTGAGGACTTGTAAGGCTGAAATCCATCCGTCGTAACCTGGAACCGTTGATTGGTGGTAGCGCCCCGCAGCCCTTCGATAAAGATATCCGTCGTGGCCTGGTCGCGCCGCCCAAGGGCGAAATTGAGAACCAGTTTGGAATACCGCTCGATTGCCACAAAGCAATAGGCGTCGCCGATGCTGTTGTCGTTGGCTTCAAACGGGAACTTGTGGGCCTCTTTTTTGTAAACGTATCCCCAGATCTCATCGCATTGCACGTCCTTCACCGGGATGTTCACCAGCAACTTGCCCATGATGCATTCGCAGTTCTTGCCAGCGTGTTCCAGCATGGTGAGCACCGTCCGGGGTTCCACACCGCAGAGGCGCGCCGTGGAACGCACGCTATTGCCTTCCAGCAGGCAATGCAGGATCGAGACAACCAGGTCTTGCTCTAGGCGAACGTCTTCACCGAAGGGCTTCTCTTGCGGTTCGGTGAACCGCTTGCCGCACTGCTGGCACTTGTACCGCTGGACTTCGTTGCGGCCCTTACCGGCCTTCACGGCTTCAATTCTGCACGAATGGCACGTCATCTGTGAAATCTCCTTGAGAATGCACAGAAGAAAGCCGATAATGGGGTTGGAGAACCTGTACGGCTTCGGCTGTGCAGTTTTCGGCCCCGGTCGGTGCGTCAACACTGATCGGGGCTTTTTGCTTCATGCTTATATTATACTAAACCCCCTGTTGAACGTCAAGCAAAAAGATGCTTGCTTTTCAAAAGGGGGTGAAGTATTATTGAGGCATGAGAAGAAAGCGGCTACCCGAAGACATACGGGAGTACTTCGTGAGGATGGGACGGATTGGTGGAAGGCAGGGCGCTCAGGCGCGCATGGAGAAGGTTAGCCCCGAGCGAAGGCGGGAGATCGCGCGAAACGCGATAGCGGCAAGGTGGGCCAAGCGAAGCGAGGGGTCCGTATCGCATGGCAGACCCGTTTGAAAGTTCTAAACTAAAAATCGCGCGGGCAAGGGAACACGTTCAGGATCTTGAACGGCGAATCAGCGGCTTCGTTAAGAACAACCCCTACAAGTCTGTCGTGGAGGCTGACTCGAAGTCTATAGACAAAATCATTCACAAAATCAAGTTCGTCAAATCCCTGCCACCCATTCTTACCGTCGTCGTCGGGGAAGCGGCCAATTCCCTCCGGGAGGCGCTCGACAATGCCGGTTACGCTGTTGCCGTTGCCTCTGGACGAATCAAGCCTCGCCACTGTGCCTTTCCCTTCGCGGGTAGCCTCACTGAGTTTGAAACGAACGCCCTCGGACGGTGTAAGGACATTCCACAGGAAATTGTCGCGCTGTTTGCCCGGTTCAAGCCATACAAGGGAGGAAACGATCTTCTCTGGGCATTGAACGGGATATGCGTCGCAANNCGCAAACAAGCACAAGATGCTTGTCCCGTGCGCAATAGCCGGC
Organism: Bryobacterales bacterium; assembly: GCA_003132865.1. The sequence continues at coordinate 13,515 of PKYZ01000772.1, forward strand.
GCGAAGGCCGAAGCGATCAGGTTGTTTACGGCAGTTGGCGAACCGTTCTACTACCAATGGATACCGTGGGGCTGGAATCGCGCCAAAAAGGAGGTTGTATTTGCCGTCACGAATTCGAAGACTAAAGTTGAGTGCGATATCACCTTTTTCGTAGCGTTTGACGAGATCGAAATCGTGGGCGGCAAGCCAGCTATTAGCATCCTTAACGAGCTGATCGGCGAAGTTGAAGGCATCATTCTGGCTATTGAAGCAGAGACGCGGTGTCGCTTTCCCGCCGCATTTTGATTTCTTAGTGTCACGTAAAGATTTCGTAAACTTTTGCCCCGTATCCCCGCTAAAGCAACACTACCATAGTTTCGGATATCCGGCTCCTATACATGTTACAATTGCGTGCTTGGGGCGACACATGAATAACGACAGCGTCTTTCTGTGCAACCTGCTGGGCAAGCGGGTGCGGATCGTGGCTGTGGATGAGGATGACCTCCCGCCGTTGACCTTGCAGGAGGTTTCCAGCCTCGGCGTGGTGGCCGAGGATTCGATGGGCCCGCATTTCTACCCATGGGCCGAGATTGTGGAAATCAGCCCAGCCAAGAACGGCGTCGTCGACTGGGCGCCGCTGGCCTAGTGGGACAGGCCTCCTGGCC
>PKYZ01000306.1 GCA_003132865.1 Bryobacterales bacterium
GGGGACCCAGCTAGCGGCGGATGCCGAGCTTTAGCAGAAGCGACTTGTAGCGGTCCGGATCGGTGTCCCGAAGATATTTCAGCATCCGCCGCCGCTTGGCGACCATAGTCAGAAGACCCTTGCGCGATGCATGATCCTTCTGGTGGGTCTTAAAATGATCCGTAAGCTGCGTGATGCGCTCACTCAACAGGGCGATTTGCACCTCCGGCGATCCCGTATCAGCCTTACCACGCTGATTTCCACCGATTACCTGCCGCTTTACGTCAGTCGCCAGTGCCATGCTCGAGTGGTTGCTCCTTGTCTTCTCTTTATCTCGTTTTGGTTACGGGATTAGGATACCACAAGGCGGGGCGGTTGGCGCAGGGCGTTTTTTCGCGGCTTTCCGCGCAACCCCCGCCGGCAGCCGGCCGCTCTCATTGGCGCGCGTTGACGCGGAAACCGCCAATCCGCGTGCTCCGGTGGACGTCGGTGGTTTTTCGGTCATTATCCATGGTCTGCCCTGTCTCCATGCTGACCGGCTCGGCGGCCTCAAGGGCGTGGCGCCCGGGGGCTCTCCTTCGGCGAGCTTCCCCACAAGGCGCAAAATCGACTCGGATGCCAGGTCGTCAGCGGCTCCGCAACCGTTGCTCGCGAAATAACATCTTAGACTTCGAGTCACACGCTCCGCATACGTCCGGTACGAGGACTCGTCGCCGGCAAGTCCGGGCGCCAGCCAGACGAACGGATCGCGCTCTTGAACCAACACTTGGTTTGATTGTACATCACGCTGGTCCGGCACGCCGATGCTGGGGCTTTTCGCGGCTGGTCGCGGTTTTCGCCCAGGGCCCTGCGGCGCCGGCCGCTCTCATTGGCACGCGTTGAAGCGGAAACTGCCGATCCGCGTGCTCCAGTCGAAGCCCTGCTGGGTGGTTTTCACGTATTCGGCGGTGAACCAGAAGACGCAATCGTCGGACGGATCCAGGCTCATATCGGCGTGCGACCCCCACTTCGAGGTGTTCGCCTGTGCGCCGCCACCTTCTACCAGGAACTCCGGCTGTGACATGGTATTGGGCGGGTCGCTCGCCAAGCGGCCGGCGATTTCGACGCTGGGATACAGACTGGGGCTGGACGCGTTGAAGCCCAGGGCGATGTCGCCGTCTTTGTCCTGCGCCAGGCTGCCAATCCAATAACTGATGGCCGGATCCGAGACCGGGGCGTACTGCGCCAGCGCCGGGTTGGTCGCGGGATTGACGATGTCGAACCAGACCACTCCCGCCACCACCGGCGAGGACGACAGGATGACCGTCTCGTTCGCCACCAGGTGCTCGGTGCCGTTCACGTTGCGCCAGGCCAGACGGTACATCAACTGTTCGGGGTGGGCAAGCAGCAACGCTGAGGTGTTTGGTTGCGGAATCACCGGGTTCCCCCACACCGGCGGATTACGCGAGCACCCGACACTGAACACCGAGAACGGCAATGTCGCGGTGTGGGTAAAGGTTGAGTTGTTTGGGTTGGCGAAGTCCACACGGAATTGCCAAAGACTCAGGTAGGTGGATGCGCCCACTTCCACGTAGAAATCCGGTTCTCCCGAAGGCCGCCGAGTGCCGTCGAAATCGGCCGGCAGGAAATTGGTGCGTGCTGCCGGTTGACGGCTCACGGGCCCCAGCGCGGTCTGGCCCAGCAGCATGTGCGAGCGGTCGTACGCCACCACCATGGGCGCGGCTGGCTTCCCGACCTGTTGGATATTAAAGGAAGCGTAGTAAGCGTCCGTCCAGACGGCCAACCGCGGCGTGTTCGGCTTCATTCCCGCCGGGAAAGGGAACGCGTAGAGATAGAATGACCCTCTGGCGTCGGTTGTTTGGGACACCGCAAAGCAGTAGTATGCCGGGTCGGAAAGCGCCAGTTGCGCCAGCACCCATCGGCCGCCTGGGCCCGCCGCCTTGTCGTACTCCACCATCGGCTCGCCGTTGTTCATAGTCGCGCACGGCCCGCCAAGCTTTTTCCAAAGCGAGTTGCCCGGCTGCGGGGGTTGCACTTGCTGGCCGGTGTTCTTATCGTAGATCGCGTACTTGTTGTTGACCCACTGCACGAATTGCGTGGCGCCGGCCTTGCCGATAGTGTTCGGAGGCGCCACGCCGTCGGCCGGAATGCCGTCGAAGTTCTGAAGCACCGTAATGGCCGGTTGCGCTGCCGCCGTTCCTGCCAGCCACAGCATCGCGGTGATCGCCGCCGCGCATTCTCTCACTCGCATGAGCCTCTCCTTTTTCCTACATACTGCTTGATCCCCATGTGGCGCACGCACGAGTGCGTGCGCTACGTCAACCGCTTCCGCGCCGCGCGCGCGATGGTCAGGAAACCCCGCGCCTGCGCCTCCCGTTCGAGCCGGTGCAGCCTGCCAAGGCCGGACGCCTCCCGGCCCGCTGCCATCTCTATATCTCCCAGCGCCAGTTGCGCTTCGAACTGCAGTCCCGCGAAGCCATACCGATGAGCTTCGGCCGCGGCGGCCTCCAGCGTCTTCATGGATGCCGCCGCGTCCGCCTGGCTGCCGCTCGCCGCGCGGACGCGCACCGCCACGATCGCGAATTCCAGCCGCCGTACGCGACTCTGGCTGCCGGCGGCCGCCGGCGCGGTCCGCTCCAGCTCCCGCCGCGCCTCGTCCCGCCGGCCTTCGGCGAGCAGCACGCGGGCCAGCAGCGTATGCGCCGCCATTTCGACCCTCACGCGCTTCTGGCCTTGGATCGCTGCCAGGCACTCCCGGATCTGGGCCTCGGCCGAGGCGGCCCGGCCGGATTCGAGGTCCAGTTCCGCCAGCCGCACCCGCAACGGCGTCGCGTAGACTTCGCCCATCTCCCGCCACGCCTTCAGCGATTCTTCGTATCGTGCCCGCGCGCCCTCCGGATCGCCGGCCGCCATGCGAACCTGCCCCGACCACTCCAGCGCGTCCGCCGTCTCCCCTTTCTCGCCGTTGCGCCGATCCAAGCTCAGAGCCTCTTCCAGCTTCTGGGCAGCCTCCGTCAACTCGCCTTGAAAGTAGAGCGTCTCGCCCAGATTATTGAGCGCGTTGGCCACGCCGCTCGAATCCTCCATCTCGCGAAACTCGGCCAGCGCGCGTTCATAGGTTTTGCGCGCTTGCGCCAGTTCCCCTTCCGCCAACCAAGTGAAGCCGATATTGGCCCGCGCGTCAGCCGCGTCTGGGCGGCTCTTGATCTCCTGCGCCGTGCGCATCGCCTGTTCGTACATGCCCCGCGCGCCTGCGATGTCTTCTTTCGCCCAGAACTCCGTGGCCAGGCCGTTCAGGTCCCAGAGCGCGCCGCCCTGGTTGCCGATGTCGCGCTGGATGGAAAGCGCCGTCTGGTACAGCTTCTGGGCGGCATCGTGATCGCCCGCGCCGGCCAGCGCCGCCGCTAGATACCCGGTGGCCGAGGCTACCCCGGCTCGATCGCCGGCCCGCGCGTACAGGCTCTTGGCTGTCCCGCACGATTTTTGGGCTTGCGCCATCCTTCCCAGGGCTTCAAGTTCCCTGCATTCGAGCAGCCGCGCGTCCGCCACCAGCATCCCCTCTTCGCGCTCCCCGGCTTTGGCCGCAGCTCGCGCCGCAGCCTCCTGCGCCTGCAGGAAATCGCCAGTCTGGTTGGCCGCCAGCGACTGGGCGTAATCGATGGCCGCGTCGTCGCGGACAGCCGCCGGTTTCGCGCGCAGCATCTCGACCGTGGCCAGCGCGTCTTTCCCCCTGCCCGCCTTCACCTGCGCCGCCGCGCAGCGCAAACCGTAGTCCGGATCGTCCGGGAAGAGGTCGCCAAGCTTCCGGTAAATGGCGACGGCCTTGTCCCACTGTCCGGCGCTCTCGTGGAAGCGCGCCTCGATCGAGAGCTGCTGCGCCCGCGGCAGCCCCTTCGCGAGATCCAGGGCTCTGCGCGCCTCCTGGCGGGCCATCTCGCTGTAACCCAGCGCCGACCAGGCTGCCGCCAGTGCCGAGTGCGCCAGCGCATATTCCGGAGCCGTGGCCACCGCCCGCTCCAGCAGTTCGCGGGCTCCCTTCGCGTCGAACTGCCGCAGGCGCGTCAGACCCTCCGCGTACAGACGCGCCACGTCTGAGGTAGGCGGGGCCGCCGCTTGAAACTCCGCGCGGCTTTGTCCGGCCGCGGCGATTCCCAGCTTGGTCCGCAAGTCCACTCCGGCGCGCGCCACCATCTGGGGCAGATCAGCTTCGGTCCCCGACTCGGTGGAGCTCCAAAACCTCTCGCTGTCGCGCGTGTCTTGGAGGCGCAGATCCAGCCGCAGGCGTCCGCCGCCTTCCGTCCCGGCGGCGAAGTACGAGCCTGTCAGCACGAAATCCGCACCCAGATTCTTGCGAAGGCGGCCGAGCGTGGGTGCCGAGAAACTGTCGGTATCGGGAAGAGTCAGGTCGATCCTGGCGCGCGCCACATTCTCGCCTGGCACCGTCCGCAACCGTTCGGCCACGTCCAGTTCCGAGGCCATCATTTCCGCCAGAGCCGTCGAGACCCAGGCGCGGTCGCTCTTCGCAGTCAGATTCCGGAAGCCCAAAATGGCCACCGCCGGGCGCACTCGCACCCCCGCGCTCACCGGACCTCCCAGTCGCGCCAGCACCACGTACGCGCCCACCACCACCGCCAGCACGGCCGCGGCCACTGCGCCGGATGCCCGCAGCCGCCGCCACCAGGGATCCTGCTTTGGCGGGGCGGCCGGCCACCCAGGAGGCCTCGGCGCCACCGCGTCCTCCTCGACGGGCGGCTCCACCGCAGCGATAAAGCGGTAACCCCGCTTGGGCAGCGTCTCGATGAACCGGGGCTGCGTCGCGTCGTCGTTGAGCGCCTGCCGCAGCTTCCGGACGGCGATATTCACGCTATTGTCGAAATCGACAAACGTGTCGCCGGGCCAAAGCTTCTGACGCAGATCCTCCCGCGTGACGACTTCGCCGGGGCGTTCCAGTAGCGCTACCAGAACCTGGAACGGCTGGACCTGCAGCTTGACCTTGCGGCCGTTGTCGCTCAACTCGCCGGTTTGCCGGTCGACTTGGTAGGCTCCAAAGCGAAGCACGCCAGCCCGCATCACGCCAACTCGCGTAGTGATCGGCTCCACGGATCTACCTTTCTCTACCCCTCCCGCCGACGGCGGTCGAGCATCCCTTTCGTCGCCTAGTCTAACATCGCTGTCCGCCCATGTAAATCGGTGAAAGACGGCCCTCAGACCGGTTACATCTCCAGTACAGGCGCAGTACAGGCGCTGTCTATTCCCCGCCGCGGCTACTTGCGCCATAAGTGGGAGTGCGCACCGCGCAAACGACTTGAAACAGGAGCAAGAAAATGACAAACGTCCGACAAAACTGGTATCCGGCGATCCTCATGGCGCTGGCCGCCGCCGCGCCTTCCTTCGCGGAGAACGCCGCCCCCAGCATGGAAACCTTCGCCAAATTGCCGCTCGCCTTCGAGCGAAACCAAGGTCAGACCGACTCCCGCGTCGCATTCATGGCCCACGGAATCGCGTACAGCGTCTTTCTGACCAAACAAGAGGCGGTACTAACCCTGGCGGGACCCGAGGGCCGAAGCAACGTTCTGCGCATGGGCCTCGCCTCGGCCAATCCCAACCCCGCGATCTCCGGGCTGGAACGACTCGCCGGGCAGAGCAATTACCTCATTGGGAACGATCATACGAAATGGCACACCGGTGTTCTCAGCTTCGGCCGCGTGCGGTACGAAGGGGTTTACCCCGGCATCGACCTCGTCTATTACGGCAATCGCGGGCAGCTTGAGTATGATTTCTTGGCCGCCCCCGGCTCCGACCCCTCCCGCATTCGCCTGCGCTTCGCCGGCGCCCGGCGTATGCGAGTGGCGGCCGACGGCGACTTGGTCCTGGCGGCTGGCAGCGAGGAGATCCGCTTCCGCAGGCCGATCGTGTATCAGACCTCTGCCGACGGCCGGCGCACCGAAGTGGGTGGCCGCTTTGTGCTGCGCGGCGCAAACGAAGCCGGCTTCCAGTTGGCCGCCTATGACCGCTCCCGGCCGCTGGTGATAGATCCAGCNNCAGCCATCGTCCGGTCCACCTATCTGGGCGGCAACGGTAAAGACATCGGCTACAGCATCGCAGTGGATGTAAAGGGATTCGTTTACGTCACAGGCACCACCAACTCGGCCGCCGGCTTCCCTTTGGTGGGTTGCTTCGACTGCGTGCGCAGCGGCCTCACGGACGCCTTCGTCACCAAGTTCCTCCCCACCGGAGCCGGCTTCGTCTATTCGACCTATCTCGGCGGCGCAGGTAGCGACGCCGGCTTCGGCATCGCCGCCGACGCTAAGGGCAACGCCTACATCACCGGTGAAACGAATTCGCCAAACTTTCCACTCGTCGGCCCCTTCCTCCCGCCCGGCGGCGGTCCCCAGGACGCTTTCGTCACGGCCCTAAATCCAGCGGGCTTTCCCATCTACTCTACTTACCTCGGCGGAAACGGAACCGATATTGGGTACGGCATCGCCGTCGATCCGTCGGGAAACGCCGTTGTCACCGGCAGCACCAACTCGCCGAATCTCCCGGTGCTGGCCTGCTTCCAATGCGTCCCGCAGGGCGGTACGGACGTTTTCGTGGCGGGCTTCACCGCTGCCGGCGTGCTGCGCTTTTCTAGCTATTTTGGAGGCGCGGGCAACGACATTGGCTACGGCATTGCCCTGGACGCCAACGACGAGATTGGTATCACCGGTTCCACCACATCCATTAATTTCCCGGTAGCCGCCTGCCCCCAGTGCATTAATCATGGCGGCCGGGATGCGTTCGCCAGCACGCTGATCTTCAGTCCTCCGCTCACCCTAAAATGGTCCACCTACTGGGGCGGGAGCAATGCGGACGTGGGCTACGGGATCACCATGGACAGCCCGGGCCAGGCATGGATTACCGGGTTCACGGACTCCGTGAATTTCCCCGTCACGGCCAACTGCGTCCAGTGCGTGAACGGGGGCGGTCAAGACGCCATCGTAGTGCGGTTTAACTTCGCCGCCCCCGCTGCATTTTCGGATTATCTCGGTGGCGCTGGAACTGACACGGGACGAGCCATCGTCGAAACGGTCTCGCCCGCTGGCGGCCTGCCGGTGGCCTACCTGACCGGCGACACTACCTCTGTGAACTTCCCGCTGGTAGCCTGCATCGCCGGTGTGGGTTGCGCCCCCAACGGCGCGGACGATGCGTTCGTCGCCGAATACACGCTGGCCGGCGGGCCGATCCGCGCCTTCTCCACTTACCTGGGCGGACAGTTGAACGACGCGGGGCGCGGCATCGCGGTGGGCATGCTCGGTGAGTACGTGACCGGCAGCACTGCATCCCACCCGTTCCCGATTGTCCCGCCGTGCACCCAGTGCGCCTACTCCGGCGGCGCCAGCGATGCTTTCGTGACCGTCATCCACTGAAAGGTAGGACAGGCTTCAGCCTGTCAGGGCGGGATTTTTCAGTCCCCCCCACCCGCACTATTCAATCTTATTCGCCGGTCCTATGCCCGGCTTCTTTTTCTGCCTGGCGCCCAGCGCGATCCCGATCACCGCCTGCCGGTCGCCGCTGGTCCAGGCCTTTTGAATCTCCTGCTCGTTCATGCCGGCCATCCGCCCAGCCAGGATGAACGGCGGGAGGGCATAGCGCAGAACCTTCCACTGGGCCATCTCCACCACGGAATCGAGCGCGCGCTCGCGGATTTGGTCCAGCGCGGCAGCGGCGTTCTGATCGGTGAGGGTGGCCAGAGCGTTGGCGGCGCGCGTCCGGTCGCTGAGCACGATGGAGTTCAGCATCTCGACGAACCAGGTGGGCGACACATGAATCCCCAGTTGCGGCTGCAGGCGCGCCAGCACGGCGATCGCGTTCAGGGAGCGGAGGGCGTTCGCGCGCACGGCATCGTCCGGATCCTGCAGCGCATATTCCAAATCGTTCACCACATCCTTCTTATTTGCGGCATAACCGACGATGGTGGCGGCGATGGCACGCTGCGCTGCGTCGTCGGAATCGCGCAGCACCTCGCGCAGCAGCGGCAGGTGCGCGCTGGCAAAATAGGCGAACTGCGACTGTAGATCGCGCGCGTCCGGATCGGCCATCAGCGAGTGGCCGTTGGTCAGGTCTTCGGCAGTGCTGCCGCGGTGGGCAGCGTCACGCACGGCCTCGAGAAACTTCTGGTAGGTGTTCGTCACATCTTCGGGCAGCACGGCGCCGCCTGACGGTGGACTGCGGAAAGCCAGGTGCGGCGCGCCTTTTTCCTCGATACCGATGAACAGGGTGGTCTTGCCCTGATCGCAGCAGACGGCTTCCACACGCGCCAGCACCACGCCCGGGATCTGCTCCAGCTCGTCTTCCAGGTCGCCTTTGGAAGCCGGCAGAGGATCGCCCGGCTTCACATGTAACGTGTGCAGCAGCTTCTGTTCCGACAGCTTATGCAGGCCATAGCATTCGATGTCGTCGACGCGCGGCGCCTGGGCCGAGAGCAGGGCGGCGGTGACGATTGACAGGAAAAGAAACTTCACAAGAATATTGTGACGCGGCAGGGATGGGCGCGGGGTACGCGGATGCACAACCACCAGCCACCAACCACCAGCCACGGCGGGCGTAGCTCGCCTTACCGCGCCGCCGCCTTCTCCACCGCGGGCGCGAACGTCAGCGCGCCCTGCGGGTCTACACCTACGAGAAGCTGCTGGCCGTCGCGGACCTCGCCCTTCAAGATCATCCGGCCCAGGGGCGTCTCCACCTTCTTCTGAATCGCGCGCTTCAGCGGACGCGCGCCGTAATGCGGATCGAAACCCGTACGCACCAAGTTCAGCCGCGCCGCGTCGGTCAACGTCAGTGTGATGTGCCGGTCCGCCAGCCGCGCCCGCAAACGCTCCAACTGGATCTCCACGATCTGCTTCAAATGGTCTTCGCCGAGCGCGTGGAACACGATCACCTCATCCACGCGATTGAGAAACTCCGGCCGGAAATGGTGGCGCATCTCCTCCAGCACGGCCTCTTTCATCCGCTCGTATCCGTCGCCTTCAAACCCGCCGCGATATTCCAGGATGCGCGAGCTGCCAATGTTGGAAGTCATAATTACGATAGTGTTGCGGAAGTCCACCGTGCGGCCCTGGCCGTCCGTCAGCCGGCCATCGTCGAGCACCTGCA
>PKYZ01000721.1 GCA_003132865.1 Bryobacterales bacterium
CCGCACCTAAAGCAAACGAGACTTACAGTGTGGGCCTTATCTGCAGCACCTCCGAAGGGGTCCATAGCTATTCTGTGCTCCCGAAGGTCCGCGGCCTTGACGGCGTCTGGCGCGAAATTCCCCGCGAGGTGCTCGGCGACTTTCCGAAACCCCCGGCCTCCGGCGATCAAACGGCGCCCCCCACCACCCCGAAACCGAACAGCCAAGCGCGCCCCGGCGACTGAATATCGCGCGGTCCCACCAGCCGGGGTACCCTCTGGGTCCCACCAGCCACGGCGCGGCGAGCTACGCTCGCCCATGGGTGCCCGCCCAGCGACCCCGCGCACCCACTACGTGCCGAGTTGCGCCTTTCCACCCATTATGAGAATCTGAAACGATGCAATTAAACCCCTTCAGCATTGGCCCCTGCGTTGCTTGAGCCACCGCACGAATCCGCTACCTGGAGGTGCGGCCTATGGAGCAGGAACGACGGTCGGTCATCCGTTGGCTGTTGGGCGGCGGGTTTGCAGCCTCTATCGCTTCCTTCCTTTATCCCGCTGTCAAGTTCATCAATCCGCCCGACATGCCCGAGGCCTCCGTCAACGAGGTGTCCGGCGGCAAGACGCAGGATCTGAAACCCAACACCGGGAAGATCGTCAAGTTCGGCAGCAAACCCGCCTTGCTGGTGCGGATAGGTGAGACCGAATGGCGCGCCTTCTCCGCCGTCTGCACCCATCTGAACTGCACCGTGCAATATAACGATGCGCGCCGCCAGATCTGGTGCGCCTGCCACAACGGCTTCTACGATCTGAACGGGAAGGTGGTGTCCGGACCGCCTCCCGCGCCGCTGGAAGAGTACGCGGTAAAGGTGCGCGGCGAACAAGTGGTCATCTCTAAGCGGACTTGAAAGGAGTGAATCTTGGCAAGCGCCACACGTCCGGGAGCGTTCGGCTGGCTCGACGAAAGGCTGGGACTCAGCGCGTTGCGCGAGTTCGCCGCGCACAAAACCGTGCCGCTGCATTCGGCCACCATTTGGTATTATTTCGGCGGCATCACCCTGTTCCTGTTCACTATTCAGGTGCTCACCGGCGTCCTGCTGCTGCTCTATTACCGGCCCAGCCCCACCGAAGCTTACGAGAGCGTGCAGTTCATTATGACCCGCGTGCAATTCGGTTGGCTGGTGCGCTCCATCCATAGCTGGTCCGCCAACCTGATGATCCTCACCGCGTTCATTCACATGTTCAGCGTGGTGTTTCTGCATTCCTANNCTGCTGCCCTGGAACAAGGTTTCTTACTTCGCCACCAAGGTGGGGACCGACATGGCGGCCAGCGTGCCGGTGGCCGGGCATCAGGTTGCGCGCTTCCTGCGCGGCGGCGCCGATGTGGGCGGCGCCACCCTGACGCGCTTCTTCGGCTTCCACGTGGCAGTTCTGCCCGGGTTGACCACGTTGCTGCTGGTCGTGCACCTGGGGCTGGTCCAGCGCCATGGGATGAGTTCGCCGCCGTGGAGCGAAGACCGGAAGCTGGCCCAAATGCGGTTCTTCCCCAACTTTTTTTTGCGCGAGCTGATGGCTTGGTATGCGGCGCTGGCCGTGCTGGGGTCGCTGGCGGCGCTGTTCCCGTGGGAACTGGGCGAGAAGGCGGACCCGTTCGCGTCGGCGCCCGCCGGTATCCGGCCCGAGTGGTATTTCCTGGCGCCCTTCTACACCTTGAAGCTGATCCCCAGCCATGTGTGGCGGATTGAAGGGGAACTGCTGGGCTTGATGGGTTTCGCCCTGCTGGCGGCCTGGTGGGTGCTGCTGCCCTTCTGGGCCGTCAATTCCAAAGGCACCGTGCGGACGCGATGGGTGACGGGCGCGGGCGTGGCCCTGCTGGCGTACCTGGTCACCTTTTCGCTATTGGGGTACTTCCGATGAGCCGCATTCCTGCTCTTGTGGGGCGCCTTGGAGGGCGGCCAATCTTGGCCGCAGCCGCCTTTCAAGGCGGCCTCTTGCTTCTCACCCTCTCCCCCCTTGGTTTGGCCAAAGACTCCTGCATCGACTGCCACTCGAACATGGAGGGGACGCTCAAAGCCCCCGTCACCGACTACGCCAACGATATACACGCCCGGCACGGATTCAGTTGCGCCGATTGCCACGGCGGCGATCGCAACGCCGACGATCCGGAAGCCGCCATGAGCCGTGCCAAGGGCTTCAAGGGCCACATTGCCCGCGCTGCCGTGCCCACGCTCTGCGCGCATTGCCACAGCGACGCCAACCTGATGCACCGCTTCAAGCCGCAACAACGTGTGGACCAGTTGGCGTTGTACCTGACCAGCGTTCACGGCAAGCGCCTGGCCACGGGCGACACTGCCGTGGCCAACTGCGTGGACTGCCACAGCGTGCACAACATCCGCGAGGTGAAAGATCCGCAGTCGCCAGTGTATCCGCTGAAGCTGCCGGAGACCTGCGCGCGCTGTCACGCGGACGCCGCCCACATGGCGCCCTACAAAATCGCGACGAACCAGTTCGCGGAGTATCGCAGCAGCGTGCATTGGGAAGCCCTGTCGAAGCGTGGCGACCTTTCCGCGCCGAATTGCGCCTCCTGCCACGGCAACCACGGGGCCGCTCCACCGCAGGTCGCTTCGGTGGCGGAGGTCTGCGGCACCTGCCATATCCTGTTCGAGGAACTGTACAACAAGAGCCCGCATCAGCCCGCATTCGCCGCCATGGGCGCCGCCGGCTGCACGGTCTGCCACGGCAATCACGGCATCCGCAAACCGGGGATCGAGATGCTGGCCGGAGCCGGTTCGGTGTGCGCACAATGCCACGACGCCGCCTCCGCCGGAGGAGCGGCCGCGGCCCAGATGGCGGGCCTGCTAACCAAGCTGGACACGGCGCTCACGCAGTCCGACGCCGTGCTCAACCGCGCGCGGGATTCCGGCATGGAAGTTTCCGAACCGATCCTGCGCCAAATGGAAGGCCGCGAGGCGCTGGTGAAGGCGCTCGTGGCCCTGCATGCATTCCAGGTCGCGGCCGTGGCCAAGCCCGTACAGGAAGGTCTGGCCGTGGCCGCTGAGACGCGCCGCGCCGGAGAGAAAGCCTTGCAGGATCGCGACTCGCGCCGCGTTGGGCTGGCGCTGTCGCTGCTAACGATTGTGGTTACAATGGCCGGGCTTTGGATGGCAATCCGCTCGCTGGAGTCGAAAGCTCCAGCGGTCCCCAAGCCCGCCGGGAGGTGAGTCATGCTTTTGCCGGCCATCTTGGCTATGCCGCTGGCTATGTCGCTGGCTTTGCGTTTAACCGCCGGGGGCTTGGAGTCGCCCGCCAGCGCCGAGGTGTGCGGCCGGTGTCACCGCGCCATACACGAATCCTGGAAGGCCTCCACGCATTCGCAGGCCATGGAAAGCCGCCTGTTTCAGGATGTGCTGGCCATGGCCGAAGCCGATTTCGGACCGGCCGGGCGGATGGTCTGCCTGGGTTGCCACTCCCCGATTGCGGCCAAAATCGGCGACGTGGGCTTGACCCGGAAAGTGAGCTGGGAAGGCGTGACTTGCGACTACTGCCATTCCATCCGGGAAGTCTCCTTCGATGGGCCGAATCCGAAAGCCGTTCTGAACTTCGGCACGGTAAAGACCGGGCCGCTCAGCGATGCCGTCTCCAAGGTGCATCAGACCGCCTATTCGGCGGTCCACACCTCTTCCGCGCTTTGCGCCACCTGCCATGAATATAAGAACGCCGCCGGCTTTCCCGTGCTCACAACTTATTCGGAGTGGAAGGCCAGCCGCTATTGGAAGGAAGGCAAACAGTGCCAGTTCTGCCACATGTCGCGGGTGGAGGGCGACGTCGTGGATCCGCGCGTGGCGCGCTCGTCCACGGCCAAGATCAATCTCCACGAAATGCCCGGCAGCCATTCCCTTGAGCAACTCAACAAAGCCGTCAGAGCTCGGCTCAATACGTCGCGCGAAGGCGGCGGGTTGCGCGTCACCGTGGAGGTCGAAAACCAGACGGCGGGCCACTACCTGCCCACCGGCTCTCCGCTGCGCCAGTTGGTGATGGAGTTGCACGCCGATTCCGCTGGGGGCCAGCACTTCACCGAGCAGCGGATTTATGCGCGCACCGTCGCCGACCAGCACGGTACGGTCCTGATGCGCGAGCATTTCGCCTTCTTGAGGGCCGCCAAACTGGTGTCGGACACGCGCCTGGCGCCCGGCGAAAAGCGCTCCGAAACATTTCTGTTCCCAATTCCCAAGGGCAGCCAGACCCAGGTGAAAGCAACTTTCTGGTATTACTACTCGCCGCTGGCGAACACGGAATCGCAGAAGCGCGTTACGTTCTTGACCCTGAACCGGTTGGCGCAGTAAGGGCCACAAGAAGCCCCGGCTCTACGCAATTCTGCGCTTGCGATATGCAATATTGCGTATAATGGATTCGGGGATATCATGGCGAGCATCGTAGTGTGTGCTGAACCCGGCAGTTGGCAAAAGGCGGGCCGTTTTGCGGCGGAGGTGCTCGGCGGCGCGGAGCTAAGGAGTTTTGAGGACTTGCGCCGGCGAACTCCGGTCCGGCCCATACTCGTGTACCTGACCCATCCGGACTATGATCGTCTCCGCTCGCTCCTGGAGATTCTCAAGCCGGCAAGCCTGGTGGTGATCTATTACGCTGCTCACGCCGCTCCTGAGGAGGCCGCACAACTCGGTAAACTGATCGGAGAGACACGTCCCAAGCACACGAGCGTCGTGTTTGAGGCAAAGGCGGCAGCGGCGTCGGTGTTGGCGCATTCGCGATCATCCGGTCGGGGAAACGGCGCTTCGTCCCCCGCTAATCGTACCCGGCAGTTGCGTGAGCACTTTGGACTGACCCAAACCGAACTAGCTCATTCCCTCGGTGCCAGTCTGCGAACAGTGCAAAACTGGGAGCGGGGCGGAGTAGCCGGGCGGCCCCGTGGACTGCGGGACCTTGAGGAGTTATGGACCATTCTGAAGGAGTCGATTAAAGGCTCAGACATACCGGCTTGGCTGCGATCGGAAAGCGACGCCTTTGGCGGACAGCGTCCGATCGAACTCCTGAAAGAAGGGAAAGCCCGCGACATCATCGTCGAGTTTCGCCGCTTTCAAGCGGGAGAACCGGCTTGAGGTTGGGACGCGACGCACGCAAGCAACTCTTGGCGTTGGTCGCGGGCGCCAGTTCTCTCAGGGGCGATTTCTTCCGGTCTGTAGCGTTTCGGTATTTTCACCTCTGACGACGCGATCAGTGGCGAAGGGACTCGGCCGAACGGCGGCCGCTTTGCACCGATAGGCGTAAAAGCAGTCTACGCGAGTCTCGAAGAAGAGACCGCCCAGCGTGAAGTGACGGCCCGCAAGGGTGCTTTGGGTGGTCGAAGCCAGATCAATATCGGGGAGTATTCTCGGATGACCTACCTTCTCTCCGTGACGACGCATCGAAATCTCGATCTTGCGGCGACGCTTCCACCGGAGCTGGCGAAGGTCGTTCGGCTCTGTCTTCGCCGGCCAGGGTATTCCGCTTCGCAGGAACTGGCAGCGATCTGGATCGCGGACGGTATCGACAGTGTCGTCTTTCCGTCTGTGACAGGCGCGGGCCGAAACGTCGCGATCTATTTGGCGAACGCTGGACCGGGTAGCGTAGTCGTTAGCAATCGCGACGAAATCCTGGCGGCCCTTCGCCGCCCACGTGCCGGGAATCGGGGCCGTTAGCTACGTCCCGGTTCCCGCCCGCACGCGGATGTTATCCTAAGTGCTTGGAGCACAACACTTGAGCCGTATCCTGTTAGCCATCCGAGCCTTCTTCGCCATCATGTTCCAGGGCGTCCTGTCCGACAAGCTGAAGCGCGACCTGGGACTCGCCCCCTCGCCCCCTCGCCCCCTCGCCCCCTCAGTTCCCCCGCCGCCCAACCCCGCCCACGCCCTGCAGCTCCTCGCCATCCTCCAGCGCGACTCGCGCCTCCTCGACTTCCTCATGGAAGACATCGCCTCGTTTGACGACGATCAGATCGGCGCCGCCGTGCGCAGCCTGCACGACCAGGCGCGCGACTCCCTCGCCCGCTATCTCAGCCTCCAGCCCGTCATCGACGGCGTCGAGGGCGCCTATACCCGCCCCGCTACCGTCGACCCCGCCGCCGTCAAGTTCATCGGCAACGTGCCGGCCACCAAGCCCGAAGGCGGAACGCTGCGTCACAAGGGCTGGCGTTGCGCCAAAGTGGATCTCCCCGCACTCAACCCCAAGCAGGACGCCTCTATCATCGCGCCCGCCGAAATCGAGATCGAATAGCACCCCCCAAATGGAACCCCGCTACGAACCCCGCTACGTGATTGGCATCGACCTCGGCACCACCAACTCCGCGCTCTCCTACGTCGAGAACCGGCCGGATGCCGACCCCTTTGCCCTGCCCAAAGTCGAGCTGCTGGGCATCCCCCAGCTCGTGAACCCGTCCGAGGTCCGCGACGAAAGTCTGTTGCCCTCGTTCCTGTACATTCCCGGCGCCACCGACTTCCCCGCCGGCTCCACCGCCCTGCCCTGGGATCCGCAGCCCGAAACCATCGCCGGCCGGCTGGCCCAGAAGCGCGGCGTCGAGAAGGCCGGCCGCCTGGTGTCTTCCGCCAAGTCGTGGCTCTCGCATGGCGGCGTGGACCGTACCGCCCCCATCCTGCCTTTTCGCGCGCCCGAAGGCGTACCCAAGTATTCCCCCGTTGAGGCCAGCCGCCGCTATCTGGACCACCTGCGCCACGCCTGGGATAGCAAGATGCCCGACGCGCCTTTCACCCAGCAGCACGTGCTGGTCACGGTGCCCGCCTCGTTCGATGCCGTCGCCCGCGACTTGACCCTCAAGGCCGCCGAGCAGGCCGGCTATCAGAACATCACGCTGCTCGAAGAGCCGCAAGCCGCCTTCTACGCCTGGATCGAGCGCCATCCCGATTGGCGCGAGCGCGTGCACGTCGGCGACTTGATCCTGGTCGTCGATATCGGCGGCGGCACCACCGACTTCACTTTGATAGCCGTCACCGAGCAGTCCGGCGAGCTGTCGCTTGATCGCGTGGCGGTTGGCGAACACATTCTGCTCGGAGGCGACAACATCGATCTGGCCCTCGCCCGCCTGGTCGCGGATCAGCTCGCGCAGCAGGGCACCAAGATCGACAACTTCCAGCTTCAGGCGCTCTGGAACAATTGCCGCACCGCCAAGGAGAAGCTGCTCGAACCCGGTAATAAGAAGGATGAGGCGCCCGTCACCATCCTGGGCAAAGGCACAGGAGTGGTGGGCGGCTCAATCAAGGCCAAGCTGCAGCGCGCCGATCTCGAACGCCTGCTGAGCGACGGCTTCCTGCCCGCCGTATCGAGCAACGATATGCCCGCGCGCCAGCGCCGCGCCGGCCTGCAGGAGATGGGCCTGCCCTACGCCGCCGATGCGGCCATGACCCGCCATCTGGCCCGCTTTCTGCGCCAGCAGGCGTCCACCGCCGAACATGGCGGCGTGCGGCGCGGCCCTAGCGGCCTGGCCTGCCCGACCCATATCCTGTTCAACGGCGGCGTGCTGAATGCTGGCCTCATCCGCGAGCGCATCCTTGGCGCGCTGAATTCCTGGCTGGCCGAAGAGGGTTTCCCGCCCGTGCAACAACTCAGCGGCGAAGACCTGATGCACGCCGTCTCGCGCGGCGCGGCTTACTACGGACTCGCCCGCCGCGGCCGCGGCGTGCGCATCCGCGGCGGCGTCCCGCGCACCTACTACGTCGCCATCGAAAGCGCCATGCCCTCGGTGCCCGGCTATGCCACGCCGCTCAAAGCCCTCACCGTGGTGCCGTTCGGCATGGAGGAAGGCACCGACCTGCACATCCCCAACCGCGAATTCGGACTGGTGGTCGGCGAGCCCGCCGAGTTCCGCTTTTTCACCTCCGCCGTGCGCAAGAATGACCAGCCCGGCGACCTCATCGAGGACTTCGGCGACGACCTCGAAGAGCTGGCGCCCATGGAGGTCAACCTCCCCGCCGAGCAGAACGCCGCCGACGTCGTCCCCGTATCGTTCGAGACCGTCGTCACGGAAACCGGCATGCTGCAGTTGTGGTGCGTGGCCCGCGACGGGCGGCGGTGGAAGCTGGAGTTCAATGTGCGCGAGCGTGTGGCGTCATAGGGTCCGCATGGATCGTTATGGAGGCGCGGCAGATTGTACCGAAATGCTGGCACGTCGGCGTTGGAACATCGACTGCCAGAGTGTTTCTCCCTGGCGCGAACTCTGGACCGGTCCGCGATGGGCGTTAGGCGGCCAAGTGGCTAATCATGGCTAATCTTTAAGGGGCCGATGAAGGAGCCGCGCCTTGTAGTCATCAATGGGCTGGCGCACAAATGACACCTCCTCAGCCTTCGGCGTTTGAATCGCCTCTCCAAGAACATCGGCAAGAAAGGAGAGAGACGGCTTGACTCATCGTAACCGAGGGTGAAAATACTTAAGTATGGACTTGACAATCGTCCGCGATCCGCTCCAGGATGATGGCGACTCCACAGCATGTGATGGCCTCGGCGATGGAGGGCATGTTCGCGCTCGAACCACCCAAGCCGGGGAGACTTACACCTTGCCGGTGATGGCAGTCATGGTGGCGACGCCAGACCGCGTGGGGTACGAAGCCCAACCCCGCACCGTGTTCCCGAACCTCAAGTACGAAGGATGGCAGGGCTCAGGACATTTCCTGATGATGGAGAGTCCGGACCGCTTCAACGTAGCCGTTGGATAAAGCTGATACAGTGTACGGAGATTGTGTGCCCCGGAACCAAAATTGCGGAACTCCAAAACAAGGGCTTTTGTGTCCTGAAAGCCCATTTCGCCCAATCTCTGATACAAAGTTGCGGTGAAACGTTTTGGCCAATTCTCCTGGGCTATCTAGCGAGAAATCACCGCAAGCCTAACCGCGGCGAGCATCGTCACTTTCTGGCGATGCCTTTTGAGCCGCCCTGCTTCGCCCCTGAATTCTTCTTTGACACTGGGATTCTCAGCATCGTGCGTGGCGTTATGGATGAGATGGTAGTAGCCGATCAATGGGGCTGTGATGTGCCATTGCAAGGCTCAAAGCATCAGCAACTTCATGTGGATTATCAGCGCCCTTTATTTCCGGAGGCCCCTGACTTATCGCTGCCCACGTACATGCTGGTGGTCAGCTTTGGCCTGATTGACATTTTGCCGGCGCACGGTCCAATCGAGATTGCCCCCGGCACTCACAGAATGCCGAGGAGTCAAGCCCTGCGCTCCGTTGAGGAAGCAGAAATCCGGATGCAGCCGGTGACTCTGGAGTCAGGCGATGTGCTCATTCGCCATCCATGGGCTCTGCATCGCGGCACCCCTAATGTGACTGATACACCGCGGCCTCTCGTTACCATTCGTTACGTGCGCCGCTGGTATGCCGACTACAGCCGCGAGGTCAATGCGATTCCCCCGGCGGTGTGGCAATCGCTCACGATGGAGCAACAGAACATGATGCGCTTTCCACTCGGAGACCGCTGAGCACGGTCGCGGTTACTCCACCACGCTGATCGGAGCCGGCGGCGAGAAGGCCCCCGGCAAAATCACCACCACCGGAACAGCCGCCAGGTTCGTACCCGCCGGCAGACTCGCTGGCAACTGCGCGTTGATCTGTGCCGCACCCGCGATCAGTCCGGGCGCCGAACCCGCCCACACGACGTTGGCCGTCACTCCCGCGAATGTCACTTGAGGTGGGTACGCGGCCAGGAAGTATGGCGGAGGCAGAGGGTGATCTCGCCATCCGGAATTGGAGTCTCAAAACCACCCGTACCGGTCGCGTAAATCGACACGATGGTGCCTAGCTTCGCTGGATTGGACGGCGTGTTGACGGTCCCATCCTGATTCAGAATGGCCCCCTGTCCGTTGATCGTGAAGATTCCCGGGTTGTACGAGCCGGGTGCGTCCAGCGGTGGCGCGCTTCGGCCCAGGTATTGAACTTGGGTGGTCGCCACATTCGTCGAAGTGCCGAACGGAACCACTCCCTGAATCTCTCCGGCCTGGACCAGCAGCAGAGGCGCAGCCGTCCCGTTGATCAGCACCTGCACGCCGGAAAGGGACGTCGGGAAACGGCCGGATTCGTCCGGCGCTCCGGCGACTGGTTGCGCGGGCCCCAGGTTGGAACCGAAAAGCGCGAAGATCTCGCCCCCGGCGACTCCCGGACCAATCTGGCCCGATGCCAGATTCTCCAGACAACCAAAGTTCATCGCGGGAACGGTGAGCAGGTCCACCGGCGCCATCGTCACCATCGTTTGGGAGACTGCCCAGTAAACCGAAAGCTGCCCGGGGGCGTCGATCGCGGCCACGCTGCCGCTTCCCTGCCGCAGGTACGTAGCGGCGGCCACGCTGCCCGCGGCGTCGGTCTCGATTACGAACTCCCCGCCGGCTGAAGAACACGGTGCAGCCAGCAGCGCCGCCGATTGCGCCGGCGGAAGCATGCCCGTGCCGTGGCCGAAGGCATATACGTTCCCCGCGCCATCCAGCAACACCCGGTCGAACTGCGTGCCGCCGATGTCGGTCTCTGCCAGAATGCTGCCGCCCCCGGCCGCAAGCCTCAGCAGGAACGATGGCCCCAATGGATACACGTGCGGCGATGGTACCGGCAGCCCGGCGGGCACCGGCGCCGGACTTACGCCCACCAGTGCTTCGTCCGACCCGTTCACTGCGATGGCCGCGCCGGTGCCAGCAAACTTCGAGTCCAGGTCCGGCAGAAACGTCGTGTACACAACCCGCCCGTTCGAAGTATCGACTTCCCTGACATAGGGTCCCGCGCCGCCACCGGACGGTTGGGAGTACCCCGTAAGGAATGCATTCCGCTGAGCATCGATGTCGAAGGACTGGATGGTCGCATCGGAATAGGTCGAATAGTCCAGCGAAGCGGCTTGCGGGTCCAATCGGACAAAGAAGTTGCCGCTCTGGGATTGATGACTCATTCCGTTGGATGTGACCGGAAAATCGGGGGACGAGGTCGTGCCAGCCACGTAGGCAGCGCCGGAGACTTCCACACCGATCAAGGCCGGAACATCCGCTCCCGAGCCTCCCAGTAGCGTCGAGTAGAGCAACGTTCCGTCTGGCGCGAACTTGGCTACGAATATGTCGCCACCGGGCAGGATCCCCACTGGTCCGAACGGGCCCAGCCCCTCTGGAACCACCGTCGGCGTGAGGGGTCCTGCATTCTGCCGCTGCACCACGCCCGCCGTCACCGGGAAGTCCGCCGAATAAGTGAAGCCGGTGACATACGCGTCGCCCTGCGCATCCGTGGTGATGGCGATGCCGCCGTCCTCGCTGCTCCCGCCCAGATACGTCGCGTACAAAACGTTGCCGTTTGTGTCCTGTTTCATCACGAAAGCGTGAGAGCAGTAAACGGCAGTCGGGTTATCGAACGGCGACAGTTGCTGTGTGGCGCAGACGGTCTGCGCCTGGGTCTTCTGAAATGCATTGGCGGTAAGAGCCACCGGCAGATTCTGCCCCGTCCACCAAATGTTGCCTGCGCCGTCGACAGCAATGTTGCTGCCGGTCGCAGCCCAAACGGGCATGGCCAAAACCACACACGCCAGAATACCGGCACTCTTCATACAAGTTCCTGTGGGCAGCCATTCCTGGCTGTACTGCTATGCATCAGTTTCTTCGCGCGCCGCGACGATTCTTGTGGGGCAGACTTTAGTCTGCGCGGGTCCTCCAGGACCCGCTCCCGCAGCCATCAGTCAACACTAGCCATCTGACGCACCGGGATAGCTCGACGTTAGCACGGCAGGTACTATGCCCTGCGCCCTCTCGTTGCGAGCTCGCTGCGGACGCTCTTCGCCGCGCGCAGCGCGCCCTACCCCCTCTCGCTGTCGAGCATCCTCATCTGCCGCTCGTCATACCGCGTTCCCGCGACAGCCGACGGACGTATGCTCTCCTCGATGTGTGTCATCTCGGCGGCGGAAAGCTTCACCCGCAATGCCGCCAACGATTCGGAAAGCTGCTTCCGCGTCCGTGCGCCGATCACCGGAACAATCCGCTGCCCCTTGGCCAGCACCCAGGCGATCGCCAGTTGCGCCGCCGTGAGACCCTTTTCCGCGGCGAGCTGCTTCAACTCTTCGACGATCTTCTCGTTCTGCCTGAAATTCTCGCCGCTGAACCGCGGGAAGTGTGCGCGAATGTCTCCCCCGCCGGTGGGCCTTGAGCCGCTCAGCAACCCTCGAGAAAGGACGCCATAGGCCGTCACCCCGATGCCGAGTTCCTCCAGCACCGGAAAGATCCTCGTCTCGGGGCCGCGGCTGATCATCGCGTACTCAATCTGCAGATCGCTGATCGGTAGGACGGAATGCGCCCTCCGGATAGTGTCCGCCCCCACTTCCGATAGCCCGGCGAATCGCACGTAGCCGGCCCGGATGAGATCGGCGATCGCTCCGACCGTGTCCTCGATCGGAACATTGGGATCCAGCCTGGACGGGCGATAAATGTCAATGTGGTCCACGCCGAGCCGCTGCAGGCTATATGCGGCGAAGTTCTTGACCGCCACCGGACGCGCATCAAAGCCGCCCCAGCCGCCGTCGGGAGATCGCAACGCTCCGAACTTCACCGACAGCAGCGCTTTGTTGCGGCGGTCCTTCAACGCTCGTCCGATGAGCGTTTCATTGTGACCCGCGCCATAAAAATCGCCGGTATCGAGCAGTGTCACCCCTGCATCCAAGGCCGCATGAATGGTGGCGATGCTTTCGTTATCGTCGGCGGCGCCGTATATCCCGGACATCCCCATGCAGCCCAGCGCCATGGGAAACACTTTCAGCCCTGTGCCGCCCAACGCGCGCGTGTCAACTTGATTTTCCGTAGTCATGAACCCATCGTAACTTGTGGGGCGGGTTGCAAACTCGCTGCTGCAATCCGGACCATCCCGTAACGCAGTGTTACGCTATGGGGATGGCCGCTCCAATTCATCGGAGAATCGCGCGCTGGATCATCGACCATCTGCTTTGGGACACCAGTGGTACTGTGCGCGAGGGATTCTGGGGCGGGCTGTGGGCGGCACGGAAACTGTTGGTCGCTGTTGCGGGAGCGGCTTTGCTGACCTGGCGGGAATGGGTCGAGCACCATCCTCCCGAAATAGTGCTAGTGGCGGTGATACATTTCGTGTTCACGTTGGCCGTAATCGCCCTTGTGGTTCAGATCGGGCGATGGTTCAGCCGCAGCGATAAGAGGTCGCCCAGCAGGCAGCCGAAGGGCCGGTAGTGGGTCAGTTTGCTTTCGCTATCGTCGGCCTTGCCTACATCCCGGACATCCCCATACAGCCAGCGCCATGGCAAACACTTTCAGCATTGTGGCGCCCATGCATCAACCCGTTCGCACCCGTCCTTGATCGCTTTGCGTCATCTGCCGGGGGCGAAAACTGGCGTAACGATGCGCCGTGCTCGCCCCTCGGCACCGCAAGATACATCAATATCCCGAACCTGAAGGACTGATCCGCATGGGCGCTTTCTTTGCGTGCTTTGCATCCCTTGCGAGAGAAAGACACTGCCTGTGTTAGAGGATCAACGGTGTCGCCTGCCGCCAAATGGCTTTGTTCATCCACTCTTCATCCAACATCCGATACCCCGGATCGCCGCGTCTCCGTGCCCCCGCGTCTCCGCGTCAAACATCGACGTCTTTTGTCGATCTTGGCGAGCGCCCCTCGCCTGGGCATGGCTCCGTACTACAATGGCGTTCGGCAGGTACCTTATGAAAAATCTCGCTTCCTCCGCCTTCTGTGTCCTCTTCCTCGTCAAATCCGCCACAGCCATCGATTTCACCGGCTTTGCCACCATAGATCCCCTGGCAAGCTACACCTCCACGCGCGACACTGTAACGATCGCATGCCGCGACCAGTCCCAAGTCCGCCTCTACATCCTCGCGCCCGATCTGATCCGCGTCCGAGCCTCCTTCCGCGCGCCGATGCCGGATCGCGATCGATCCTGGGCGATCGCCAAGACCGCATGGGACGTGCCGAAATGGAGCGTAAAGGAGGAGCCGGACGACCTGCTGATCGCGTCCGAAGAAGTGGAGGTGATCGTCCATCGGTCGCCCCTGCTAATCGAGTTCCGCGATGCCAAGACCCATCGCACGATCAACCGAGACGCGCTGCCTATGATGTGGGACCCCCACGTGAACGACGGCAGGGTTGTCGCCCTGAAGAAACTCGGCTTTGACGAGCACTTCTACGGCCTCGGCGAAAAGGCCGCGCGCTTCGATAAGCGGCGTGGCCAATTCACCATGTGGAACTCCGACACTCCCGCCTACAAGGAAGGCACCGATCCAATCTACCAGGACATTCCCTTCTACCTCGGCTGGCAAAGCGCCGAAGCCTACGGTATTTTCTTCGATAACAGCTATCGCACGCATTTCGACTTCGCCGGTGAGTCGCCGGACCATGTCGTGTTTGAAGCCGAGGGAGGAGAGATGAATTACTACTTCTTCTGGGGTCCCTCGATAAAGAAAATCCTGGGACGCTACGCCGATCTCACCGGCCACCTACCCATGCCGCCTAAGTGGGCGCTCGGAAATCAGCAAAGCCGCTGGAGCTACTATCCGGACACGGTGGCCGAAGAAGTCGTGCGCCGCTACCGGGCCGAAGACCTGCCGCTGGATGTCCTCCACCTGGATATCGATTACATGCAACAATACCGGGTCTTCACCTGGGACCGTCACGGGTATCCGGACCCCACTGCCTTCACGGAGAAGCTCCGCAAGCAGGGTGTCAAGGTCGTGGTGATCGTGGATCCGGGAGTCAAATATCAGCCATCCGAGCCGGGCGCCGCCAATACCGCCGCTAACCCCGAAGTAACGGCCCAAGACAAGAGTTACTACGTCTTCAATCAGGGGTTGGCGAAGGACTACTTCCTCAAACGCAAAGACGGCAAGCTCTGGATCGGCGCAGTATGGCCTGGAAAAGCCGTCTACGCGGACTTCACGCTCGACGCCGCCGCGCGCTGGTGGGGTGACCTGCATCGCGCGTACCTGGATCATGGAGTGGCCGGCATCTGGAACGACATGAATGAACCGTCAGACTTCCTGGACCAAACCGGCAAGACCCAGATGGACGTGATCACTTACGATGGCGGGGCCAATTCGCCCTACGCCGGGAATCGCAATGTTTTCGCGCTCAACGAGGCGCGCGCCACTTACGAAGGGCTGGAACGGTTGCGGCCCAACGACCGGCCTTACGTCATCACGCGCGCGGCGTACGCCGGCATCCAGCGCTATTCCACCATGTGGACCGGCGACAACACCGCCACCTGGGATGCCATGGCCCTCAGCATCCCGATGTTTGAAACGTTGGGGCTCTCCGGAGAGCCGTTCGTGGGCGCAGACGCGGGCGGCTTCATCGGCCGCACTGACGCCGAGTTGCTCACGCGTTGGTACCAAATCGCGTTCTTGACGCCTTTCTGCCGGAATCATGCGCAAAGAGACGCCTACGATCACGAACCGTGGCGCTTCGGCGCTTACTACGAAGATATCATCCGCAAGTATCTAAAGCTGCGCTATCGCTTTCTGCCGTTCCTCTATACGGCGCTCGAAGAGGCCCACCGCACTGGCGTGCCGATCTTCCGGCCGCTGTTGCTCAACTATCAGAACGACGCCAACACGCTCGACCTCGACGATGAATTCATGGTCGGCGGTGACTTGTTAGTGGCTCCCATACTCAAGCCGGCATTGACGGGCCGGCTGGTCTACCTGCCCGAGGGAACCTGGTTTGACTATTGGACCGGCCGGCAACTGGCGGGGGGCCGTATGATTCATGCGGATGCCGCGCTTGAGACGGTGCCTCTCTACGTGCGCGGCGGAGCCATCATCCCGATGGGACCGGAAATGAACTATGTCGGAGAAAAGTCCACCGACCCGCTTACTTTTGAAGTCTACCCGGACGCCCAAGGCAACGCTCGCACATCGCTCTACGAAGACGACGGGGTAAGTCCCGCCTACCGCAACGGCGTTGAGCGGCGGACCACAGTGACTTATCAGTCATTCAAAATCGATGTGAGCGCCCCAACCGGAAGCTATCAACCGGGCCCCCGCAACCTGGTGTTCGCGGTCCACCCCACAACGCGCGCGAGCAAGCCGGTGCAGTTCGCCGACGACGGCCGCCCCCACCACATTCAACTGCATTGAGGTAGCATAGACTCACAGGCTTTAGCCTGTGACTGGAGATTGGCCCTTTGTGC
>PKYZ01000279.1:0-6835 GCA_003132865.1 Bryobacterales bacterium
CGGCCGCAGGACTGGAGGAGTCCTGCCCCACAATTAATGCAGGTGCTCGAAGGGCGAGGTTATCGCATGACGAGACCTAAGCCCGCGCGCCTTCCCAAAGGCGCCGTCCGCCCCCGCGAAGCCGTGCTCAAAATGGCGCCCTACTCGCCGCCCACCGCCGGCCGTGCCGATAAGCTGCGCCTCGATTTCAACGAAAACACGGTCGGATGCTCGCCGCGCGTCATCGACTTCCTCAAGCAGCGCCTCGACGCCTGCGGTCTCGCCGTCTACCCGGAATATGGCGAAGCCAAAGCCGCCGTGGCTAAATTCTTCGGCGTCACGCCCGATCAGGTCATCTTCACCAACGGCACCGATGAAGCCATCCAGGTCTTCATCAACACATACGTCGACGATGGCCAGGAAGTGCTGCTGCTGCGCCCCGCCTACGCCATGTATCGCTTCTACGCGCAAGTGGCCGGCGCCACGCTGCGCGAGATCGATTACGAAGGTCCCGCCATGGATTTCCCGCTCGCCGCCGTGCTCGACGCCATCACGCCAGCCACGCGCGCCGTGCTGATCGCGAACCCCAACAACCCGACCGGCACCGGCCTCTCGCTGCTGGCCATCGAGCGCATTCTGAAACGCGCGCGCAAGGCCGTGGTCTTTATCGATGAAGCCTACTTCGAATTCTCTGGCGTCACCGCGCTGGGCCAGATCGAGCGCTCGCCCAACCTGTTCGTGAGCCGCACGTTTTCCAAGGTGTACGGCATGGCCGCCATGCGGCTGGGCTGCCTCTTTTCGCATCCGGCCAACATCGCGTACCTGCACAAGGCCCAATCGCCGTACAGCGTGAATACGCTGGCCGTGCTGGCGGCGCAGGCGGCCATTCGCGACACGGCCTATATCGAGAATTACGTGGCCGAAGTACTGGCGGCCCGCGATCTGTTGTGCGTCGGCCTCGAGCGGATGAAGATCGGCTACGTGCCCAGCTCCGCGAATTTCGTGTTGATTCGCGCCGGCCAGCGCGCGATCGAGATCCGCGACCACCTGCGCGGCCAGGGCATCCTGGTGCGCGACCGCAGTTACGAAGCGCCCGGCTGCTTGCGCATTACGGTAGGCACGTGCGAGCAGACGCGCCGCCTGCTTGCCGCACTGGAGGAGACATGGCTGAGGCGTTGATCGTGTTCGACATGGACGGCGTGCTGGTGGACGTGACCGAGTCCTATCGCGAAACCATCGTGCGCACGGTCGAGCATTTCGCCGGCGTCACGGTCACGCGCCCCCAAATCCAGGATTACAAGAACCAGGGTGGCTTCAACGACGATTGGAAACTCTCGCATCACGTGATCGCGCAGCATGGCGTGGCCGTCGAGTTTCAGACCGTGGTGGACTATTTTCAGGGCTTGTTTCACGGCACTGGTTCCGACGGCCTCATCCTTCGCGAGCGGTGGCTGGCGCGCGACGGCCTGTTCGATCGTCTCGCCTCGCGCTTCGATTTGGCACTCTTCACCGGGCGCATGCGCCGGGAAGCGCAAATCACGCTGCAACGCTGCGCGCCGTTGCTGCGCTTCGATCCGATCATCGGCATGGAAGACGTCGCCGCGCACAAGCCCGCGCCGGAAGGACTGCTCAAGATCGCCGCCGGGGCCGGCGGCCGCAAGATCTGGTATATTGGCGACACCGTGGACGACGCGCGCTGCGCCAGGGCCGCGGCCATGCCGTTTATTGGCATCGCTTCGTCCAACAGCCCACGCCGCGACGAGTTGGTTTCGCTCTTCCAAACCGAGAACGCCGTCGCCGTTCTTGACGACATCAATCAACTGGAAAGCGTGCTCGCCTGATGCGAACTGCCACCATCCAACGCGACACCAAGGAAACCCGCATCAAGGCCTCGCTCAAGATCGAAGGCCGCGGCCGCTACCAAATCTCCACCGGCATACGTTTCTTCGATCACATGCTGGAGTTGTTCGCCAAGCACGGCGGCTTCGATCTGAAGCTTGACGCGAAAGGCGATCTGGACGTGGACCAGCATCACACCGTCGAAGACGTGGGCATCGTGCTCGGCCAGTTGTTCGCGAAGGCGCTGGGCGACCGGCGCGGCATCAACCGCGCGGGCTACTTCGTGCTGCCCATGGATGAAACGCTGGCCGTGGTGGCGCTCGATCTCGGCGGCCGGCCCGCGCTGGTCTATCGCGACCTGGTGCGCGTGCGCCTGGTCGGCGATCTGCAAACCGAACTGGTGGAGGATTTCTTCGGCGGCTTCGTGAATCATGCGGGCGCCAACCTGCATGCGCGCGTGCTCTACGGCCGCTCCAATCACCACAAGATCGAAGCGGTCTTCAAGTGCTTCGCGCGCGCGCTGAAATACGCGTGCGCCACCGACCGGCGGCTACGCGGCCAGTTGCCTTCGACGAAAGGACTGCTATGATCGCCATCCTGGATTACGGCGCCGGCAACTTGCGTTCGGTCGAAAACACGCTCGCGGAGATTGGCGCCGCGTATACGCTCGTGCGCGATGCCGCCGGCCTGCGCCATGCGCGGAAAATCATCCTACCCGGCGTGGGACACTTCGGCCAGATGATGCGGGCGCTCGACGAAATGCGGGTGCGCGACACGTTGCTGGAGCGTATCCGCGCCGGCATACCGTTCCTGGGCATCTGCCTTGGCTTGCAAGCGCTGTTCGAGCGCAGCGAAGAAGCCCCCGAAGCGCGCGGTTTGGGCCTGTATGAAGGCACGGTGCGGCGCTTTCCCGCCGGTGCGCGTGTGCCGCACATGGGATGGAACCAGCTTGATGCGTGCGGCGAAGCCCGGTTGCTGGCCGGCCTCGACGCGCGCGCCTTCGTCTATTTCGCGCACAGCTTTTACGCGCCCGCGATCCCCCAGACCGCGGCGACCTGCACTTACTCGCTGCCTTACACGGCCGTGCTCGAAGCGGGCAATACGTTCGCGGTGCAGTTTCATCCGGAGAAGTCCGGCCCGGCCGGGCTGCGCGTTGTGCGGAATTTCGTGGAGTTGCAGTAGGATGTACAATCTGATCGGGACCGTGCTCTCTCTCCGCCTGTCTTACATCATGCTCGGGTCCATGCTCGGTCTGCTGGTCGCGATGGCCGGCTACTTGATGGTGGATTCGAGCGGACAGGTGCGGTGGACGTACGGGACGGTCGTCTCTACGCGTTTCGAGGAGGGGGTTACCATATCCAATGACATCAAAGTCGGAGACGTTACTGTGCCGGTGAAAACTGACGTCCCAGGAGCCTGGATCGTAGATATCAACTCTCCTATCCTGGGCAGGATCGAGGTGCCTACCTCCGATACCAGCTTCCAGGCCAGCCAGGAGGTGTACTTGGGGTATCGTGTGGGAAGATTGACAGGAAGTAAAGAGGTGGTGACGCTGCAATCTCGTCCGCAGAATCCGGTCGTGGAGCAGAAATAGACCCTCCGCCGATGCTCGCCAAGCGCATCATTCCCTGCCTCGACGTGACCGGCGGCCGTGTGGTCAAGGGCGTCAACTTCGTCCACCTGCGTGACGCTGGCGATCCCGTCGAACTGGCGGACCGCTACAACCAGGAGGGTGCCGACGAGTTGGTCTTCCTCGATATCACCGCCTCCAGCGACGCGCGCGAGATCATGGCCGGCGTGGTCGCTCGCACCGCGCGCAAGGTGTTTATCCCACTGGCGGTGGGCGGCGGCATACGGTCTGTGGCGGATGCGCGCCGCATCCTGCTGTCCGGCGCGGACAAGATTTCGGTGAACACCGCGGTCGTGCGGCGTCCCGAGCTGATCACCGAACTGAGCCAGGAATTCGGCGCGCAGGCCGTGGTGCTGGCCATCGATGCGCGCCGGCGCGCGCCTGGCGAATGGACCGTCTACACGCGCGGCGGGCGGGATCCGGAAGACCTCGACGCCGTTGCCTGGGCAGCCCGCGGCGAGGAACTGGGCGCGGGCGAAGTTCTGTTGACTTCCATGGATAGCGACGGCGTGCAACAAGGCTTCGATTGCGAGCTGACGCGCGCCATCTCGCGCGCCACGCACATCCCGGTGATCGCCTCCGGAGGCGCCGGCAAACCCGAAGACTTCCTGCGCGTGCTCACCGATGGCGAAGCCGATGCCGCGCTCGCGGCGTCGGTCTTCCACTACGGGACTCTGCGCATCGCCGACCTCAAGGAATACCTGGACCGGCACGGCATCCCGGTGCGGAGGGTGTGATGATTTTCCCGTGCATCGACCTGATGGACGGTAAGGTCGTCCAGCTTGTGCAGGGCCGCGAGAAGGCGCTGGAAGCGGACTCGCCGCTCGAAATGCTGCGCCGCTTCGCTGCCTTTCCGGAAATCCAGGTGATCGATTTGAATGCCGCGATGGGCACCGGATCGAACGATGAACTCGTGCGCCTGGTGGCCGCACATGCCCGCACGCGCGTGGGCGGCGGCGTGCGTTCGGTCGATCGGGCGCGGGCGCTGGTTGCTCAAGGCGCGCACAAAGTGATCGTAGGCACGGCCGCCTTCGCCGCGGACGGCATCCACGCGGCGTTCCTGGGGGACCTGGCGGCCGCTATCGGCAAGGAGCGCGTGATCGTGGCGCTCGATTCCAAGCAAGGTCGCATCGTCGTCAAAGGCTGGCGCGAGGCGACCCGCTTCCGCGCTGAAGAGGTGCTGGCGGCGTTGGAGCCTTACTGCGCGGGCTTCCTGTGCACTTACGTGGATAAGGAAGGCATGCTGCAGGGCACCGATCTCGACTGGTTCCGGCGTTTGCGCGCTGGGACGCCGCTGGAAATCACGGCGGCGGGCGGCATCACCACGCTGGAAGAGGTGCGCGCCCTGCTGGCGATGAACGTGCATGCCGCCCTCGGCATGGCCGTCTACACCGGCCGCCTCAAGCTGGAAGATCTGGCGGGGCTGTTACGGGAGCTTCCTGCGCCGGGCAGTCGATAGTGCTAGATCGGTTACAATCGCTCTGTGACGAACCCCAGACTCGCGGTGCTGCTCCTTTGCGCCGCAGCCGAGCTGATTGCCGCGCCGCCCGAAGTGGCCCCCGAGGTGACAAAGGTCGAGCCGCCAAGCTGGTGGATCGGGCATTCCATCAATCCCGTGCGCCTGCTGATCCGCGGACGCCACCTGGAAGGCGCGCGCGCCGTGGCCGACGTTCCCGATCTGGAGATTGGCCTTACGCGCGTGAACGCGGCCGGCACGTACGCTTTCGTGGAGGTGTCGATTGCGCGGAATACCAGACCCGGCCCGCACCCGTTGCGCCTCATCACGGCCGGCGGCGAGGCCACCGTGCCCTTCGAAGTGCTGCAACCGCTGCCGCGCGCCGGCCGCTTTCAGGGCTTCTCGCCCGACGACATCGTCTACCTGATCATGCCGGACCGATTCGCCAACGGCGATCCCTCCAATGACGACCCGGCCGTGTCGCGCGGTCTGTTCAACCGGCAGAAGCCGCGTTACTACCATGGCGGCGACTTCCAGGGCATCGTCGATCACCTGCCCTATCTCAAGGATCTCGGCGTGACCGCCATCTGGATCAACCCGGTGTACGACAATGTCAACCGGTTGAACGAACGCGAGCGATACCACAACGAGGGCATCACCGATTATCACGGCTACGGCGCGGTGGATTTCTACGGCGTGGAGGAGCACTTCGGCACTCTGGCCAAGTTCCGCGAATTGGTGGACGCCGCGCACCGGCAGGGCCTCAAGGTGATTCAGGACCAGGTAGCCAATCACACCGGACCGTATCATCCGTGGGTGAAAGATCCACCCACGCCCACCTGGTTCCACGGCACGGAATCGCATCACGTAGCCAACACCTGGCAGACCTGGACCCTGATCGACCCGCATGCCTCGGCGGCACTGCGCGCGTCCACGCTGGATGGCTGGTTCATCGACATCCTTCCGGATCTGAACCAGGACGACGAAGAAGTCGCGCGCTACCTCATTCAGAACACGCTGTGGTGGGTGGGGATCGCCGGTCTGGATGGCATCCGGCAAGACACGCTGCCTTATGTGCCGCGCCGCTTCTGGCGCGCATGGATGGCGGCCATCAAGCGCGAGTATCCCGAGCTGCGCGTGGTGGGCGAGATGTTCGACGGCGATCCGGCCATGGTGTCGTTCTTCCAGGGCGGCCAGGCGCGCTTCGACGGCGTGGACTCGGGCGTGGACACGGTCTTCGACTTTCCGACCTTTTTCACCATCCGCCGCGCGTTTGCCGAGGGGAAGCCGGTGCGCGACGTGGCCGTCATGACCGGCCACGACTATCTGTACCCGAATGCCAATCTGCTGGTGACCTTTCTGGGGCTGCACGACGTGGGGCGCTTCATGAGCGACGCGGGCGCCACGGCGCAGGGCCTGGACTTGGCGTTCACGTTCCTGATGACCGCGCGCGGCATCCCTATGATTTATTACGGCGACGAGATCGGGATGCGGGGCGGCGGCGATCCGGACAACCGCCGCGATTTTCCGGGCGGCTGGCCGGAGGATGCACGCAACGCATTTACCGCGGCGGGCCGCACGCCGGAGGAGCAGGCGATTTGGGACCGCGTGCATCGCCTGGCCCGGCTGCGCGGCGAACTGGAGCCGCTGCGCCGCGGGCCGATGGTCAATCTGTGCGTGAGCGAGCAGAGTTACGGGTATGCACGCACGGGTCCGGCGGGTCCGGTGGTGGTGTTGATGAATAACGCGGCCGGTGCAGCTGAAGTGAGTTGCGACCTCACGCCGATCGGATTGGCGGATGGGGCAGACCTGACGGATCGCCTGGGTGCGGCGCCGGAGCTGCATGTCGCCGGCGGTCAGGTTTACGCGCGATTTCCGGCGCGGACGGCAGGGATTTACGTACGGCGGTAAGTGGGGCAGGCCCCCGGCCT
>PKYZ01000279.1:6842-12313 GCA_003132865.1 Bryobacterales bacterium
GCAATTCAACTGGCGTCCGGACGCGCACAGTTGGTCGATGGCGGAGTGCCTGCTGCACCTGAATATCGTGGGCGACCGCTATGTTCACGTGCTCGAAAAGACGCTGGCGGAGGCCCGGGCGCGGGGATTGGGGGGGCAGGGCCCCTTTGGGTACGGCTGGCTGGGGAAGTGGATTCTCGCCAACACGGAGCCCCCGCCCAAGCGCAAGTTCAAGGCACCGCGTTCGTTCACGCCATCGTACGGCCAGCCCATCACGGCGGTGCTCCCGACGTTCCTGCACTTGCAGGAGCAACTGGCGCTGCAGCTTGAGCAAGCCAACGGGTTGGATCTGGCGCGCGTCAAGGCGCCGGCGCCGGGACTGGGGCCGGTCAAGCTGAACTTGCATATCACGTTTGCCTGGATCGCGGCGCATGAACGGCGGCATTTGTGGCAGGCGCGACAGGTGCGTGGTCACGCGGGTTTTCCGGAGGATACGATCCGATAAAGGTATCGCACGTTACCAGCGACATATTTTCTGTGCGAGCTTGACCATTAGCATTCGATCAAAAGGGTCTTTATGATACCTGCTCGCGCTGGCTGAAGCCGGCGAAGCCGAGTTTCTGGTGACCGGCGACAAGGAACTCCTTTCTCTGAAACACCACAAATCCACCCGGATTGTTACTCCCGCCGCGATGCTCGTGCTCCTAATGGATACCGAGAAACCGCAACAAACCGTAACCGGCTCGGTCGGATGAGAGTGCCTTTCAATGACGTCTTGTCCGTGCCGGTCGCCCCCACGAGCCAGTACAGCAGGAAGGCTTAATTGGCTACCCGCCGCGCAATCGGCTATTATTAGGCTACTCCGCCATCAGGAGGCTGGACATGTTGACGCTCGACCCCGGCAGATTGGCCGGCCTGGCGATCCCGAATCGGGACCGGTTGGCTTCTCGGCGCGTGCATGGAAGCACGTGGAAAGCAGGATCTCTGGATCGGACAAAAGCCTGAAGTGCTGGAAGTACTGCGGGAACAGGCGATCATCCAAAGTGCCGAATCGTCGAATCGAATCGAGGGTGTCACCGTCGCGGCAAATCGGTTGCGCCCTCTTGTAACTGGTCGGGCCAGGCCGCGTGACCGCTCGGAGGAGGAACTGGCCGGATATCGGGCTGCGCTGGATTGGATCTTCTCGCGAAAGAACCGGGTTGCAATCACTCCCGATGTTATCCGCCGCTTGCGCGCTCTTTCCCAGGGCGGATCTTCCGGAGACGCCGGCGAATGGAAGAAACGCGACAACGAGATCGTCGAAATCCTGCCGGGGGGCGAGCGCAGCCTTCGCTTTGTCCCGGTTTCCGCCAAGAAGACGCCCGCGGCCATGGAAATGTTGTGCCGCAGGTATCGCGCCGTCGGCGATGAAGAACGTGTTCCTCCGCTCTTGATGGTGGCCACATTCGTTCTCGATCTCCTTTGTATCCACCCTTTTCGTGACGGCAATGGACGCGTTTCCCGGCTTGCGACTTCATTGCTGCTCCAATCGCAAGGCTTTCAGGTAGCTCGATACATCAGCCTGGAGAGGCATATCGAAGAGAGCAAGGAGGAATACTATAAGGTACTCAAGCTGTGTTCACAGGTTGGCACGAAGGCGAGAACGAGATCGTTCCGTGGTGGAACTATTTCCTCGGCATGTTGCGAAGCGCCTACAAGGAGTTCCAGAGGAAAGTCGAATCGGTTGAGGCTCGGCCGGCCAAGAGCGATCTGGTTCGCCAGACCGTGCTCGTGCACTTGGAGCCGTTCACTCTGGCCGACATGGCGGCGCAGTTGCCCGCGGCGAGTCGTCAACTGATCAAGAAAGTGCTGGCGGAGATGAAACAGGTTGGGCGAGTTCGGTTAGTGGGCCGCGGGCGCGGAGCGCGTTGGGAGGTTGGAACGCGAACGCCGCAGTGAGAGCCTTACGTCAACGCTGCCGCCGCCCCCAGAATCTCCCGCGTGCGGACCACCGTACAATACTCCCCGTCGAGATTCGCCAGGCTCATGGCGTGTACTTCATCGGCCGTGCGCCACGTGCCGCGCCAGTCCTTGCGGCCGAACGTGAACGTTGCATCTTCCACGAGATAAGTGTCGAAGCCCAGATTTCCCGCCATCCTCACCGTGGCTTCCACTGAATTATTGGTAATCACTCCGGTGACCGCCAGCACGGTCTGGCCGGCCGCGCGCAACCTGGACTCCAGATCGGTTCCAATGAACGCGCTGTTCGTTTTCTTCGCGATAATGACCTCTCCGGCGGCCGGCTGGGTCTCCGGTTTGAATTCGTGTCCGGGCTGGCCAGGACGATAGTGGGAAGCGGGCTCGCCGGAATCGTGCCGGATGTGGTACACCGGCCGCCCGGTCGAACGCCATGCCTGCAGCAACGCCACCACGTTTTTCTCAGCCTCGGGATTATTGCGCTCACCCCAGTTCGGATGGTCGATGGCCTTTTGCAGGTCGATCACGATCAGGGCCGCATCGGCTGGCAGGGGTTTCGGGACAGGCCGCTGCATCGCCGTCTCTAATTTGCCGCGCGGCGCGCGCTGGCTTCGATGTAAGTCGCGAACTGCTCGGGATGCCCAGGCGGCGCAATTTCGAACTTGATCTTTAAGCGGTTCTGGCCGACCCGCGTGTAGGTGAGGCGATAGCGCGTCGCGGATGCCTCCGCGCCGCTGACGAAGACGACCTCACCGCCATCGGGCGCGGCCTGCACTTCATACCGGATGGTGTGCCCTTCGCTATCGAAGTAGATCGCGTGCAGACCCGCCTCCGGGGTGTCCCGGTATATGACCATCAGGTCGTCATGCGCGAAGGCGGCGCGTTCCTTGGTAGCCGGATATTCGGCGCGGTTCTTGCGCACCAGGATCTTGCCCTGCAGATCGGGCTTGAAGGAAAACGTTCCGC
This sequence comes from Bryobacterales bacterium, assembly GCA_003132865.1. The sequence continues at coordinate 9,744 of PKYZ01000279.1, forward strand.
TGCCCTGTCCGGGCCCGCCGCCCCCTTCCCCGGTCCAATCGCCGACGAGGGATTCGACCGGTCCCCAGCCCGTCGGTTTGTCCGCCGGGCTGGCGCTGAAGCACGCCATCATAGCCAAAACGATAGCCCAAATGATGGCCAAAGGAAGGAGATGTCGCATGAGACTCACTGTATCGCAAAAGCTAACGTTCGGCCTCCCGCGACGTCTATCTTCTCTCACAGGAGGCTTTATGAGATTTAGCTATGCCAGCGCCGCAGTGGCTTTCGCCGGATTGGTCCTGCAATCGGCCGCAGCCCAGCGGGAAGGCTCCTTCGACCGCACTCTCCCCGTCAACGGCGCGGTCGATCTGAATGTCGAGACCGGCTCCGGCCGCATCGAGGTGCGCCCCGGCGACACTTCCAGCGTGCGCATCCACGGCGTCATCCGCGCGCACGACGATTTCTTCGGCGGCGACGAAGCCCGCATCCATGATATCGAGACGAATCCCCCCATTTCGCAGACCGGCAACAGCATCCGGATCAACCTGCCCCAGGACGACCGGCTGCGCCGGCACGTCTCGATCAGCTACGAGTTGGTAGTCCCCCAACAGACCCGCCTGCGCGCCCACACCGGATCGGGCAGCGAGAGCGTCGAGGGAATTCATGGCCCGGTGGAGCTGGAGACTGGCTCGGGATCCGTCACCGTTGCCCGCGTGGACGATGAAGTTCGCATCCAGACCGGCTCCGGGCGCATTGAGCTCGATTCCGTGAAGGGCAAGGTGGACGCGCATACCGGCAGCGGCTCGATTCAGGGTTCCGGCATTAACGGACCGATTAACGCGCACACGGGGAGCGGCAGCGTGCGGTTGGAGCAGACGGCGGCGGGCCCGCTCGAAGCCCATACCGGCTCCGGCGGCGTGAACGTGCGGCTACCTGCGGACGCCGCGTTCGATTTGTACGCGCACACCGGCTCGGGCCATGTTTATGTGGATCACCCAATCACCGTCCACGGCAATCTCGGCGGCCATGAGATTCAGGGAAAGGTCAAAGGCGGCGGCGCGCTGGTGGATGTGCGCACGGGATCGGGTTCGGTCCGCATCGAATAGGCGTCAGGCTTCTCGAAACAGGTGGGAGTGCCGCGCTTCCAGGTCGAGCAGGAAACGCTTGAGTGGCAATCCGCCGCCATATCCCACCAGCGAGCCGCCCGCGCCGATGACGCGGTGGCACGGCACCACAATCGGGATGGGGTTTCGCCCGTTGGCGGCGCCCACCGCGCGCACGGCCTTGGGCGATCCGATGGTGTTCGCCACGAAACTGTAGCTGCGCGTCTCGCCGTAGGGAATGTTCAGCAGTTCCCGCCAGACGCGCTTTTGAAATTCCGTGCCCTGCAAGTCCAACGTCAGATCGAACTCCCGCAGTTCACCGGCGAAGTAAGCGCGCAACTGTTCCAACGCCTGCCGCAGCCACGGATTGGACCCGCCTTCGCGGNNCTTCGCGGCCGGGCAGGCCGGCTACGCCGCTCAATTCGATCGCCCGAATGCCGGCATCCGACGCCACCACGCCGAAGACAAATTCGCCTGCCGTCTCGAATCGGCGCCATTCCAACATAGCCAGCTCCGCCGTCAGAATGCTTCCGCGCCGGCCTCGGCAACCGCGTGATCCTGCTTCCCCGAACCGCCGCTGACGCCGATCGCGCCGACGACGGCGTCACCGATCTTGACGGGGTAGCCGCCGCCGAACACGATCAGCCGGTCAATGCCGGGGGCCGCGCCCATGGCCAGCGGCGGGTCCTCCTTGACGAAGTCATGCCACGCGTCGGTTGCCAGGCCGAAACCCGCCGACGTGTAGGCCTTGTCCTGGGCTATCTGGACCGACAGCAGGGCCGCGCCGTCCATCCGGCTGAACGCCTTCAGCACGCCGCTGTCGTCGACGACCGCGATCACGAAGGGATGGCCCATCTGTCCCGCCTTCGCCTCGGCCGCCTCGATCATGGCCCTGGCCAGCGCAGTGGTCACGCTCAGCCGTTCAAATGTTGCTGCCATCCGGTCCTCCCAGCACAGGCCCCGGCGCGGTGCTTCTCGCGGCGTACCGCTGCTCGATCTCGCGCACCTGGGGCAGCCCGATGAAATCCGTGAACTCGCCAAACGTCGGCAGCGTATTCATTGCCGCAGCCGGCGTCCCCGCCTCGGCGATCTCCTGCAGTATCCACCGCATGGCGGCTGTTGCCGCCAGCAGCGTGCTGATGGGAAAGATGACGATCCGGTATCCCAGCTCCTGGAGCCGCTCCAGGCTGATCGGCGGCGTCTTGCCGCCTTCCGCCCAGTTGAAGAGCAGCGGCACGCCGGGGAAAGCCCGGGCGGCCTCCTCCGCTTCCGCCTCGGTCACGACCGCTTCGATAAACAGCACGTCCGCCCCGGCCTCGCGGTACATNNCCACGGCCCGCGCGTCGGTCCGGGCGATGATCACGAACTCGGGCTGCGTGCGCGCCTCGACGGCGGCCCGGACCTTCGCCACCATCTCCTCGGCGGGGATGACGAGCTTGCCGTCCATGTGCCCGCACTTCTTCGGCGCCACCTGGTCCTCGATATGGA
>PKYZ01000304.1 GCA_003132865.1 Bryobacterales bacterium
AGACGGAACCACAGATGGACACAGATGAACACGGATAAGAGATCCGTCTGCGCCGGCCCACGTGGTCTCTCACCAATGTCGCACGTTTGCGTTATCCGTATTCAAAGCCCGCAATAGCGAACACCTGCGAATCGTCGTGGGCCAGCGGCGGTGCGGCCTGCACGCCTGGCCGCACCATGCGCACGAGGCGGCGCAGTGGCGCAAATCCGCAAGCGCGCGCCAGCCGTACGGCTTCGGTGTTGGCAGGCAGCAGATCCCAGCAGACAGGTTCCTGGGGATGCCGGGCCAGAAACCACGCCAGCAGTTCCCCGGCGGTTTCCGGCCGGCGGCTCACACATGGACCGAAGTACGCGGCCTGCGAGCCGGGACGCGCCATGGCATAGCCTTCGTCCGCAAACGCGGCCGCCCCCAGCGCCGCCAGCATGGCGAGCAGCTCGGAACGGCCGGCGCCGAACGCCTGGCGGTCGAGCAGGCGGCACTGGTCCTGCCAACTCAGATCCGGCATGCCGGGCGCCTGCGCTGCTGCCGCTCCCCAACGTTCGATCCCGCACTCCGGTTCAAAACCGAGTTGACGATAGAGCGGGGCGCCCATCTCGGTCGCATCCAGCTTGATCCATTCCATCTGGCGCGCCGTCAGCGCTTCGATCGCGTGTTCCATCAACCGGCGCGCGAAACCGCGGCGGCGGTGCGCGGGATCGGTGAGCACCATGCCGATCCATGCCAGCCTGCGTTCATAACAGACCGCCGTGACGGTTGCCGCGAGGACGCCGTCGCACTCCACACCGAAACACGTCTCCGGCGCCAGCCGCAGCAGATTGTGCCAGTCGGTTTCAGTCTGGTTCCAGGCCGCGGTTTCCTTGATCCGCATCGCCGCCGGGATATCCGCGCGCGTGAGCGCTCGCACCAAAGCGGTCACCGCCGCGGCCCGCGGACGGGCATCCTATGCCGCGCCCCGTCGCGCCGTCAGATCAGCGCCTTCTTCGCGGGCGATCTCGGCGGCGTAGCCGGCGAGTTCGTTCAAACGCACCGTCACCAGGTCTTTTTCCAGATCCTCGCCGCTCTCCACCATGCGCTTCAGATGCAGGGCGGCCAGCCGCGCGCACCACGCGTCGCTCATCTCGTGACCCGTGCGGCGGCTCAATTCCAGCAGATCCGCGTGCGGTATGGCGATTTGCTTCTGCACGCGCGTGCCGTCGCTCTCCAGGATGAACTTCACGTCCACGGTGTCGCTGTGCCGCAGCGAAATAGCCGTCTGCAGCCACTTGAACAGGACCTGCCACTTGCGCCCGAACGGGTCCGGTCCCACTTCAAACTGGCGAAAATTCAGCATCACCGTTATCTTACTGCATTTGGCCTGCGTTGGTTTCGCAAGGTTTATTGAGGCGCGAGCGTCGGCGAGCGGTAGCGTGGCAACTGTATTACCATTGATCCTACCCTTGTTCTCAACGGGTGGGAGTTATCGGCAGCACTGTGCGACGTGACATATCCAGCACAACCAGACATAAGCGTTGGCTAATTCTACTGATGAGCGCCTTGGTCTTTGCGCTCGGCGTCTACATCAACCGCGAGCGGCTGAAACGCGCAGTGATCGCGTACCGGATCTATCGCGCGCACGTGTTCACTCCGCCGCCGAGCCCGGGTGAATCCCAGTTGCGCCAACTCCGGGCCGATGTCCGATTTTATTGGGATTTCTCGGGCCTTCGGGTGGCGAGAGACAGGCGGTTGAGGCAGTTGGATCCCACCCTGCGGCCGCTCGTGAAGGAGATTGGACGCCGTCAGGCTGCGGGAGAAGGGACGCAGTATTCGATGCATATTTATCGGGAGATCCGCTGGCGGCTGAATTTCACGCCCGATATCGGAACCACCCGGGCGCGGATTGCCGATCTCCGCCGGAGCCTCGCGCAACCGGGGGAACAGAAACTGGCCGCCGGTCAGCAGGCTTCAGACGGAAGTTGGGGGCGGGGACTTACCGTTTGGTTTCTTAAGCTCTATTATTCTGTCGAGGATGGCTTGCATAGCGGCACCGAACCCCGGTATCCGCTGTCCTTTCTGGATCGGATTAACTCGCCGGAAAAGCTCACGGCTCAGCTCGATTCGGTCTTGCACGATGACTTCACCAAAACGGGGGCCTTCAACCGCGAAGAGCTCGATCAAACATTTTCTGCGCTGGCAAGGTTGTTATTTGGGAACAAACGAACCGGCTATGCGTTTCATCCTCAGCTCAGGGACGCCTTGGGGGAATTTGTGGAACGCTGGCAGAACCCTGCGACCGGCTGCTGGGGCCAGTGGATAGTGGATCGACAGGGGAGGATCTGGAAAATGGACGACATGGCGATGACGTTTCACGTTGTTTCGGACCTTCACGGCCAAGTGCGGCATCTGGACCTGATAGCGTAGCGTGTGCTGCAGCTCGACGGCGTCGAGTTTCCCGCCGGCATCCGATTCAACGGCCACTACGAGAATCATCTGAATTGGGATGTGGTGAAAATTTTCCGATACGCCTGGCCGGCCCTGGATGCCGCAACCCGGCAGAAGGTTCGAACCGAGATCTCCCATATGCTCGATTGGTGCTTGGCCAGGTCTTACCAGCCGGACGGCTCTTTCCGGGTGAGTGATTTGGACGACACATTAGGTGACGCTTACAGCTATGGGGTAGCCTTTCTCCGCGAGACCGGTTATTTTCGGCGCGAAGACCGATTTTGGACCGGCCAGGACTTTCCCGATGCCAAAGCCGTCGGCCAGCGCATCGCAGCCAAGCTGAAGTCGATCGGGCTCAACGACCCAGGGTTGAAGGATGCATATGAGACCTTGCACACCGTGCAATGAACGCGCCGGTTAAGCAAAGGGGGTCGTTTCAGCCTTTTGGAGATTAGCCGTAATTAGAGTCACACGGCGAGGCCAAACAGCGGCCGCCGGCCATCCGGATGCTACCCTTGTAAAGGATATGGCATTACGGTCCTGAGGAGCGCCGGCCCGAAACCGACCATGATCGACCTCCAAAAAGAACTCGAAACCGGCCGCTCCATCGCGCGCCAGGCCGGCGAAATCGCCTTACGCTACTACCGCACGGGCATTGCCTTCGAAGCCAAATCGGATGACTCGCCCGTCACCCGCGCCGACCGGGAATGCGAGCAATTCATCGCCCGCGAGCTGGAGCGGGCCTTCCCGGACGATGGCCTGCTCGGAGAAGAAGGCGCGCAGAAGCCTTCACGCAGCGGCCGCCGCTGGATCGTCGACCCCATCGACGGCACCCGCGATTTCGTGCGCGGCAATCCCGCATGGGCCAACCTGATCGGCCTGGAGGCGGACGGCGAAGTGGTGGCCGGATTTGCCTGCATGCCCGCGCTCGGTGAATTGTTCGCCGCCTCCCGTGGCGGTGGCGCGTTCGTCAACGGCGAACGCATCCACGCTTCCAGCATCGCCAGCGTCGCCGAGGCCGTGCTGTGCTTCGACAGTTTGAACTCCGCCGCGCGCCAGCCGTTCGCCGGCCAATTGCTCGCCTGGATGCAACCCTTCTGGGCCGTGCGCAGCATGGGCGGATGTCTGGACGCCCTGATGGTCTCGCGCGGCCAGGCCGAAATCTGGATCGAAACCAGCGGCAAGCCCTGGGACTTCGCGCCGCTCAAGATCATTGCCGAAGAGGCCGGCGCCCGCTTCTTCGATTTCGAAGGCAAGTCCACCATTTACGGCGGCAACTGCGTCATCTGCGCACCCGCGCTGGAGGAGACCGTGCGGCAATTCCTTTCCCAGGTGGGACCGCAAACGTGAGATATCTGTCAGAGACCGCGCGGACCGGCGCAGACGGATTCTTTATCTGTGTGCATCTGTGNNGTGTCCATCTGTGGTTCCATTGCGTTCTTCCGCATGACGATATGACACGTAAGTGTCTAACGCCCGGCTTGGCCATGGTCGTGGTCTGGATCGCCGCCATCAAGATGGTTCTCCATTTCTATGCCGGCCACAATTACGGCTACTTCGTTGACGAGCTCTACTATCTGGCGTGCGGCCGGCATCTGGCCTGGGGCTATGTGGATCAACCGCCGCTCATCGCATTGGCCGCCGCACTCACCCGCGTACTGTTTGGCGAGTCGCTAAAGGCCATCCGTTTCCTGCCGGCCGTGGCAGGAGGCGCGACAGTGCTGCTCACCGGCTTGATCGCGCGCGAATTGGGCGGGCGCCGCTTCGCGCAGGGTCTGGCGGCGCTGGCGGTGCTGGTGGCGCCCGGCATTCTGGCAACCGACAGCTTCTTTTCGATGAATGCCTTTGAGCCGCTCTTCTGGATGGGCTGCGCGTACATCGTCATGCGCATCGTCAGGACCGGCAATCAAAAGCTGTGGCTATGGTTCGGCCTGCTGGCCGGCATCGGACTGGAAAACAAACACTCCATGCTGATCTTCGGCTGCGGGATCGTCGTCGGCCTGCTCGCCACACCCGAACGCCGCCAGTTCCGATCGCCATGGCTCTGGCTCGCCGGCCTGCTCGCGTTCCTGATCGTCCTGCCCAACCTGCTGTGGAACGTCGAGCATCACTTCCCATTTCTGGAGTTGCAGGCGAACATCCAACGCGCGCACCGCAATGTCGATCTGCCGCCGCTGGCCTTCATCGGTCAGGAAATCCTGACTATGTTCCCGCTCACGCTTCCCATCTGGCTGGCCGGGATCTGGTATTACCTGTTCAGCGAGAAGGGGAAACCGTTTCGCGTGCTCGGGTGGGCATGGCTCGTCACCATGGCCGTGATCATGATTATGAATCCGCGCGTCTACTACGCATGGCCGGCTTTCCCGCTGTTGTTCGCCGCGGGCGGAGTCCTGTGGGAATCCTGGCTGACAGCAACGCTGGCCGCGCCCCGTTTGCAGGCGCAGTGGATCAAGCCTGCCTGGGCCGCCCTGATGGTGCTCTTCGGCGCGGTGTTCGCACCCTTCGCCGTTCCGGTACTGCCCGTCGAGACGTACATCCGCTACTCGCAAGCCCTCGGTTTTGAGCCGCCCAGGATCGAGACGCACAATCTCGGGCCCCTGCCGCAGATCTATGCCGACCAATTCGGCTGGGAAGAGATGGTGGCCACGGTGGCAAAAATCTATAACGGCCTGCCGCCGGACGTGCGTCCCAAGACCGCCATCTTCGGGCAGAACTACGGCCAGGCCGGCGCGGTGGATCTGTTTGGTCCGAAATACGGATTGCCGAACGCCATCAGTGGGCACCAGACTTATTTCCTCTGGGGACCGCGCGATTATACCGGCGAAAGCGTCATCGTCATGCAGGGCCGGCAAGCGGATCTCGAACGAAATTTTGCAACGGTCGATAAAGTCGCCCACGTCGCGCATCCCTATTCCATGCCGTACGAACACTTCGATATCTTCTACTGCCGCGGTTTGAAGTGGCCGCTCAAGGATGATTGGCCGAAGGTGAAGAACTGGGACTGACGCCTCTGGGCATTCTCATCGGGCTTCCGGGAGCGCCTTCATCAGGTCCGCGCTCGCGACCGAAGGGCACCAGTATCGCTCGATGTGCTCGACGACTGACTCGGTCCCCCGGTCGTGGCTCACGTAGGGACGGTCCTTAGGGTTATACATGCTGTCGGTGAGGTCACGCACCAGTACGCAGCGGATCCCCCAATTGGTCATCTTCTTGATTGCGAACGAGCGGTTCAGCACGCACATGTTGACGTGGACTCCCATCACCAGCAGGTTGCGTATGCCGCGCTCTCGCAGAAAGCTGTAGATCTGCGGTCCATCGTCGGAAATGACATCCGCTGCGCCCATGGGAAGCGCGGCGATCTCGCGCGTCCAGGCCTTGTATGAAGAGTCTCCGGTATCGCATCCACCGTCGCGATCGTCGATGGGCAAAGGCGGATCGGTGAGGCCCAGCGGCGCCGGCGGCTCGATTTTCGCGATGCGCAGCATGCGCTGCCGCTGCGGCCAATCCTTGTAGAACTCCATGGTTTCGGACGGCGCGTGGATAATCTGAATGCCGCGCGCGCGAGCCTCGTCGATGACCGGCGCCATCCTGACAGCCAGCGTCTCCACCCGCCGTGCGGCGCCTGAGCACCAATGCTTGTCCCACATGTCGCAGATCAGGATGGCGGTTTGCGCGATGGGGAATGCCTCGTCAAGCCGCACTTCCTCCCAAACGCCGCTGCCCTTGAAGGCCTCCACGCGAGACCGCAACGGAAGCCGCAGATCGGCCGCGAATGCCGCCCCCGCCAGGGTCAGCGTCAGCGCCGCCAGATACCGCCGCCAGAACCGCATCTGGACCATGATACCGTACGGGCCTCGGTTTACTCGCAGTGCAGTGCCGTGGGGGTGCTTAACCGCTTTGGGGAATGCGACCGCTCGCTTACGCTCGCGGCTCAGTAAACCTTGCGATATCAACGCGACTGTTACCGAGCCGCGACCATCAGGGAGCGGTTTCCGCCCGAAATCCCCAAAGCGGTTAAGCACCCGTGCCGTGGCCGTATCCACGCCGGGCCATACGCGTCTCGCCAGCGTTTGGTTCACCATTACGACGCGGGCTCTTTCGGTCCCGTCGGCATCCGTGGAATTGCGGCGCCGAGCATCGTGAGGAAAGCGGCGCGTGGACACCGCGGATCTCCACCCCCGAAAATATGGTTACGAACGGCACGCTCAAACGTAGCCGCGCAGCCGCCGGTTTGAAAAATCAGGATGTGGATCTCTCGGATCTCTCTCTCCTGGTTGACAGGATGGGTGAAGCGTTACATAATCGTCATAGAGCCAGAAGGCGAAGGAAGCCTTCCACGAACGGCCAAAAAAATGCTCGGAGGATGCAACGATAAGGCATAGAAATGCACAAGGTTTATTGCTTTGCCGGTCAGCCCGCACCCTGCCCGGGCTACTTTGCTAACGACACCTTGCCCTGCGTATGCAATAGCAAGGAAAGCCTCCTGTTGGCGCTGAGTCAGGTTGCCATACCGCTCACGCCAGTGAAAGACTTCGCACCCCCGGAAGTGCACATTTTGCGGCTGAGCGCCTGACGGAGTCTTGCGCCCCGGCCCTAAATGGGCGAGCGGTTTGGGTCAAAGCACCCATCCAGGCCCATCCCTCACCGGAAAGTCAGGCAAGCGGGACCACTGACGATTTTCGAATCTTCTGATCGCGTGTGAGCGGGGGCACCTCGTGAACCATGCTTGTGGCGCAAATGAGTTCGTCGGCGGGATCGCTTCTGAAGTCCACTTTCGCATGCGCGCAAGTTTCGCCAGTTCCCAAAGCACGATGGCCGAGATGCTCCATCGCTGAGAAGACGGCAGGTCTCCCGAGAAGGCATAAATCAGGATGTGCGTATCCAGGTTTACCTTCTCTTACCGGCGTCCCATTCCAACCCCGTGGAGAACACATCGCCGTGGATCCGGATCTTGCCTTTTAGGGCGCCGATCAGATGGGCGCAACCAGACTCGATGGGAATGACCTTGGCTACCGGCTTGCCGTGCTTGGTAATCACGATTCCGGCGGCGTCCAAATGGTCGATCGGGAACAAGCATTGTTCCTTAAATTTGGATGCGTTCATGGTTACCATGCTATCCATTCCAGCGAATGTCCACTTTTTTTGTCCGGTCGATATTCCCGGTCACCGGCCTCTACGCAGTATCATGTTGTCGTGTACTGCCGCCTGCTTGCCGCACTCCTCTTTCTCGCCGCGGCCGCCCTGCGCGCGCAACCCGCGGACCTGATCCTCAGCCATGGCAAGATCGTCACGGTAGACCCGCAATTCCGGATTGCCGATTCCATCGCGATCCGCGGCGACCGCATCCTGGCCGTGGGCGCCCGCGCCGAAGTCGCCCGCCTGGCCGGCCCAGGCACTCGCCAGATCGATCTGCAGGGCAAGACCGTGCTGCCCGGCCTGATCGACTCCCACGTGCACGCGGCCCAGGCCGCCATGTACGAGTTCGATCATCCGGTTCCCGATATGGAAACCATCGCGGATGTGTTGCGCTACGTCCAGTCGCGCGCCGCGGTCGCGAAAGCGGGCGACTGGATCGTCCTCACGCAGGTCTTCATCACCCGCCTGCGCGAGCAGCGCTTTCCCACGCGCGCGGAATTGGACGCCGCCGCGCCGCACAACCCGGTCTACTTCGGCACCGGCCCCGATGCCGCCGTTAACTCCCTCGCGCTGCAACTCAGTGGCATCGGCAAGGACTTCCGCATTACGGATGGACTGCCGGGCCGCATCGAGCGCGACGCCACCGGCGAGCCCACCGGCATCCTGCGCAATTGCAGCCGCCTGGTGAAGATCCACTCCGGCGATAAAGTCCCCACCGCCGACGACCGCCGCGCGCGCCTCAAGATGCTGCTGGCCGACTACAACTCGGTGGGACTGACCAGCATCTCCGAAGGCGATCTGGGCGATGCGGATTTGGAAACCTACCGGCGGCTGAAAGACGATGGGCAGCTCACTTGCCGCGTTTTCGTGGCGTACGACGTGGACGCCCAACTGCCGCTCGACGAAATCACCGCGCGCATCCTGGCGGCGGCCGCCAGCCCCTTGCACCGCTACAACAATATGCTCTGGCTGCGCGGCATTAAGACCTTCCTGGATGGCGGCATGCTGACCGGCAGCGCCTTCATGTTGCAGCCGTGGGGCGTGAGCAAGGTCTATTCGATCGACGATCCCGCTTATCGCGGCATGCGCTACATCGAGCCGGACAAGCTGGTCCGGATCGCGCGCTGCGCGCTGCAGCACGATTTGCAGTTTACGGCGCACTCGGTGGGCGATGGCGCGGTCCAGACATTGGTGGACGCCTACGCGGAGATCGACCGCGAGTTTCCGCTCCGCGCCGCGCGCCCGTCGATCACGCATGCCAACTTCATGAGCGCGGAAATCATCGGCAAGATGCGGGAACTCGGCATCGTCGCCAACCTGCAGCCGGACTGGTTGTGGTTGGATGGCGCCACGCTCCGCAAACAGTTCGGCGATGCGCGCCTCGCGTATTTTCAGCCGTACAAGACGCTGTTCGCAAGCGGGGTTGTCGTGGGCGGAGGCTCCGATCACATGCAGAAAATCGGCAGCCTGCGCTCCATCAATCCTTACAACCCGTTCCTGGGGATGTGGATCGCGCTCACGCGCCAGCCGCGCTGGGCTGACCAGCCGCTACACCCGGAACAGCGCATCTCGCGCGAGCAAGCCATTCGCCTGTATACCATCAACAACGCCTGGCTGACGTTCGAAGAGAAGGAAAAGGGATCGCTCGAACCAGGCAAGCTGGCCGACCTGATCGTGCTCGATCGGGACATCCTCACCTGCCCGCTGGACGCCGTACGTCAGATCCAGGTGGAGCGGACCTACCTGGGCGGCAAGGTGATCTACCAGCGCCCAGCAAAAACGGAACCACAGATGGACACGGATAAACACAGATAAGAACAGAAAAGCAGGAACCGCGGACTGGTCTGGTTTTGGTCTTTATTAGTTTCGTACGGGCGACGGAAGCCTGGCCGCGTATTACGAACGTACTGTCGTGATTACGTGGGATCAGCCGATTTTGCTGACGGCGGCGTAAGAAGCGGGCCGAAGCGAGCGAGATAGTACCGAGACCGACAAAAGTCGATCCCCAGCGCAAAGCGCGCAGTATCATTAGGATTATGCGCATCTTCTATTCAGCGCTCCTGTTACCGACGCTTGTCGTGGTCCAATTCCAGGCGGCCACTCCCCCATCCCTTTCCGTTGTGAATTTGCCGATCGGTGGAACCGTAACGGCGACCGACGCACAAGGCAATATTTACTTCACCGGCGGCGCCGTCGCAGGCGGCGTTCCGGTGACGCCCGGAGCGCCTCAAACTCAGCTTGGCGGTGGGTTTTGCGCATTCGGTCCGCATGCGTACCCATGCCACGACGCCTACATTGCAAAGGTGCCGGCGGGCGGCGGTCCACTCATCTTTAGTACGCTTCTCGGCGGCGCTGGGGACGATGTCGGAACGGGGATTGCGGTTGACCCGGCGGGGAGCGTCTATATCACCGGCACCACCACAGGGGGCTTCCCGACCACGCCCGGCGCCTTCCAGCCATCTCCGCCCGTTCAGCCCAGCATCCCGGCGGCGTTATTCGTCGCCAAACTCAACCCCCAGGGCAGCAAATTTGACTATTCCACCTGTCTTCTGAGCGGCCCGGCAGGCGCTCAAGGTCTGGGAACTGCAGCTCCGGCTATCGCGGTTGACACGCAGGGCAACGCCTACATCGCCTGGTCGACGAATTCCGGGCAGACATTCTTGGCCAAACTGAGCCCGGACGGGTCGACCCTCCTCTACAACGCCTTGCTGGGGGGCATCGATCTGTCCGTCCCCATTTCGTCAGGTCTGGCGATTGCAGTCGACGGGAATGGCAACGCCTACGTCACTGGACAAACGACCGCAACCGATTTCCCGGCCACGCCGGGAGCCTTCCAAACAAGTCTGAAGAGCGGCCAAACAACCGAACTCACTTATTGCGGTGGGAATGCGTTTGTGGCCAAGCTCGATCCTTCCGGGAAAGTAGTATTTGCCACATATCTCGGCGGCAGCGTAACCGAGATTCCCTTCGCCATCCAGATCGATTCCGCCGGGTACGTGTATGTGGCGGGAGAGACCTCTTCGCCGGACTTCCCAACCACTCCCGGATCGTACGAACCAAACGCGCTCATACCCATGTGGAGTTTACTGACGGCCGACTCCTATGGAAGCCCCGGCGGCTTTGCCGCGAAATTGTCGCCGGCAGGAGACAAGCTAGCCTACTCCACTTATGTGTTTTCCGATGGCGGCGTAAGAACGATGACCCTGGACAACGCGGGCGGCGTGTATGTGGCGGGGATTACTGGCGGCGGCGTGAGGGTTACGGCGAGCGCTCCACAGCCTTGCATGGTGGCAGAAGAAGATGCCTTCGTCACGCATCTGGACTCGAATGGCGCGCTGCTGGACAGGAGCTACTTCAACCGTTCCGGCTCCAACGTCACTCTTGAACCCATTGGACTGGCTTTATCGGGCAGCCGCTCCGTCAGCCTGGTGGCGAACGGCGGGGCCGAACTGGCTGAACTCCGCTTCGGCGACCCGGGCACCTCAGCCGCGCCCTGCGTGGCGGCAATCGTGTTGAATGGAGCCACGTTTTCCGAAGGGCCGTTTTTCGCAGGGCCGGCCGTGTCTCCGGGCGAACTCATCACCCTCACTGGCTTTGGCCTTGGGCCAGACTCAGGCGTGTCCTTTCAACTGGGCCCGGACGGAACCGTGCCCCGGCAACTGGCCGGTGTGCGGGTGTTTTTCGGCGACCTGGCGGCACCCCTGATCTTCGTGCAGTCGCAACAGATCAATGCCATCGTGCCATTCGAACTGGCTGGCCAAACCACAACTACGATGCGGTTAGTGAACAACGGCGCGACCATCGGTTCGGTCAACTTGCCCGTGAGCTTCGCCACTCCGGGCGTGTTTCGTTTGCAACCCGGATTGTCCGCCGAGGCCGTGGCGCTCAACCAAGACGGCACCATTAACGGACCATCCAACCCGGCAGCGATCGGCTCGGTGGTCTCCCTGTTTGGCACTGGCTTTGGTACGACCAACACGCCGGAAGTGACTGGCACTGTCACTCCTCCGGGGACCTCTTCCTACCAGGCGACTGTGACCGCTGGGGTAGCCACCAACCAGAGTTACGATCTGCCCGGGGGAACAGTACAAGCGGAAGTGCTGTACGCGGGCGCGGCGCCTGGCCTGCTTGCCGGAATAGGGCAGATCAATATTCGGGTGCCCACGCCGCCTGCACCCGCCGGCAATCAGTTGGCGCTTCTGGTAAGTACCACCGCGCCCGATGGAACTTTGACGCAGAGTTCCACGTGGCCTACGATATTTGTGAAGTAAACAAACGGAACCGTAGCGGGCGGGGCGGTGTCCATCAAGCATGCGCATCTCCACGGCCCTCTTCATCGTCGCCATCCTCGTTTATCTGTGTCTATCTGTGTCCATCTGTGGTTCCGTTTTTTCAGGAAGCCGCCACCAAGCTGGTCTGCAATTCCGGAATCTCGATCTCAATGCGCGTGCCGTGTCCGGGCTGGCTGTCGATGCTCATCTTGTGGTCGTTGCCGAACAGCACGCTCAGCCGCTCGCTCACATTGCTAACTCCGATGCCCTGTTCCCGTAGCGTCGCCAGCTTGGATTCGGGTATGCCGACGCCATCGTCCTCCACCCACAACAGCAGCCGCGAATCCACCCGCCGGCTGCGCAACCGGATGGTGCCGCCTTCCACTTTGCTGCTCAACCCGTGCTTCACGCAATTCTCGATCAGCGGCTGCAACAGCATACTCGGCACCAGCATGTCCAACGTGTCGGCGGCTACGTCTTTTTCGAACCGCAGTTTGTCGCCGAAACGCACCACTTCGATGGCCAGGTAATCGTCGATGAAGCTGATCTCCTCGCTCAGCGCGCTGAAATTGTCGTGCTTGCGCAGCAGCCGCCGCAGGATGTTCGACAGCTTCAGCACCATGACGCGGGCCTGGTTGGGATCGGTGCGGATCAGCGAAGAGACCGAGTTCAGCGTGTTGAAGAGGAAATGAGGATTGATCTGGCTGGTGAGCGCTTCCAGGCGGGCTTGAATCAAATGCCGCTTCTGCTCCTCCAGCTTGCCTTCGTTGCGGGTGTTGTTCCAGATCTTGATCGGCAGCGTAACGGAGAACAGCGTGGTCGCATAAACCGCCGCGTACATCAGGAGATTGGGCTGCTCCGGGTGCAGATAGAAGATCCGGCCCTTCGCGCCGAAGGCCTGGCCGAGCGCCTGCCGCAGGAACTCGGCGAACAGAATCACGACGAAGAAGAGCAGGTTGAAAGCGTTGCGCCGGTCGAAGCGGCGCTGCTTGAAGAAGCGCCAGAGGTTCAGGTCGAAGAACGGGCTGAAGCGCCAGATATCCTCCGGATCGGCGGCGCAATCGCGCAACAGGCCGCCCAACACGCCCAGCCCGGCCAGCAGCGGCATGGTCAGATACTCGCGGTGGATCATGGCCGGAATCGAGATCAGAATTCCCGACGTAAGACCAGTCACGTAACCGCCCAGCAGACCCGCGAGCAGGCTGCCCTCCAGGCCGAGGTCGACGGCTTGGTAGCTGGCGCTCACCACGCGCGTGGCGACGCTCGCGCCAAACACGCCGGAGAACCACAGCGACAGTTTCACGCGCTGGGCCATGGTCCGGTTTTCGCGCATCAACATGCGCTTGACGGTGCTCCAGCGAACCAGGATGCTGGCCAGCGAGGCCACCACGCCCAGCTTCACCAGCAGCGTGACCAGGGAGGAATCCGCCATGGAAGCTNNGCTGCCGAAGCGGATTTCCCAACCCGGTTTGGACACTTTCGAATCTACGGATTTGAAGGCCGCCTCGATGACCGCTTGGAAGAAGCCGTCGTGCTGGAGATGGGCGATGTGGCGCACGGTCCGTTGGCGCCGCTGGTGCGCATTCACTCGCAATGCCTCACGGGCGACGTCTTCCACAGCCTGCGCTGCGATTGCCGCGCACAGCTTGAATTGGCGCTGCACATGATCGCCGAAGAGGGCCGCGGGCTGCTGATCTACGAGCATCAGGAGGGGCGCGGCATCGGCCTGCTGAACAAGCTGCGCGCCTACGAATTGCAGGATGAAGGCGCCGACACCGTGGAGGCCAACGAGCGCCTGGGCTTTGAATCCGACCTGCGAAATTACGAGCTGCCCGGCGAGATTCTCCGGTATTTCGGATTGAAGAGTATCCGGCTATTATCGAATAATCCGGAGAAGGTGGCCGCCGTGGAAACCGCGGGAGTCCGGGTGGAGGAGCGGGTACCCTGCATCGTGCCGGCGATGGTGTCGACGGAGGCTTACCTGCGGACGAAGAAAGAGAAGATGGGGCATTTGCTGGAAGGGTTTTAGTAGTCCGGGAGGGCATCCCGATTGGCCAGTCGTGCTGCCTCACCACATGCTCCGAATCCACCAGGCTTTGCCCGGCCAGCCGGATGACCGGCATCTCGAAAGCGTGGCCACCCGCACCTGGAATAAACCCGCCACGGCGCGTCTTCTATAATTGAACATATGCTGGTCAAAAAAACGGCTGATATTCGTTACTCGGAAGTAACACCCAAAGACACCTATCTGAACCGCCGGCGCTTCCTGTCCGCCGTGCCCTTGGCGGGCGCGGCCTTCTTCACAACCCGCGCTTCGGCCGCCGCCAAACTGGCCGCCATCAAGGGCCCGTTTAGCACCGATGAGAAGCCCACGGCGTTCGCGGACGTCGCCAGCTACAACAATTTCTACGAATTCGGCACCGGCAAAGACGATCCGTCCAAAAGCGCCGGGAGACTGAAGACTTCGCCATGGAGCATCGCCGTGGAGGGCGCGGTCGCCAAGCCCCAGGTTTTCGACCTGGACGCCGTCATGAAAATGGCGCCGCTGGAAGAGCGCATCTACCGGCACCGCTGCGTGGAGGCGTGGTCCATCGTAGTGCCCTGGATCGGATTTCCGCTCAACGTCCTAATCAAAGCCGTCGAGCCCACCGCGAAGGCCAAATTCGTCGCCTTCCAGAGCCTGTACGACCCCAAGCAGATGCCCGCCGCGCGTTACGCCGGCATCGCGTTTCCGTACGTGGAAGGCTTGCGCATCGACGAAGCCATGCACCCTCTCGCGCTCCTCTGCTTCGGCATGTACGGCCAGGTCCTGCCGAACCAGGACGGTGCACCCGTTCGCCTCGTGGTGCCTTGGAAGTACGGTTTCAAAAGCATCAAGTCCATCGTGAAGATCAAGTTCGTCGAGAAGGAGCCGCCCACCACTTGGAATCTCTCCAGCGCGCGCGAGTACGGTTTCTATTCGAATGTGAATCCCGCGGTCGACCATCCCCGTTGGAGCCAGGCCAGCGAACGCCGCCTGGGCGAATTTCTCAAGCGCAAGACGCTCATGTTTAACGGCTACGGCGATCAGGTCGCCAGCCTTTATGCCGGGATGGATCTGCGCAAGAACTACTGAGCCCCGGCATGCATTGGAAACGCCTGCCATCGCGCCGATGGATCAAGATCCCCGTCTTCCTCCTCTGTTTGGCCCCCGTGCTGCTTCTAGCCTGGAGGGCGCTCCACCAGCACCTGGGCGCGAACCCCATCGAATTCATCACGCATGCCACCGGCGATTGGACCCTCCGCTTCCTGGCCATCACGCTGGCCATCTCGCCGCTGCGGCGCCTGCTGGGCGTGCCCGACTTGATTCGCTTTCGGCGCATGCTGGGCCTGTTCGCCTTCTTCTACGGATGCCTGCACTTCACTACCTATCTGTGGCTGGATAAGTTCTTCGATTTCCACGAAATCGCGAAAGATGTGTGGAAGCGGCCCTTCATTACCGCGGGCTTTCTCGGCTTCATTTCGATGGCGCCGCTGGCCCTCACGTCCACCGCTGGATGGATCCGGCGCCTGGGCGGCCGCCGCTGGCAGATGCTTCACAGATTGGTGTATGTGAGCGCATGCGCAGGCGTCGTGCATTATTACTGGCTGGTGAAATCGGATGTCAGAAAGCCGCTGCTCTATGCATCCATCGTGTTCCTGTTGCTCGCCGAACGGGCCGTCGCCGCACTCAGGAAATCCAGGGTTAAGCTGGAAGCTTGGACATCCAAGAAGCCTGGCGGCGGAAATACCGCATCCATCTCGAAACCCCGCGCTTCCTCCTCCGCCCGCTAATCGCGGCTGACGCGGATTGGCTCGCCGATCTTTTTACCGATCCGGAGGTCAACCGCTTCTTATTGGATGGCACGCTGTCACCGGACGAGGCCCGCCATGCCGCCGAAGCCATCGTCTCCCTGGACCTCATGAAATGCCACTTCGGCCATTGGGCGATTCAGGATAAGAGCACCAGCGCGATTCACGGCTGGACCGAATTGAGCAAGCTGCGGCCCTGGTCCGGCCCCTCCGACGAAATTGCTCTCAGCTATGTCCTGCGCCGCGCTGCGTGGGGACAAGGCATCGCGACCGAGGCCGCCGCAAGGCTCCTGCGGTGCGCATTCGAAGTGCAGCAATTGGACCGCGTGATGGCCGTGACCATGGCCGGCAACACGCCTTCCGAGCGAGTGCTGGAGAAGCTGGGAATGCGCTTCATCAGTGCCGCACGGTCGGCGGACGGCAAGAGCCTGCAATATTTTAGGATCGACGCGCCGTCCTGCCAGCAGGCGATCCAGGGGACCCGCCCCGATAGGCGCTAGTGTAGGCCAACGCTCAGCGCTGTGGCGTCTCCTTTGTGCTGGGAACTGCCGATTTCCAGAGACGGACTTTATGGGCGTTTGCCGATGCCGAGGGATTTCGCGCCGGCAATCGGATACTAAACACTGCGGCGTTTTGCAGGAGTCGTTTGCTGCTGGATCAAGAAGTTGTGTCGTTTCATAACGTTCGGCGTCATCCTCCTGTTTGAGGCAGCCCTCGCAAACCGCCAAATGAAACCTCCGATCTGAGGCATCGGAGCGGCACTTTCAGAGCGCCGCGCTCAGACCGTTGGGTCGAGAACAGTGCGCCGAGTCAATTCCTACGCTTCGCCCCATCCGGTAACTCGGCGCATCGAAAAAACTTCGCAAAGCACCGATGAGTTTCCATCCCTTCGGCGGTTATACAGGGTGAGAGCACAGAAAAACAGCAGTTTGAAAGGAGAACGTTATGAACATTCAGAACAAGACAGTCTTGATCACCGGAGCAAATCGCGGCATTGGCCGTGCGCTTGTCAATGAGGCGCTTAGCCGGGGAGCGAAGAGGGTATATGCGGGAACGCGCGGCGCACTGTCAGCCGCCGACGCTCGCGTGACACCCCTGACGCTTGACGTGACCAACGCCACGCAGATCGAGCAGGCGGCCAGCGAGGTCAACAGCCTCGACGTCCTGATCAACAACGCGGGCATCGCTCTATACGACGATCTGAGCAATTTCGACGTTATCGAGCAGCACCTGGCCGTCAACCTCTTCGGAAGTCTGAAAATGAGCCGCGTTTTCTTGCCGAAGCTGAAACGCTCCCATGGGGCAATCGTCAACACCCTGTCCTTGATGGCGCTCGCCC
>PKYZ01000708.1 GCA_003132865.1 Bryobacterales bacterium
ACACTTTTCGGATAGGAGCCATTTTTCAAGATCTCCAAGGCAAGACGGCGGCCAGCCGGCGGCGCGTTGGGAAATCGAGCCAGATATGCCCTCGGGGAAATACCACGGCTGGCGAGAACCGCGCGATGCGACATGACACGCGTAGCGAGATACACGGCTTCGACGACATCGTCTCGCGGCCGGGCATCCAGAAATTTCCCCATTTTGCTAGACCAGTCCATTGGCAACCTATCTACAATTCTAGCTTGATTATATCGAACAATCTTCGCGGCAGGCTCTCGATGATGTACTCCTGGGAAAGAGGGTGCGCACGCTCCTCGACCGGGACTTCCTTGACCAGGCCGGGCACCCTTCCGTAATGGCACCACATATACCAATGGTTCAAAATCCCGTAAAATCCCGAATATCGGCGCGTTCCACGATAGACGCAATCTCTCTCTCCCGGCGCTCCGAAATCACTCCCGAGCTTCGATTCGCCTGAACGCCGCGCAGGATGCCATCCTGGTTCTGTGCAATTTTCATGCTGTGCCGGTCACCTGCGCGCCATTCGCCGTAGAGGGAGCGATAGATCTCCCAAGGGCAGGACGTCGGCGGCACGAACCCAGCTTCGCCTTTGTCCGAGCAGCCGTTAAAGAAGGGCGTGCACCATATGTAGTGCCGCCCCCGGTAATGTCGTTCGGCGATGTTGAAAGCCAGCCAGGTGTTTGTTGAATAAAGAATCAGTGGCCGCCGCATCCCGAACCCCAGATTCAGCTTAACATTGGGGTCGCGCGCTACTGCTTTTCGGAGGATGCCGGCTTGCGCTTCTCCTCCAGCAGTTTCTGCGCTTCTTCCCTAACCCGGCGCGCCTCCGCAGTCTCCTTGTCGCCGTCGGCGGTACGCTTCAGCCGGTAATACACTGTGGCGAGCGCGGCGTGAGCCTCGGAAAAGCTCGGATAGTCCCGGATGAGCTGCTCCAGTTCCTGGCGCGCCTGCTGGTTGAGTCCCTGCGAAAGGTGAATCGACGCCCGCTGATACAGCGCGCCTGGATCGTTGGGGCGCACCTGAAGCGCCAGCGTGATGTGCGCCAGCGCCTCATCCAGCTTGCCATCCTGCCTGAGCAGCAGGGCTATCTCAGTGTTGGCCGTGAAATCGTACGGGTTCACCTTCAACTCCTCGTTGAACTGCTGGGTGGCCTGTTCCGGTTTTCCGGCGGCCTTCAGCGCTTGCCCGTACAGCGTATGCGCCCACGGCATCTTCGGATTCAGTTCCACGGCGCGCGCCAAGTGGCCGGCCGCGGCAACTAAGTCGTTACGGAGCAACTCGGTTTGGCCCAGCAGGAATGCCGATTCCGCCGACTCACCGTCGCGCAGGATGCGGTCCAGCAGGACCTGCGCCTCCTGGGTCCGGTTGTCTTTCAGCAGCGCCATGCCGAGCGCGTAGATCATCGCGCGATCGTCGGGATACTCCTCCTGCAGCGGTGAGAGCACTTCCACCGCTTTGCGCGGCTGGTTCGTTTCGAGCAGGCAGTCGGCCAGCAGCAGAGCCGATTTCAGTTCCAACGGCTCCAGCCTGTGGAGGACTTCCAGATGCTGCACGGCTTCGGGCAGCCGTCCGAGCTTGTAGTATGCCAGCGCCAGGTTCATCCTCACCTGGGCATTGTTCGGCATCTTCCGCAGGGCCAGATCGTATTCCGCGATGGCGCCGGCGAACTGTCCATCGCGCACCAGCGCGGCGCCCAGATTCGAACGGATTTCGGCCGCGTCGGGATAGTCCTTCAGAAACTCGCGATATAGCCGGATGGCAGTGGCCAGGTCGCCGGATTGGTACGCCGCGCTGGCTTCGCGCAAATGGTTCCCGGACCCGTCAGCCCAAAGCGCGGCTAGTCCCAACGGAAGCGACAGAATGAGCGCGGCGAGTCTCACCTGATGGAGATTATAACGTGGCCGGATTGCCGGACAGGCCGGGAGTCCCTGTCCCACCCCACGGTATACTCGTCGTTTGATGCGCTGGCGATGGCTGTTGCTATGTGCTCCGCTGGCCGCTTTGGCGGGCAGCGCGGCGCTCGGCCCGTTCACTTTCGAGGAGATCGCGGACCGCGCGGGAGTCCACTTTGTCAGCAACAACGGCGCCACCGCGCGCAAACAGCAGCCCGAAGGACTGATCGCGGGCGTGGCCGTCTTCGATTACGACGGCGACGGCTATCCGGATCTCTACTTCGTCAATGGCGCAAGCCTGCCGTCGCTCGCCAAAGAGGGCCCTCAACACCGGAACCGGCTCTATCACAACAACGGCGATCTGACCTTCACCGACCTCACGGAAAAAGCCGGACTGGGCGGCGCCGGATACGGCATGGGGGTGGCCGTAGGCGACTACGACAATGACGGGCGGCCAGACCTGTACGTGGCCAACGTCAACGGGAACCAGTTGTTCCACAACAATGGAGACGGCACTTTTACGGATGTGACCGTGAAGGCCGGCGTGGGCGGAGGATCGTACGAAGGCAAGAAGATGTGGTCGGCCGCCGCCGCGTGGGTGGACTACAACAACGACGGTCTGCTGGATCTGTTCGTATCCAACTACTGCCAGTGGGACCCCGACCATGAGCCCGTTTGCAAAACCAACGGCGAACTCTTGTACTGCAGCCCGCGCCACTACAAACCGCTTCCCAACACGCTGTATCGCAACAACGGCAACGGCACGTTCACCGACGTATCCGCCCCGACCGGCATCGCCGGGCATCTGGGCCGCGGCATGGGAGTGGCCATCGCCGACTACGATGGCGATGGCTACCCGGATATATTCGTCGCCAATGACGACGCTCCGTTCCAACTGTTCCATAACCTCGGCGGCAAACGCTTCGAGGAGGTGGCGTTGAACTCCGGCGTGGCATTCCCCGAAAACGGCAACGTCATGTCCGGCATGGGCGTCGATTTTCGCGACGTGTTCAACAAAGGCCAGCCGTCGCTGTGGGTGACCGGCATCGAGAAGGAGACCTTTCCCCTATTCGTCAACCTGGGCCAAGGCGAGTTCGCGGATAAGACCACGACGGCCGGGCTGGCCGCGGAAACCTATCAGATGTCCGGATGGTCCAACGCTATCGTAGACCTGGACAACGACGGCTGGAAAGACCTGGCGGTAGCCCGTTCCAACGTGCAGGACAATATTGCCAAGCTGGCGCCGCGCGCTTACGAGGAGCCACTCGCGGTATTCCGCAATCTGGGGACCGGGCGCTTTCAGAATGTCAGCAGCACGGCCGGGCCGGATCTCCAGAAACCGGCCGCCAATCGCGGGCTGGCGGTGGGCGATCTGGATAACGATGGGCGCATGGACCTGGTCGTGAGTGTGCTGAACGGCCCTGCCAGGATCTTTCACAACACCACGCGCAACGGCAACCATTGGATCCTGCTGCAGCTCAAAGGGACCAAGAGCAATCGCATGGGAATCGGCGCGAAGATCCGGCTGACCACGGCGGACGGGTTGACACAATACAATCACGTCACCACCAGCACGGGATACGCCTCGTCCAGCGATCCGCGGGTACACTTTGGATTGGGCGCTTCCGCCGCCGCCAAGGAAATCGAAATCGTGTGGCCCAGCCGCATCCGGCAGGTGCTGCGCGACGTGCCGGGCGACCGCGTGGTCGAGGCCATAGAGCCGCCGCGGTAAACGCGCCGCCGATCTACTTAAAATAGACTCCCACGCCGGCGCCGTAGAAGATGTCGGTGATGATACCGCGGTCCAAGCCCGTCGCGCTGAATGACGTCGGGCTATTGTATTGTCCAATCCAGATCAAACCCAGCGGATAAAAGAGCGTTCCGCTTGCATTCCCACCCAAGCCGGAAGGTGGCAGCGTGGAAAGGAGCCATCCGGGAATCGCAAACGTCTGGGGCGAAACGGGCGCTGTGCACTTGCAGGATTCCGAGCAGGTCCGCGACGATACCATGGTCGGGGTTGTACGAGTCTCGTTGGCCCGCCAACCCGTGCTCGGCGCGGATCTCCAGGTGGCGCGCAGGCTCCCACGGCAGGCTGTTGATGGGCGGCGTGCGCGATGGGCATCGAACGAAAACCCCTTGCCGGGGTCCCGGATCAGGCACACGATGAGCCGCGCCGTCCGCGACCTCATACCCCGCCTATTTTAGTTAGGAAGCTTGAGCCGATCATGCCAAGGAGTTCCCTGGCATTGACTACCTGGGTAGTCTTACAGCTTTTGGGGACGTGCCGTTTGTTGCCGGTAACCAGAAAATTAGCGCCAGCAGCTTCCGCGCACTCCAGAAAGCGATTGTCCGGCTCGTCAGGCGACGCTGCTACGGTATGGGCAGGAGCGGCCAGAATACTGACAGAGCGCAGCCGGGCCAGAAAACGGGCGATTTCCGCGGGCGCGAACTTCAGGCGGGGATACAAGGGCACTTGCTCATATTCCTTGAGAATCGGTTCGGATACACATAGTTGGACCTTTTCGTTCAACCCCAAAAGAGACGACCAGGGCCTCAATCCCCTCTTCGTTGATGTTGGCAGAAACCAGGATATTGGTATAACCAGGCGGATCATTTGGAGCGGCGCTTAGCTGATGAGGGCTTTTGCCCTTTCCGGACTGCCACCACAAGTCTGTCGATCTGGCCGGGGCTGAGCTTATTGGCGCCCGCGGTGAAGGTCATCAATCACTACGGCGACGAAGTCTTGAAGGTCTCCGGCCTAATCAGTTTTCCAGGTCGGTCAGACGGTGTTCGTGGATTTCGGCGATCCGCGCGAGTGCGCGTATGTTCTCGCCGTCGGCTTGGCTGGCGGCGACCAGGGCGCGGATGTTTTGCGCGTCGGCTTCGATGGCGGCGCGGAGTCCCTGCACGTCGTGGTGGAGCAGTTCGAGGCTCTGGGTGAGGGCTTCGTGGCGATCGGTGAGCCGTTCGAGGCGTTCGTCGATGGTCATGGCTGTCTCTTAGTGTAGCGCGAGTGCCATCCGTGCGCCAATGGTGGGGCGGTCACGCGCTCAGCAACCCCGCGAAGGTATTGACAACAAACAATCGGGTACCAGCACTCCCCGGTCCCCCTGCTGCCGCCGTGCTATCTTCCTATTGGGGACCGAGGGACCGCTGCATGTTCGCTGTCTTCCGCCCGCTCACGTTCTTTGAAATCTGAATATTCCTCTCGGCCTCAAACAATGACAAAAGTGACTCACCCTAAGTCAACGCACCAACCGGTAGGGGGCGCGGACCGCCGCCATCTTGGAGCCGTCCGCTACCAAACGAACCCTAATCTGTGGGAATTTGCCATGCCGGCAACAGTAACATTGTTACTTGATTAAGCAACATGCCCACCCGCCGGTTTCTTGAGCCTATCGCAATTACCGTAGGAAGCCAACTACTTCAAATACTTAATAAACAAGACCTCATTACCCTTCTCGCTGTAAATCAGTTCATCCACCAAATTCCGCGTCAGCAGAATGCCAAAGCCTCCCGGCCGCACACCCTGCTCGGCGCGGATCTGCAGGTGCTTGGCGGGTTCGCCCGGCGGGTTGGCGATGGCGGCGTGCGCGATGGCATCGAACGAAAACCCCTTGCCGGGGTCCTGGATCAGGTAGACGATGGCCCGCGTGGTGCGCACGTAGGTCACCTGCACGCGCTTGTTGGGGTCCGATCCCCCGCCGTGCTCGATGGCGTTCATCAGCAGCTCGCGGAACGCGGCGGC
Organism: Bryobacterales bacterium; assembly: GCA_003132865.1. The sequence goes on from PKYZ01000708.1 coordinate 5,665, forward strand.
GATGTTATCGCGCTCGTGCGGCGGAAAGTCCATCTCCATTTCGCGCACGAACTGCATCAGCCGGTCGGCCGTTTCCATCTTGCAGCGCAGCCGCAGGCTGATCCATTCCGGACTTGCCGAAACCACTTCGATATCGTCCTGCCAGTGGCCCGTGTTCACCGCCTGCGCAATCATGTCCGCCACCGCACTGGGCGAGAACGGTTTGCTGAAATAGCAAAACGCCTGCTCGCGGATGGCGCGCACGATGTTGGCGGGCGTGCTGTCCGCCGTCATCACCATCACCTTCGCCTCGGGCCGGATCTCCCGGATCTGATGCAGCAGTTCCAGCCCGTCCATGCCCGGCATGCGGACATCGGTCAGCACCACGTCGTAAGGGCGCTCTTTCGCGCGGGCCAGTCCCTCCAGCCCGTCGTAGGCGCTGTCGATCTGCCACTCCGGACGGCGCAGCACGGCCGCCAGCAGCTCGTGTACGGCGGGATCGTCGTCCACCAGCAGCAGCGTTTGTGCGCTCATGCGGTCTCCAGCTTTAGGGTAAATGTGCTGCCGTGGCCGTAGTCGCTTTCCACTTCGATATCGCCCCCCATCAGGCGCGCCAGCTTCCGGCTGATGGCCAGTCCCAAGCCCGTACCCAGGTGCTGGTAAGGGGTCGGCAATTGTTGAAACTCCTGGAAGAGCAACGGCACCTGGTCGGGCCGCAAGCCGATGCCGGTGTCCGATACGGCGATGCGCGCGCGATGCGGAATGGCTGCATCGCGGAAGCCGCTCACCTCAATGTGGCCGTGTGCGGTGAACTTGATGGCGTTCGAAACCAGGTTGACCAGGATTTGTTTGGAGCGCTGCCGGTCGCAGCGCACCATCAGCGGTTCGTGCGGCTCCCGGATGTCTAGTTCCAGGCGCTTGGCGCGCGCCAGCGGCGCCATCATGTCGGTCACCTCGCTGATGACCTCGGTGGCATCCACCGGCTCGATGAGGCACTCGATCTGGCCGGCCTCGATGCGCGCCACGTCCAGCGCGTCGTTCAGCACCGACATGATGTGCTGGGCGCTCGCCGAAATCATGTGGACTTCGCGCATCTGCTCGGCGTTGAGCGATCCGGGAATCTGCTCTCGCAGCAGATCGGCGAAGCCCACGATGGCCGTCATGGGCGAGCGCAGTTCGTGACTCATGGTCGCCAGGAAGCGGCTCTTGTGCTCGCTGGCGGCCAGCGCGGCCGCATGCTGCTGTTTGAGCCGGTCGTACAAGCGGGCGCGTTCGATGGCGAGGGAAACCTGCTGCGCCACCACCTGCAGCAGGCGGACTTCATGCGCCCGGAAGCGGTGCGGCTCGGCCAGGTACTGATTCAGGGTGCCGGCGGGCTCGCCCCCTACCAGCAGCGGCATGCAGATGAGCGCGCGCACGCCCTCGCCCAGGCTGATGTGTTTCCAGCTTGCGCACAGCGGATGGCGGGTGATGTCCGCCACCCAATAGGGCTTCCCGGTCGAAACCGCGCGGCCCGATGGCGACGACGCGTCCGCCGGCAGCAGCCCGATCTCGCGGAATCTTTCGCCGTAATCGGCGGACAAACCGTAGACCGCGGCGAACTCCAGCCGGGTCTTGTCGGCGGAGAGCAGCGTGGTGGAGCCGAACGGCGCGCCCATGCCGCGGCTGGCCCTCTCGAGCGCTACATCTAGCACCTGGCTTAGCTCCAGCGGCGACAGCATGGCCGAAGCGATATCGGCCACCACCGTCAGTTCCTCGATGCGCTGTCGCAGGTTCCTGGCTGCCATAGCCCTCAGCGTGTGTGTTTCCAGTCTAGCGCGTTGTGGGGCAGACCTCCAGGTCTGCGCCGGTCCTCCAGGACCCGCTTGGACAGGCCTCCTGGCCGGTCGCCGCGGGGTTCGGCGCGAAGCGCCCGAAACACAACCCCGACCCCCGGCCCCCGGTCCCGGCGCGCAAAGCGCTCCCTCTTCACGGGTTGATCTTGTAATACCCCTGATAAACGCTACGACTCAATCGGAAGTGCCCCGGCGCACGCGGTGGCGCTGTGCACTTGAGTATCCGGGCCGGGGCACTTCCGATTGGGGCGTTTGAACGAAGCCGCTGGCGTTTGCGGCGGGCGCGGGCCGCTATGGGTGTGGAATCGATTTTGCGGCTTTGGGGACGGCTGGTTTGCGACTGCGATGCGTGCTGAATCGGGAATCCTGCGGCCAGGAGGGCCGGATCAAGATCGCTGGAAGGTTGCATGGTTCGCGTTTTGCTTCGAATGCGAATGCGAGGTGTCCACGCCTGTCCACACACACGTGGAGCGTGCGTGCCGATGCACGCGGCAACTTCGAGACTGAAAAACCATTACGAACTGTCAACGAGATCCTTCCGGTCAACAGACCTCCGGCGGATCTGTTGAGCGGTAAGTTTCTCGATGAGCACCATGGTGCCGCCGCAGCGCGGGCAACGCCAAGTTGTAGCCGACTTTGTCTCGCTATTTCCATGCGTCTCGGAAGGTTGCTGCGGACTGCCCTGTAGGAACTGCCGACCGAGGGGCAGAAGTTGTTTGCGGCGCCGGTTCGCCAGGAAGCCAGAAAAGCGAATCCGGACGAACCCGCGTGGTAGGACATGCAGCATGAATCGACGCAGAAACTCGTCGG